>DASYTJ010000011.1:0-1585 GCA_036002325.1 Thermoanaerobaculia bacterium | reverse complement strand
GAAGAGGCCATTGCCGCCCTGGAGCACGTCAGCCGGGAGTTCGCCCGGCGGCAGATCCCCTTCCATGCCGCCATGGCGGGGCTGGAGCTGGCGGTCCTGTACCTGGAGGAGGGGCGCACCGCCGAGGTGCGGAAGCTGGCGGAGGAGCTGCTCGCGATCTTCAAGGCGCAGCAGGTCCATCGCGGGGCGCTGGCGGCACTGGCGCTCTTCTGTGAAGCAACCCGGAAGGAGGCGGCCACAGTGGAGCTGGCGCGCCGGCTCGGCGACTACCTCTACCGAGCGCAACACCAGCCCGAACTAAAGTTTGAGGAATCTTGAATTGGCGCCGCGCAACCGCTGCTCTGACGGCTTTCCGCCGGACCGGCGAGTGTGGCTGGTGCCGGTCCGGCAGGCTCCTGCGATAGCGCGCTTAGTGCCCTACACCATACGGATCACCCGAGCTTCCATTGTCCGAGGACGACGGAGGTGGACTCTGGCCGTTGGAAGCTCCGCCGTACGGGTCCGAGGCACCACCGTTCTTCGTCCATACGCTGACCAGGAAGCGCCAAACCGTGTCCCACAAGCCGGCCGGGACTCCTTTTGTAACCACGACGGAATCAGGTGAGCCTGTGGCTCGCGGCTTCGCGGACAGGGCTCCGGAACCCGCCAGCACTGCGCAGAGCACCAGCACTGCAATGCGGCGAAGAGAGGGACGAAACATGGAGGTCTCCTTTTCTGGAGGCGGCTCCGGCGCGGCCGTCATGGCCGTGCGGGCGCCCCTCTCCTAGGAGTATGGTGCGCTATGGGAGAAAAATCACACCCGGCGAAGCAATCTATCTTGACTCGGAGGCGCAAAAACTCACCGGGCCTCACCGAGCCGGCCTTGACGGTGCGGCTGCTGCGCTGGCTCGCCGGCAACTGGACGCAAAAGAGGCTGGCGGCGGAATCCGGCGTGGCAGAAAGCTCGATCTGCCGCTACGAGCGAGGACAGCAGACTCCTTCGCCGCGTACCTTCGAAAATCTCTGCGAGGCCGCCAAGGTGCCGTACGTGGTGGTCGAGGCGGTCTTGCGCCCGGCTCTCCGCGAGGTCCTGGCCGCACGAGGGGGAGCCGCGGGGGATGGAAGCTCCTTCCTCAGCGCCGTGGCGTGGACGGACGAGCTTCTCCGTGCTCTGGCGGCGATTGTCCGCCCGCTCCTTGGACACGTCGTCGAGGAGGTGCTGGCGAACGCCTGCGGCCCGTGGGAGATCGGCCGGGCGCCCTCGGCCGCCGACCGGAGGACTGCGCCTGACCTTTGGGACGTGCTCCGAGACAGCACGGAAAAGGACCGGCAGTTGCTTCTCGAAGACACGCGGGAGTATCGGGGATGGGCGGTTTGCGAGCTGGCGTGCGAGGAGAGCCTGAAGGCAGCTCCCGACAGCGCGACCCGGGCGCTGGAGTACGCCGCGCTGGCGGTGGAGATCGCCCGTCTTCCCGCGGGCGAGAACGAGATGTTCCGCCGGCGCCTTGAGGGCTATGCCGAAGCCCACCTCGGCAACGCCCGGCGCGTGCACGGCAATCTTCAGGAAGCCGACGAGGCCTTCGGCCGCGCCCGCGCTCTATGGAAG
>DASYTJ010000010.1:0-22468 GCA_036002325.1 Thermoanaerobaculia bacterium | reverse complement strand
CTGCAGCCGCGGGTAGTTCTCCTTGTAGTATAGGTACTGCCAAGCCTTCAGATCTGAATCGCAATAGTTGACGTAGCAGCCGTCCATGGTCTCGTCGGGCCAGGGGCCGCGGTCGCCGTACATTTCCTGATAGAAATCGTTGATCCAGTTGAGATTGGCCTGGTCCTGGCTGGGCTCGGTCCAGTAGGTCTGGTACTGGAGCTTGAGAATCGACGAGCGCTGGGGCACGGCAGTGGCTTCGGGCGCGACGGCGTTGATCTGGCAGCCGTAGGAGTCCACCTGCAGCAGTGCCTGGGAGTTGGCGGGATACTTGTCGTCCTGAATCGTGAGCCATTTCCAGATGGTCTCGACCTGCGACTCGGGGAAGGCTTTTTTCATGTAGGCGGACTTGTACTTGCCGCGCTGGTTGGGTCCGGAACCGTTCAAAGTCTGCGTGCACTCCAGCCAGGGCATGCGGCGGGTGTCGGTCGTCCGCGATACGAGATGGTGGTAGCCCACCGGGACACGCGGCGCCACGATTCTCACCTTCTGAACGTTGAGACCTGATCGCATCGCCTCAAGAAACTCGTCCAAGCGCCACGGCTCGGCGCCGACGTACTGCACCGTCAGGGTGACCTGCTCCGCCGCCTGGCGCGTCAGGTGCAGGAGCGCGAAGAGACCGGAGTAAGGGCTGCCGACGCCGCTGTTTTTTTCGAAGAAGCGGCCGTAGTTGCCTACGATCTGTTGGAACTCGTCGGGGTTGCCGATCAGCTCGGACCACTCCCACGAGAGGCTCGCGAGCCAGGCTTCGCTCGGTCCTTCCGGCAGCTCCTTGAAAAGATAGCGCGTGATGATGCCGAAGTTGCCGCCGCCACCTCCCGTGTGGCCCCAGAGGAGATTCAGCTCTTTCGGATCGGTGGAGTCCCGGGTGACGCGGACCAGCCGGGCTTTGCGGTCCTCCGTCACGTGGACCACTTCGACGCCGTAGAGCCAGTCCACCGTCAGGCCGTGCAGGCGCGACAGCAGACCGTAGCCGCCGCCGCAGATGTGGCCGCCCGCTCCCACCGAGTAGCACGAGCCGGCTGGCAGGGTGATGTTGTACTGGCGGTAGAGCTGGTTGTAGATGTCCCAGTTGGTGCAGCCGCCTTCGAGGAAGTACCAGCCGTTCTCGGCGTCCCAGCCGGCGCGGTGCATCGACGACACGTCGATGATCACGCCGTCGTTGAGCGAAACCCATCCTTCGTAGCAATGGCCGCCGCTGCGGACGGTGACGCGCAGGTTGCGATCGAGGCAATCCTGGACCGTGTCGACGATCTGCTGCGCATCGCCCACCACCTGAACGTATTGCGGGCGGCCCACCCAGCGCTGGTTGAAGCCGCGGATGAGCGTCGGATACCGCGGGTCGTCCGGCGTCACCCGGGCGCCGGGAAACACGATACGGTCATCAGACATCGCGTTCTCCTCGCTGATCGATCTGTTTCGGTTTAGCTGAAGTTAACCAGGAAAGCCCGAGCTTGTCCAGCAGCGCGGACGTTGGCATCGCGATGCGGTGGCGTAGGATTGCGGGATGAATCTCAGGGGAGACCGAACCATGTCCGCGGATTCGACCCGTTCAAACGTCCCGACGCACATCAACCATCACCTGCGCTTTCATGCTCCTCATTTCCACCTGATCGCGCCTTTCGGCAGCGACTGGTTCGGGCGGAAGGCGGAGCACTTCGCGCGATTCTTCGGCACGCCGACCTTCCTCATCACGCAGACCGTGGTCGTCGGCGTCTGGATCGTCCTCAACGTCTGGGGGATTTTCCATTTCGACCGCTATCCCTTCATCCTTCTGAACCTCGCTTTCAGCCTCCAGGCGGCGTACGCGGCGCCGCTCATCCTGCTCGCTCAGACGCGGCAGGCTGACCGCGACAAGATGATGTCCGACGCCGACGCCCAGCACCGGGAAGCCCTGGCCAACGCCAGCATCGAGCGCCAGGAGATCGCCGATCGCCAGCAGGAACAGATCTTCAAGCTGCTGGAGCAGAATACTGAGCTGACACGGATCACCCGCGAGCTCACCGAGCGCATCGCGGCGCTGACCAGCGAAATCCACCGCCGTACCTGCACCTCCTGAGCTCCCGCCGGGTAGGTTTGAGGTAGGTCTCCCTCGGAGAATCAAAACCCTCCCTCCGCGTGGTGCGCTGAATCGCGAACGAAGACCTCTGGCAGCCGGTTCCCTTCGATCGCGAGATGATCGCCAAGTACGACCGGCCGGGGCCCCGCTACGCGATTGAGGTGACGCCGCTCGGGCGCCTGCTGGTGCGCAACGTCGCCATGGCCTTCGACGCTTATCTCGGCGCGACGGCGGCCCGCTACTCGCGGACGGTCTGAGATGGGCGAGCCGGCCTTAAGGAGCCTCCGCGGATCGGCCGCCGCCGCTACGATTCAGCTTCCTCCTCCTCCCCTATCCCGTACTCGTCGCGGAAGAACTTCAGACGGTGCATCAAGAGATCCTGGAAGAACTTGTGCTCGGTCAGCAGGAGGACCGAGTTGTAGCCGGCGACGGTGCCGACGAGGTCCTCCCAGTCTGAGGCGTCGATGGCCGCCGCCACCGCCGCTCCGGCTCCCTCCATGGTGAGGATCACGATCTGGTAGGGCCCTGCCGTCCTCACCGACCGGATGAGGGGGAGGACCCGGCGGAACGGCGACTCGTCCGCCCGCTCGGCCCAGGAAGGGATGTAGTAGCGCCCTCCGGACCGCACGGCTCCAAGCTCCTTCAGGTCCCGGCTGACGCTCGGCTGCGTGGCCGAAATCCCCTTCTTCCTGAGCCTTTCCACTAAGTCCGCCTGGTCCGCCACCGGCTCCTCGTCCTCCCTGAGGATGTCGCGGATCACCATCTGACGCCGGCGTTGATATTCACGGTCTGCTGGCATTCGAGCCCCCTTCCTATTTGGATATTCTAGCAGTAATCCCCTTGTCCTGCAACTCTTGCCTCTTGAAAAACACTTTGGGCGTCTCTATCATATCTGAATACAGCGGTACGGCAGCGCTCCTCTGGCGCGTCCTTCTCTCAGCGCAGAATCCGCATACCGGCCGGGGGACCAGGAGGCGGAATCGATTTCCGGCTCAATTCCGGGCCGGTCAACGAGCCCTCAGGGCTCACCCAGGAAGGAGAAGGATCATGAACAGGGAATCGACGTATGCAGGGAAGCTCGGTCAACTGGTGCGGTTCCACGCCGCGCTGGCCGCCAACGCATCGGAGCTGACATATCTCGAGGGGGCTCTCAGCCGCTTCGAGGAGCTGGTCAACGAGGCCCAGGAGGTGGGCCGTCACCAACTTGTCAGAGCCGCCGCGAGCCTCCCCTGCGCCTTGCGAGCTTCTCGGCGCCGCCGCAGGTTTCCTGGAGCTATTACGGACTTCTCTGGGCTATAACCAGCTTCTCAGCGGCATTGCGTTGCCGGTTTCTCAGGGGCGTTGCAAGCGGGCTAGCTCTCTTTTGAGCCCTCGAAGACGGCGACCGCCCGCACAGGAGAGCCGGTTCCTCCGCGGATCCTGAGCGGCAGACCGATGAAACGGAAACGTCTCCGGCCGATCAACTGGTGCAGGTTGATCATGTTCTCGTAATGCGTGAAGCCCAGCTCGCCGCAGATCCGATGAACTTCCTGGTTGGAAACGTCGATCACGCCCGGTGACATCGCTTCCACGCCAAAGGCCGCGATCCCCTGACGCCCCAGCCAGCGTGCCGCGTCGGCACTGACGCCTGGGCCGTTGCGCCAGTCAGCGGTCCCGAAGGCACGCCGATAGTGATCCGTGTACAGCAGCACGGTGTCCCCCGGCTTGATCTCGAGGCCCGCCGCGGAGAGCGCGCGTTCCAGATCCGCCGGCTCGATCAGCTCCCGCAGACCTTTATGGGAAAGGTCCAGGCAGAGACCCTCGGTATAGAACATCGTCAGCGGCATCGTGTCGATCGACCGGCCCCGGTACTGACGCGCCATGTGGTTGATGGCATCGACGTGCGTGCCGGTATGCTCGCCCAAGTCCAGGCGGTTCACGGCGGGTGAGACGACGTCGCTGTCGGTGATGCCGTCCCACTGCTCATGCGAGACGTGCATGGTGATCTCCACTTCCGGCAGACCGGGGAAAACCGGCATGCCCGTGAAGATCTCCTGGCTCAGATCGATGATCTCACTCATCCCTCAGGCGGCGGCCGCAGGTTCAGGGAGTCGGCGGCGATTCCGCTCCGGTCGTCCCCCCGCCGGTCCCCGCGACCTCCTCCAGCGCGCGGGTCAGCTCGAGGACGTCCTGCCGCGTCAGACTGCTCCCTTTGCGGGCGATCTCCATCATCTTGAACTGCGCCGGTTGCAGCTTCTCCGGCGGAATCCGGCCGTCCTGGAGCCCCTGTCGGACATCCGCGAAGGCCTGGCGGAGGCGCTCCTTCTCCTCGGGAGTCACGTCCTTCGGGAGCTGCGCCATGACTCCGGTCTCCATCTGCTGCATGGACCACTGGAGCACGCGGGAGGCGTTCTTCGTCATGTAGTAGAAGGCACCGAGGAGCGCGACGCCGCCGAGGAGGAAGATGATCAGGCAGCCGATGATCAGCGGCTTGGGGCAGCCGCTCGACTTGGGCCGGGCCGAGGGATCGAACGGCGCTGCAGGAGGTGGCGGGGGCTCGACGCGCGGGGGTTCCATTCAAGGCCTCCGTATGCCGGTTTGGGATCTGCTGCTTGGCAGCGCCTTTCTATCACCGGCCAAGGGTGGCGACAAGGCTATAATCCCGTTCATGCAGTACGAGCCGCCGGCCGCCAAGCGTTCCCGTCTGACTCCCCCAGCTCCGCCTCCTCAGGGCCCCAGGCGCCTGCTGCGCTGGGCATGGCCGGTGCTCGCCGCTCTGCTGGTCGGCGCCGTCACCGGCGTGGCCGTGGCGGCGGCCATCCACGTGCCGCGGGTCGACTCGCTGGCGGACTACACGCCGAGCGTGGTCACTCAGCTCTACGACCGGAACGGCGCCGTGTTCGCCACCTTCGCCCGCGAGCGGCGCGTGATGCTGAAGGAAGGCCAGATCCCGCGGGTCGTGCAACAGGCGGTGCTCGCTTCCGAGGACGCCAACTTCTTCCGTCACGGCGGCATCGACGCCATGGGCATCGTCCGCGCCGGCCTGGCCGACGTCCGCGCCCGCCGGGTGGTCGAAGGTGCGTCGACGATCACCATGCAGCTCGCCCGCAGCCTCTTCCTGTCGCGCGAGCGCACGTGGCGCCGCAAGATCGAGGAGGCCTTCGTCGCCGTCGAGCTGGAGAAAAACTACAGCAAGCAGCAGATCCTCACCCTCTATCTCAATCTGGTGAACCTGGGCCACGGCAACTACGGAGTGGAGGCCGCATCGCGTTATTACTTCGGCAAGCCGGCCGCCAAGCTGACGCTGCCCGAAGCGGCCATGCTCGCCGGCATCATTCCGGCTCCCAGCCGCTACAGCCCCTACCGCACACCCGATCTGGTGCTGAGGCAGCGCGACCGCGTGCTGCGCCGCATGCTGGAGGAGAAGTACATCACCTCCGCTCAGTATCAACAGGCGGTAGCCCAGCCCATCCTGGTGACCTTGCAACAGGCCGAAGAGCTCTTCGCTCCCTACTTCGCCGAGGACGTGCGGAAGTATCTGGAGACCACCTACGGCGCCACCAGCCTCTACGAGGGCGGCCTGCAGGTGCAGACCACCCTTGACTCGCAGATTCAGCGGGCAGCCGAGAAGGCGGTGCGCTCCGGCCTGCTGAAGCTGGACCACCGGCGCGGCTGGCGCGGCCCGATCGCCACGCTGAAAGCGGCGGAGCTGGACACGCAGCAACTGCCTACCTGGGGCCAGGGCAAGCCGGTGCCGGGCCGCTGGTACCAGGGGCTGGTGCTGGAGACGGGGGCGAGGAGCGCCAGCGTCAAGATCGGCAAAGAGGTCTACACGCTGGGGCCCGAGGGGACCGCCTGGACCGGCCGCCGCGAGCCGCGCAGCCTGCTGAAGTCCGGGGACGTGGCCTGGTTCCGTTTCGAAGTGCCCGAGACGAAACCGCCGAAGCCGGCCAAGCCCGGCGAAAAGCCGAAGTCTCCGGCGCCGCCGGCCGAGCCGCGGTTGTTGCTGGAGCAGCAGCCGCGCATGGAGGCTGCCGCGGTGGTGATCGAGAACCAGACCGGCGCCGTGCGCGCCATGGTGGGCGGCTGGGATTTCGAGCGCAACAAGTTCAACCGCATCACCCAGGCCCGGCGGCAGGTCGGGTCGTCGTTCAAGCCGTTCGTCTATGGCGCCGCGCTGGAGGCCGGCTGGACGCCGGCCGACACGCTGCTCGACGCGCCTACCTCGTTCATCGGCGCCGACGGCAGGCTGAGCTACCGACCCGAGAACTACTACCACAAGCACTCCGGCATCGTGACCCTGCGGCGCGCGCTCGAGCAGTCGATCAACGTGCCCGCGGTCAAGCTGCTCGATCTGGTGGGCGGCAAGCGGGTGGTGGACTTCGCCCACCGCTGCGGCATCCAGACACCGCTGCCCACCTGGCCGAGCATCGCCTTGGGGTCGGCCGATCTGGTGCCGCTGGAGGTGGCCTCCGCCTATTCGACCATCGCCAACCAGGGGACGCACATCGCGCCCTACCTGCTCGAGAAGGTGGCGACGGCGGACGGCCAGGTGCTGCTGCAGCACTTCCCCGCCACCTACAGCGCTACCACACCCGCCGCGGCCTTCGTGCTCACCCACATGATGGAGGGCGTCATCGATCACGGCACGGCGTACGAGATCCACGACCTGCCCCTGGACATCGCCGGCAAGACCGGCACCACGGACGACTTCTCGGACGCCTGGTTCGTGGGCTTCACCCCGCGCTACACGATCCTCACCTGGGTGGGCTACGACGTGAAGCGCTCCCTGGGCTCGGGCATGAGCGGCGCCGTGGCCGCGTTGCCCATGTGGCGCACGCTCGCCGAGGAGGGCCTCGCCGCCGGCTGGCTGCAGAAGGGGGAGACCTTCCAGCCGCCGCCGGGTGTCATCCTGCGCGACGTCGAGTACTACTCGGGCCTCCTCGCCCAGGGCGGCCGGATCGTCAAGGAGGCCTTCGTCGCCGGCACCGAGCCCAACCGCGAGTACAGCTCGCAGTGGTCCACGATCACCAGCCTGCCGTGGTACCAGCAGAAAGCCTTCTACATTCCCAAGGAAGGCGAGAACATGCCGGGCAAGGCGGGAGCGGTGCCGGGACAGCCACAGCAGCAGCCCCCGCCGACGCCCGGACCTCAGGACGCCCCGGCCGAGGAGCCTCCGCCGCCCGGCGAGGAGTCACCGCCACCGCCGGTGTAGGGCGGGCCGAGGAGCACCCCCCTACTTCGCCGCCGCCGGCCTTTCGGCCTCCTCCAAGCCGCGCCAGGTCTCCTCGCTGTCGTCGAAGATCGGCAGCGGGGGCATGCGGCCGCGGGCGGCGTTGATGTGCCAACCCCAGAGCAGGGACCATTTGAGATAGGTGCCGTAGGCCTGCAGCATGCAGAAGACGACGCCGTGCATGCCGTCGAGGATGCCGAGCTGAAAGATGTAGGTGCGGAAAAACCGCCAGATCGTGCGGCCGAAGACCTGGACGAAGCCGGACCGCCGGCGGTCCTTCCAGTTCTGGGCCGCGCCCCAGAAGCTGTACTTCTCGATCCGCCGGACGTACTCGTCCAGCGAGTCCGCCATGTAGTGCTCCATGGGGCTCCGCAGCACCGGCGCCGGACCGCGAGTGATCATGTCGGCGTGCACCCGGCGATTGGGATAGCGGGCCGAGCCGTTGCGAACCAGGCGGACCACGCGGTCGTGCTGCCAGCCCGAGAAGCGGATGACCTTGTCGAGGAAGTAGACCCGGCGCTTGATCGTGTAGGCCTCGTGACTGGGATTGGACGCCAGCAGCTCTTCGATCTCCCGCTGCAGCGCCGGCGTGCAGCGTTCGTCGGCGTCGAAGATCAGGATCCATTCGTTGGTGACCTGATCCATGGCCCAGTTCTTCTGCGACGCCGAGCCGAAGTAGGTGCGCTGGAAGAAGCGGACCTTGTCGTAGCCGCGGGCGATCTCGGGCGTGCGGTCGACCGAGAACGAGTCCACCACCAGGATCTCGTCGCACCAGAGCAGCGACTCGATGCAGCCGGCGATGTGGGCCTCCTCGTTGAAGGTCGTGAGAATCGCCGATATCCGGGGACGGGGAGAACGGGGAGCGGCCATAGGTAGGGTAAGCGTATCAGAGCCCTCACCGAGCCCTCACCGGGAGAGAGGGGGCTAAAACGAATTCTTTTTGGTCTTTCTCCCTCCTCTCCCGGTGGGGGTGGGAGGGAGGGGTCGGGAGAGGAGTGCCGGGGAGGTGAGGGCCTATAATCCCCCGCCATGCAACGCTTCGGGAGTTGGGCCGTGCTCGGCCTGCTCCTGGCGGCGACGCTGGCGGGGGCCGCCACCTTCGACCGGCGGAGCTGGCCGGGGTTGGTCGGCGACGAAGCCACATACCTCATGCAGGCCCAGAGCCTGGCCTGGGATCGCGACCTGCGCTACTCGCGGCGGGATTACGACCGCTTCGTCGAGCAGTGGGGCACCCGGCCCGAGGGACTGATCCTGCAGAGCGGCGATGGCGGACGCACCCTCACCTACGGCAAGCCCGCCTCCTACGCCGCGTGGATCGCGCCGTTCCTGCGCCTCTCCCCCATCCGCGGCGCGGCCATCGCCAATGCCTTGCTCCTCGCAGCCGCCGCGGTCGCGGCTGCGCGCACCTTGGAGCGCCGTCTCGGCCCGGCCGTCCCGCTCTGGACCGCCGCCTGGGTCTTCGCCTCCGTCGCTTTCGCGTACGTCTTCTGGGTGCACTCCGATGTCTTCCTGATGTGTCTCACAGCGCTGGCCCTGGCGCTGACCTACGGCGCGGGCGAAGAGACCCGGCTGCGGACCGCGCTCCGCTGGCTCGCCGTCGGCGGGTTGCTCTCCCTGGTCACGTTGTCGCGCCCCTTCTATGGTGCGCTGCTGCTGCCGGTCGTGCTGGCGATTCCCGCCAAGCAGCGAAAGCTGAGCCTCGCCGTGCTGGCCCTTTCGGCGGGAGTCCTCTTCGCAGCATCTTTTTTCACCAGCCTCGCCGAGGCCGATACCTGGACCCCCTACGGCGGCGAACGCCAGAGCTTCGACTCCCATACGGGATTCCCGGAGGTCGAGCTCTCCGCCGGCGCCTGGAAGGAGCAGATCGCCGCCCGCGGCAGCCGCTCGTGGCGGCCGGCGGACGAGTTCGAGGTCCGCCAGTCGGTCTGGAACATTCTCTACTTTCTTCTCGGCCGCCACGTCGGCGTGCTGCCTTACTTCCTGCCGTTCCTGCTCGGTCTGGCCGCTTTCCGCCGAGGCGAGGGTCGAGGCCTCCTGATCATCGCCGTGCTCGCGGCGTCGGCCAGCTTCCTCCTCACCCGGCCCTTCAACTTCTACGGCGGCGGCGGCGCCATCGCGAATCGCTATTTCCTCCCCCTCTACCCCGCCCTCTGGTTCACCGCCGGCCGGCCCGCCCGCCCCTGGTGGGCCCTCCTCGCCGTGGCTCTCGCTGCGCCCTTCCTCTGGCCGCTGTGGACGCAACCCCGGGCGTTCTTCCTGGACGCCGAGAGCGGTTATCGCTACGTCTCGGATTTCGCCCGCCGGGTCTTGCCGTATGAGACAACGCAATCGCACCTGAAGCCCTCCGGCCGCGAGGACTTCGTCCACCACAGCCTGTGGATCAAGCCGCTGACGACGAGCCTGCGCGAGGAAGGCGGCGGCGCTCGCATTCATCTCGACTCCTCCGGCTCCGGTCAGCTCCTCCTGGGAAGCCCCGGGCCGCTCGATGGCGCCCGGCTGATCGTTCTGCCACCGGTGCCGAAAAGGCTCGAGATCTCCGGCGCCGAGAGCATAACGAGCCTGCCGCGGCCCCGCGGCGGGTCCGTCCGCCTCCTCCACTTCCCGCGCCCTCGCGCCGTGCACCGGATGTGGTGGACGCGGGAGCCGGTGTATCTGTATCAGCTGGGGTTAGAGGTCAAAGGAGCAAGCGGCGGGATGGCATTTCAGCTCCAGCCGATTGCGCGCAAGGGCGGGAGATCATGAAGAAAAAACTCCTCCTCTCCGCCTTCTCTATCCTCTTCACCCTGCTCCTGGCCGAAGCGGCGCTGCGCCTGCTGGACGTCGGAGCGACGGACCGCGGCTCCCCCTGGTTCGCCGGCGGAAACCATCCGCGATTCCTCTTTCAGCCGGACGCGGAAAGCGGCTACACACTCCGCCCTGGCTTCAAGGGCCGGGAGATCGCTCCCGGCAACGAGTTCGACGTCCCCGCGGCGGTCAACGCCCGCGGGCTGCGCGACCATCCGCACGCGGCGCCACCCACGCCGGCGGTTCTCGCCGTGGGCGATTCGATGACCTTCGGCGAAGGAGTCCCGGTGGACCGCACCTACTCCGCCGTCCTGGAGCGGCAAACCGGAGTGCGCGTCTACAACGCCGGCGTGCCAGGGTACAGCAGCCGGCAGATGCTCGCCCGCCTGCGCCAGCTCATCCCCGCCGTCCGTCCGGCCCTGGTGGTGATGACCCTCGCGCCCCTCTGGGACCGCCAGCGCTGTGCCGCCCCATTCGTCTACAAGGATGGTTACATCGTCGCCCAGGGATATCTGGACCGACTCGTCCTGCTGGACGGCAATCTCTATCTCAAGGAGACCCGATTGCCCGTCCTCGGCTCCGCGACCGTCTACGCCAAGCGCTACTCCGCCCTGATGCGCCTGGCCCTCCCGGCCACCGCCGGGGCCGCCCGCGCCGTGCTGCGTCGTTCCAGGAAAGAAGAGCCCGCCGTGCTCGTGGATCTCGAGCCGACGGCCCGCAACATCGCCGCGGCGCAGCACCTCACGGAGAGCTTCGGCGGCCGCTTCCTCGCGATGCTCGTCGACGACCGGGGCGCGGATTTTCGACACGATCGAGCCCTGTTGGAGATGCGGCTCCGGCAGCTCCAGGTTCCGTTCGTTGCGGCCGACGACATCCTCCCGGGAACCGACTGGCCGCGCCTCCGTTTCGCCCGCGACGGCCACTGGAATGCCGCCGGTCATGAGGCCGTGGGTAAGGTGCTGGCGCCGCGCGCGCAAAGCCTCGTAGGGATCTGAGCCTAGCTCGACGGGTTCCAGACGAACTTGCCGTCGCGGTCGATGTAGCCTCGCGCACCTCCGACCACGACCTCGGCGAGGCCGCCGTTGAAGTCGAAGGCCTCCTCGAACTGCGGATTGATGACGATCTTCCCTTCCCTGTCGATATAACCCCACCGGCCGCCGAGCTTGACGCGCGCCAGCCCTTCGGCGAACGGGGCCACCGACTCGAACTGAGGAGCGATCACCGGCTTACCGCTCTTGTCGATATAGCCGCCCCGGTCCCCCACGCCGACCGTCGCGAGCCCTTCGGAGAAGCTGTATCCGTTATCGAACCGCGGCTCGATGGCGAGCTTGCCCTCCTGATCGATGAAGCCGTACTTGCCGCCGCTCTTGACCAGCGCCAACCCCTCGGCGAAGTCATAGGCCTCCTCGAACTGCGGGCTGATGGCGACCTGGCCGTCCGGCTTAACGAACCCCCAAAGACCTCCGACCTGCACCAGCGCCAACCCTTCTGAAAACTTGCGGGCGGCGTCGAACTGCGGGCTGATCACCAGCTTGCCCTTCTTATCGATATAGCCCGACCGGCCGCCGAGGGTCACCCGCGCGAGTCCCCCTGAGAAGTCGCCGACCTCTTCATACAGCGGTGGGATGATGACTTCACCTTTCTTATCGATGTAACCCATGCGGCCGTTGGACTTGATGGCCGCCAGCCCTTCGTAGAAGCTGAACGCGTCGTCGTATTGCGGGTTGACGGCGTACCGGCCCTCCTCGTCGATGAAACCGGTCCGGCCGCCGAGCACCACCACGGCGAGCCCATCGGTGAAACCGTAGGCCTTGTCGAACTGCACGGGGATAGCGAGCTTTCCTGTCTTGTCGATGTATCCCGCCCGGCCGCCTTGGGTGACGACGAACAGACCGCTGGGATTGCGCTTCGCGCCGCTCCGCTCGCAGCCGGTGCCGGCGAGCAGGAGGAGGCAAACCGCCAACGCCAGACCGTGCGCGGCGGTCTCCCTGCCTGACCATCCCGAACGAGATCGCACTCGCGGAGCGCTCATCGTGGTCCTCCACTGAAAAACGGGTACGATGGATTCTAGCCGATCTCCGCCTCTGGAGATCCCTTCTCCCACCCCGCCGGGTAGTCCTGGCGGAGGCTCGGGAAGCGCTTTACCTTCCGGCAGCTAGCGCCCGCGCCGGCCTGCCATATCGACCGCGACCGCGGCCACCAGGATCGCGCCCTTGAGGATCAGTTGCCAGAAGGACTCGGTGTTGAGCAGGCTCATGCCGTTGTCGAGCGAGGCCATGACGAGGGCTCCCAGCAACGCCCCCCATACCGTCCCCTGACCGCCGAGCAGCGAGGTACCGCCGATCACCGCCGCGGCGATGGCGTCGAGCTCCATGAGCTGACCGGCGTTGGGCGTGGCCGAGCCCACGCGCGCCGTCAGCACCACGCCGGCCGCACCGGCGAGCAGCCCCATCAGCGTGAAGACCCCCACCAGGTGGCGCTCAATGGCGATGCCGGAGTAGAAGGCCGCCTCGCGGTTGCCGCCGATCGCATAGAGGTGCCGGCCGAAGGGAGTATGGAGAGCTACGGTCGAGAGGGCCGCAGCGAGGGTCAGCACCACCAGGACCGGCACCGGTACTCCCGCATAGGCGTTCATCACCGCCACCACGCCGACGGCGAGGGCGGCAAATCCCGCACGCCTCAGGTGTCCACCCTCGGCCCGGAAGGCGTCAAGGAACAGCGCCAGCGCCGCCAGACCTGCCAAGATCCAGCCCGCCGGCCTCGGCAGGTAGGCTTGGCCGACGAACAGGAATGACCGTGGCGGCGAGATCGAGACGCCGCCGGTGACGCCGAGGAGCGCTCCTTGGAAAAGGAGCATCCCTCCCAGGGTGACGATGAACGGCGGGATGCGCAGCCGAGCGACGAGGCTTCCTTGCAGCGCCCCCAAGGCCGCGCCAATGCCGAGCGCCGCAAGAAAAGCGAGAGCGAGCGGCCAGCCCAACCGCACGTAGGCCAGGGTCCCCAGGGCGCCGGTCAGGCCGGCGAGCGCCCCGACGGACAGATCGATCTGACCGGCGACGATCACCAGCACCATGCCTACCGCAAGGATCGAAGTCACCGACATCTGGCGAGCGAGGAGCGAGAGATTGCGCGGCCGTAGAAAGGTGCCGTCGGTGGCGATCGAAAAGACCAGCCAGATGGCGAGCAGCGCCCCGACCATGGTCAGCGCGCGCCAGTCGAGACGCCGTCCGCTGCGCATCTTGCTCAGACTCCGGCCGCGGTCGCGGCGGCCATGACGCGCTCGGGAGTCGCGGCCTCGCCTGCGAAGGTGCCCCGTGGCCGCCCCTGGCTGAGCACCAGCACGCGTTGGGAAAGCCCCAAGAGCTCGGGGAGCTCGGAGGAGACGAGGATGACTCCCAGACCCTCGCCCGTCAGCCGGCCGATCAGCTCGTAGACCTCCCGCTTGGCGCCGACGTCGATGCCGCGCGTCGGCTCGTCGAGCAGGAGCACGCGAGGCCGCAGCAGCAGCCAGCGGCCGAGCACGACCTTCTGCTGGTTGCCGCCCGAAAGCTGCATCGCCGGGGCCTCCAGGCTCGCCGCCTTCAGCCGCAGGGCCACAGCCTGGCCGCGCACCGCCTCCCGGCGCGCCCGGTCGTCGAGAAGCCCGCGACGGCAAAAGGCGCGCAGCATGGCGAGCGTCATGTTGTCCGTGACCGAGCCATGGGGAACGAGGCCGAAGCGCTTGCGATCCTCGCTGACGAGGGCGACTCCGGCGGCAATCGCCTCGGCAGGACTGTGAAAAGGGCCGCGCTCGACACCGTCGGCCATCCGCATGCGCCCCTCGACCCGGCTTCGAGCCGCCCCGAACAGAGACGCCAGGAGAGCCGTGCGGCCGGCGCCCATGAGCCCTGCGATCCCCAGCACCTCGCCGGCGAGCAGCTCGAAGGAGACGTCGTCGAGCACCCGGCGGCCCGGATTTTGCGGATCTTCGACCGACCAGCCATCGACGCGCAGCAGGAGATCTCCGCCCCGCCTCTCGGGGCGCGGAAAGGCGCGGTCGAGCTCGCGGCCGACCATCAGCGAGATGACCCGCTCCGGCGTCGTCTCATCGCGCCGCGCGACGCCCACCGAGCGGCCGTCGCGCAGGACCGTGATCCGATCGGCAACGGCGAAGACTTCTTCCAGCCTGTGACTGATGTAGATCGCGGCCACGCCGCGGTGGCGCAGATCGCCGAGCAGACCGAGGAGCCGCCGAGCGTCGGCTTCGGGCAGCGCGGCGGTAGGCTCATCAAGCACCAGTATTTCCGCGTTCTTCTCCAACGCCTTGGCGATCTCCACCAGTTGCTGCTGGCCGATGCCCAGCTCGCGCACCTTGAGGTCGAGCGGAATCTCGAGCCCCACCCGATCGAGAGCACGGCGCGCCGCCGCCCGCACCTCGCTCCAGCGCACCAGCCCGAAGCGGCGGGGCTCGCGGCCCAGCAGGAGGTTCTCGGCCACCGACAGCTCCGGCACGAGAGCGAGCTCCTGGGCGATGAGCGCGATCCCCCTCTCTTCGCTGGCGTGGAGGCTCCGGAAGTGGACCGTCTCACCACGCAATCGGATCTCGCCGCCGTAGCTCCCGGCAGGATAGACGCCGCAAAGAACTTTGATCAGCGTGCTCTTGCCGGCGCCGTTCTCTCCGCACAAGGCGTGGATCTCGCCGGGCTCGAGGTCGAAGGAGACGCCGTCCAGGGCACGGACGCCTGGAAAGTCCTTGGTGACGGAGCTCAGCTCGAGGAGCGCCATGGCTTCAGCGCTGCGGCCACTGCTCCCGCGGGACTCCGGCGTAGACCTTTCCGCGAGGATGAAACCCGTCGGCGATCACAGTGGAGACCAGATTGTCCCGGTCCACGGCCACCGGCTCGATCAGCAGGCTCGGCACCGGCTTGAAACCGTTGTCGAGCCGCTCGGCAGGCGTCTCGAACGGCTGCTTCCGTGCCATCGCCACGGCGATCTCCGCCGCCTGGCGCGCCAGTCTGCGGATTGGCTTGTAGATCGTCATGCTCTGAGTGCCGGCGACGACGCGTTGACAGGCGCTGAGCTCGGCGTCCTGACCCGTCACTACGATCTTTCCCGCCAGGCCCTGCTCGGCCAGCGCCTGAATCGCTCCGCCCGCGAGGCCGTCGTTCGAGGCCACCACGGCGTCGACGCGGTTGTCGCTGCGGGTCAAGGCGTTCTCCATGATCTTCAGCGCTTGGATCGGCTGCCAGTCGGCGGCGTATTGATCGGCGACGATCTCGATCTCTTGCCGGTCGATGAAGGGTTTCAGAACGTTCATCTGACCCTGGTGAAACAGCAGCGCGTTGTTGTCGGCGGGAGAACCGCCGATCAAGACGTACCGCCCCCGCGGCACCCGCTTCACCGCGTAATCCGCCTGCAGCTCGCCGACCCGCTCGTTATCGAAAGAAATATAGAGATCGACGTCCGAGTCATTGATCAGGCGGTCGTAGGCTATGACGGGCACTCCCGTCCGATGCGCTGATTCGACGATGGTCGCCGCCGTCTTGCTGTTGTGCGGCGCCACCACCAGAACGTCGACTCCCTGGGTCAGCAGGTTCTCGGCCTGGGCGTTCTGCACCACCTCGTTGTTATTGGCAGCCTGCACCAGAACTCGCGCTCCCAGCTCCTCGCAGCGGGCGACGAACAAGTCGCGGTCGCGCTGCCAGCGCTCTTCGCGCAGCGTATCGAGAGAGAGGCCGATGACGGGAACGCTTTTCACAGCATTGCCCCCTCGGCCACAAGCGGCGAGGCCGAGGACTACAACGAGGAGAGAGAGGGAGAGAAGCCTCCGTCGCATACCACGGCCTCCCGGAAATTGCGCCCGAGAGCCTATGGCCGACGGAGAGGCAACGTCAACGGTCCAGGGGAGCAGCATACTGCGCCCCTGAATGCGTGACCGCCACCTCGGCCAACGCCTCCTGCGGTAACACGTAGGTCCACGCGATCAATTCGCCCTCGGGCTCGGAAATCTCCGGAAAGCGAAGACCGGGGAGCACGGCCACCTCGAAGATCTCCTGGACCGCGTCCTCGAAGCGCAGGAACGCCACGGTCGCGCCGGTGCGGATATCGATCACCCACACGCCGCAGACCCGGTCCTTGAGCCGCTGGCTCAAAGGGATGCCGCCGAAGACGCTCTCGCGCACCTGCGACAGCCCCACGAACGCGTAGCTCCCGGCGAACGCGAGGCCGCGGGTGAAACCGGGGAGCTGCGCCACGGTCTCGATCCTGCCCGCCGGGAGATCGACGACGCCGAGCTCTCCCTTCCCCGATTCGAGAACCCAGAGCCGGCCGTCGTGCCAGCGCGGCGAGTGCGGCATCGAGAGGCCGCCCGCCACCGCCTCACCGCTCGGCACGTCGAGGAGGACGCCGCCGTCGGCCTTGGACTCCCGCCACCCGCCGGGCGTGTCGGTGCGGCCCAGGGCTGTGACGTAGCGCACCTGGCTGTCCACCACCGCGAGGCCGTTCAGATGACAGCGGTCCTCGGGGGCTAGGGCGGAGACGAACGGCGGCCGCCACCTCGGCACGAAGCTGTGGTCGCGGTCGAGCACGCAGAGGCACGAGAAGCGGGTGTTGACGATCCACAGCTCCTCTCCCGCGAAGGCCATCTCGTGCCCGCGGATGTCGCCGGAGACGTGAACGGAGCGCGGCAGAAAGCAGGCGTCGTGCTTGCCGGGCGGCTGGAGCCGCTGCGCCGCCGCCGGCACGTTGCGGTACTCCCAGACGTGCCGGGCCGTGCCGACGGCGAGGTAGCGCGGGCCCAGTGCCAGGCCCATGGGACTCGCGAACGACCGGAAATGCGTGTTGAGCGCCTCGCCCTCAGCGCGCACCAGAATGACCCGCCCGCTCTGGTAGGTGGAGACGAGAAGCGAGCACCCCAACCCCCGCAGCAGCGCCGGCAGGCTGGTGGTGGCCACGCTACGCAGCGGAGAGCTTTCCGAGGTCCACGAGTCCGATCGAGAAGCTGGCGGCATGCCCTTCGAAACCTCACCCGCTGGCCCCCTCTCCAGCGGAGCTGGAGAGGAGGAATCAGGCTCCAACGACGCATGCCCCGGCTCCCGAGCGAACACCTCCCGTGCCCGCTCGGCCGCCGCCGCGACCAGCGGAAACACGGGCTCCAGCACGTCCGCGTTGCGCCGCCACTTGCCGGGCTCGGGAGGGGTGAGCGTGTGGCGCGAAGGCGGCAGCGGCGCCGTGAGCTGCCGGTCCCACTCGATGCCGAGAAAGCCGCAGAGCCGCTCGATCTCCGCTTGCGGCTCCGAGACCAGCCGGCCGTAGTTGGCGACGCACCAGCGTCCCGATGGGAGTGCCTCCAGGTCGGCCAGGAGCTGCTCCGTCGCCATCCGCCACTGCCGCGCCGCGATCTCCGGCAGCGGCTTCCCCGCCATCTCCTGCCAGCCGGGGACCAGCAGCAGCGACCAGGGAGGACCGGTCCAGCCGGGAAGCTGCGGATAGGTGACGAAGCGGCCCGACTGCCAGGCCTCGTAAATGCTGTTGATCGCCTCGCGCGGGTTGCGGTAAAGATAGACGAAGAGCGCATCCGGAAAAGCCGCGGCCAGGAAAGGCACGCGCAGGGCGTTCTTCGGCGTCTTCTCCAGCAGCCGCAGATCCTCGGCCCCGGCCACCGGCCGCTGGCCGTCGCGGTCCTGGAGGTTGAGGAAGAAGGCGTCGGTCAGGCGTTCGACGATCTCCGGCCGTACATCTTCTTCAGTCAGCCGGTTCGACCCCCAGCCGTGCGCCTGCGGATGGAGCGCCGGAATGCCCTCGATGAGCCTGTGGCTCTCTCCTCCCACGGTCCACACCGACGGCGATTGCGCCAGCGTCTCGAAAAGCAGGCTCGAGCCGGACCGCGGCGGCGAGACGATGAAGATCGGCCGCTCGAAACGGGCCCTCACCTCCCCGGCCCTCCTCTCCCGAGGGCTCGGGAGAGGGGTTGAGGGAGCGAGATCCGAATTCAAACCCGGCCGCACGATCAGATGGCCGACGATCCCGGCCGCGTCCAAACCATTCGACAGCCGCAGCGCTCCCGTGAAACCCTCGAGACGCCGGTTCAGCGCGTCCAACTCGGCGCGATACGCCTCCCATCCCGGCTCGCGCTCGCCGTGAACGGCCCACAGGGCGCGCCAGCGGCGCAGGAACCGCTGCAAAAGGAGACGGAGATCCTGTCGCCGCTCCGCCGAACCGTTGCCCGCGGCCAGATCGGCGAGCACCGGCAAGAGGAGCCGCTCCTGCTCCCAGGGCGACATCACCACCGGCTGATTGGTGCTCTCCGCGGCGAGCTCCGCCTCCATGCCGGGCCGCCAGGGCACGAAACGCGCCGGCATACCCGGCCGCGGCGGCTCGGCGAACGGCCACTCCCCCTGCTCGATCAGATCCCACAGCTCCGGCGAGCCCACGGTGTCCGCCACGAGGTGGATGCGCCGCGTCGGATCGGGATTGAGCACGTTGTGGATGCGCCACGTGTCGAAGACCCACGCCTCCCCGGCCGCCATGTGGACCGACCGGCCGCCGCAGACGAACTCCACCTCCGGCGTCGTCACGATCGGCACGTGCACCCGCATGCGCTCCATCCAGTAGTAATTGACGTCGGCGTGCGCCGTCGCCTCGGCGTTGCCGTCCAAGCGCATGAGCCGCGTGCGGCCGATCGGGGCCCGCAGCTCGGCCAGCACCTGGCGCAGGTAAGGCAGCCGCGCGAGCTGAGGCGTCGGCAGCATCGGCCCCTTCGTGCGGTCGTCGAGCGGATCGCCGCCCGCGGCGATCAAGGGAAGAGCGGAGTTGCCGGGATGGCCCTGCGGATGCGGCCGCCAGGCCGACTCCGGCACCTCGGCGATCCCGGCCGCCAGCCGCTCCGCGTCGAAGCGCAGCGGCAGCTTGACGAATTCGGTTTCCAGACGCATCAGGAAGAATTCTCCAAGGAAGGGTGACTATCAACCAATCTGAAACAGTCTCCCTCCTCTCCCGGCGGTCGGGAGTGAGGTGGGAGAGGAGGGCCGGGGAGGTGAGGGCTCTACTCCTCCGCCGCCCCGCACGCGCAGATCCCCTTGAACGAGGAGTCGCTGGGAGCCCGCTTGTTCTTCTCGAAGCAGAACGCCGTGAGCTGATCGGCTCCCGGGCCGGCGGCGAGCGGCGGCGAATCGCGCTTCACCTCGCGGAAGGCCACGTCCAGCGTGCCGTCGGGATGCACGGTCGCCAGGGCATAGCCGTACTGGATGGGATCGGCTTCCTGGCGGTACTGCTCCGCTCCGGCCGTGCCGACGACCCAACCGGGAAGCACCTGACCGGTGTGCTCCGGCTGCCCGCCGAAGGCGTCCTCCACAAACAGATGCGAATGGCTGGCGAAGACGTAGACGTGCTTGCCGCCGATCTGCTGCGCGCGATAGAGGAGATCGTACGCCTGCTCGCCGGAGCACAGGCCCTGGCACGTTGCATCCATGGCGTGCCCGCGCTGCTTGCTGTAGGGCAGCGCCTCGTGCATCCCGGCGACGATGGTCTTCACCGTCGGATCCGCCGCGTCGTTGGCCAGCACCTTGGCGAGCCAGTTGAGCTGATCCGCCGAAAAGCTCTCCTCGTCGGCGTTGTCCAGATAGATGAAGTCGACGCCGTTCCTGACGAAGTGGTAGTAGGTGTCCCCCTCGGTCGTGTAGAAGCGTTTCGAAGAGTCCTGGATCCGCTGGAGATGGATGGGCCCGCTGGTCAGCCACTGCTGAAACTTGCGGCGAAACACGTCGCGGGTCCGGCCGGCGGCCAGCTCGTGGTTGCCGATCCCCAGGAAGACCGGCGTCGAGCCGAACGGGGCGACCTGGCGCTCGATGAAATCGTCCCAGGCGCCGTCGAGGTAGCGGTTCATCTCGTCGGAACCCAGCTCGCCTTCCGGCCGCTTCTTGCAGTCCCAGTCGGGATGGGTGCGCTTGACGATGTCGCAATCGGGGCCGTACAGCCGCCGGAAGTCTCCCAGGTGCCAGTAGAGCTCCACCGGAGCGGTCGCGCGTAGGCCTTCGATATCGCGCGCGATCTTCGGCATGATCAGGTCGCCGCAGTCGCGTGAGTCCCCTGAGAACGCGAAGTACCAGGTGCCCGCCGGCGATGCATCCTGACCTCGCACGGGACCGCCGGTAAAGAACAGCAGGACGAGACCGACCCCGACCGCCGCCGCGGCGCAAAACCTCCGCTTCATAAGAGATTCCTCCTTCGGAATCGCTTCATCCTATCCCAAGCCATGTGTCCAAAGAGGAAGCGCTCGCGCAGAAAGCAGCGGCAGCCTTAGAAGGATCGGATCTCCTGGACGAGCCGGTTCAGACATCCTCCTTGGGAACGTCCTCGGACGCGGTTGGGTCTTGCAGCAGTGCAATATCCCGCACATTCTTCTGGATGGCAACCACGGCAAAAAGGCTGAGCAGGAACGACATGGCATAGAAGCCCTTCTCGCTGGGAGTCAGCGATGCATTCCATAAACCGATGATCAGCAGAAGAATTGCCAGGCCCAGCGAGAACCAGCACAAACCAAAGTAGATGGCCGTAACAGGGACTCCCTCCAGCCGGTCACGCACGGATTTCTGAAGCGATACGGCGGCAAACAGTCCATACATGAAGATGGCGAAGTAGTAGCCCTTCTCATTCAGCGGCATACCGGCGTTCCAGAGACCCACCATGTAGACGAGAGCGCCGACCAACAGCGCAATCCAAGAAGCGCCAATGAAGGCGGCCGTTGGTCGCAGTGCCTGTGGCTTCATAGAACCTCCTATTTGATAGGGCGTCTTGTAACTCTACACCCGTCGTGCTGCCTGGTCAAATTCGGCTTGCGCGCCGGCCACAGTCGGTCCGACGACCTGCCGCGGAAGGATACGCCGGCCTTCATGTGGCAAAACCGGCGTAAACGTTTCGCCACCCGGCTCTGATTTCATCGGCCGGCAGCGTTCGCCTTGGCCCTCGAGGTCAGGCGGTTTTGCGTTGCTGAAGGCACTTGACAGCCACCCAAAGGAAGAACAAACCAAACAGGAAATCGCCGGCGCCATAGATCGAGTAATACGTCGCGGTGAGCGGTGACTCGGAAAACAGCGTCGGCAGCGTGCTCCCCTTCCTGGCGAGCCATATGAGCCACGTCGTGGTGTAAATTATCTTCTCGACGACAAAGACCAACAACAGATAAGGTACAGCTTGGTAGGACCTGGCGACGGAGCAATAGGCGAGTCCCCAAAGCATGACGGCCACCAGGCCAAGCCAGGAAAAGACCGCCGGGTCGAGCGAAGAGAGCAGCGAGTTGGTAAAGAGCTTCGAGAAGAGAAGGACGCCGAAGATGTTGTAAGCGCCGGCGAGCCAGAAGCCCTTCGCGATAGCCGATCTTGGATGCTCGTTGCGAGGCATTTTTCTTCCTCCTGTCTCCTGCTTCATTTGCGGCGATGTAAGCCGGCGTAGCCGATTAGTCCTCCTCGACCTGTTCGCTCCTCTCCTCACGTTGCTGCTCGAAGAACTCGATGGCCGAACCAAGAGCGGCTAAGATCTCGGGTGGGATCTCCGTACCCTCGAGGATGCCATAAGCCACAGCGCGAGCCACCGAGTGATGCGGAGAGAGATCTCGGTAAGTAACGTAGAGGTCGCGAGAGATTCCGTTGTGAAACCGGTGAATCCGGTCACTTAACTCAAATGGATCTATTTCACCGCTTCGCCACTTGGCAAAGTCCGCTTCCACCTTGGAGAGCTCGGTCGCAAGCTCGCGTGAATACGCCACTCCCGCCAGCTCTCGTAATCTTCTACGGTTCGCCTTTGTGTTGAGGTCGGCTACCACTTGAGATCAGTATCCTGTCCTTGCTACGGCCAACGTTCGAGCTAACCGGCCTGCCGTGCCTGCTGAGCTTATGCGCCCCTCGCAGCGGGCTTAGCGCCAAGGGGTCTCCAAAGTCCATCAAAAGGGTCTATGTCATTCATTCTAAGTATCATACAATTTTACACCGGCTGCCTAGACCGGTCAACTTGGCCGTGTTTGGTCGGATAAGCCAGCGGCAGCCGACTCCTGCCTCTGGCGCAGATTCAGTTGTCAAAGGACCCAATTCAAGCTCCGGCGTCAAGGAGCAAGCTTCAGCCGGCTCGCCGGAAGCTTCCATCGCCTCGCTTGAGCCTTCCGGCGTCTCGCCTGAAGCTTGCCGGGAGACGCTGCCAGTTTGCGGGGTGACGATGGAAGCTTGCGGTCTGAGGCTTCAAGCTTCAGGCGTCCCGGTCCAAGCTGCGCTTGCCCGGATCCTGCAGACACCTGGTTAGAACTCGTCGCCGTCGGCGCTGTGGGAGCTGTGGGAAACGCGCAGCGTTTTCCAAGGGCTGTGGGAATCGCGGAGCGATTTCCATAGCCTGTCAGCTTCCATAACGCG
>DASYTJ010000009.1:0-68883 GCA_036002325.1 Thermoanaerobaculia bacterium | reverse complement strand
GGATCAACGGGCTCCCTCCTCCTCAAGTACGTAGGGCTGTTCGATGTGTCGGCACTGATCAGCCTCACTTCCCTGCTCTTCCTTTTCGCCATTGCCAATCCGGGCAAGGATTCGTGGCCCATGTTCATTCTCTGCACGGTTGTGGTCGTCGTGACTAATGTTTTGGTGGCTGTGCAATACCGTCTCCGGCCGGGCCGCGCAGTCCTTACCGCCATCCTGGCGACGCTGGTGCTATTGGTTTCTGAAGAGAGCCTGGCGAAGAAAGAGGACGCGCTCTCGTTACGGCTCGTTTCACAGTTCGGAATCGGAGAGCGTGGCGTGACCCTCTTCGTGAAGAAAGAGGCGAACGACATCTTCAACGGCCGTCCTGTGCCTCCCAGGGACGGCGGGAAGGCCGGAGAGGCCGACAAGTCGGGGGCTGGAGACGCTGCCGGGGTCGTCGTCGTCAAGGATGCGCGAATCCTCTCCCGCCTCGGAAAGGAGTACTTGGTCGAGGTCGGTGGCCGGAGGGTGGCGATCCCGCGAGACTGGGTTCTCTCGTGGTCTGCGCCAGTTCCCCCTTTGAAGCCTCGCGAGGCCAAGATTCTTCCGAAAGGTCACCGAGCAAACACGTAAAGCGGAATCTGGCGGCAGGAGCGTGGGTCCCGCCGACAGATCCCGGAAGCTTACCGCTGGCAGGGATCCGAGGGCGCGACGCGCGTGTCGCTGCCGACGCGGCGGTCCATCCAGCTCAGGATGGCGTCGTACGCCTCCTGGGCCTGGAACTGCAGGTTGAGGTCGTGGCCCGCGTTGGCGATGGACGCGGTCTCCACGCAGGCGTCCGCCGGGAAGAAGCTCGCCTCGGCGGCGAGGCTGCCCGAAGCCGAGCAGCTCGGCGGCGCGCAGAACGCCGCATCGAAGTCGCCGACGATCACGAAGGTCGGGACGTGCACCGCCGGGGACTGAAAGAGCGCCGGAACGGCCGTGTCGAGCTCCGCCGTGGTGACCGTCTCCTTGGTCTGATCGTCGATGGCGATGACCAGCGGATCGGCGGACGGCAGGTAGTAGAAGATGCCGCGCAGCCCCGGCAGGCTGGTGAGATAGCCGTCCGGGATATTGCGATCGGCGAACCGCGGATCCAGGTTCGCCGGATACAGGCTGGTCAGGATCTGGCCCAGAGCGTCCGTCACGGTGTGCGACACGCCGGTGAGCACCACGCCGTCGACGTCGCCGTAGGTAGCCGCCTCATCGATCGAGATTACCGAGCCGAGCGAGTGGCCGACGAGCACGACGCGGTCGGCGGCGACGCGGCCGAAAGCCGGCACGACGAGGTTGCCGCCGCGCAGCTGCTGCACGATCTGGTGGACCACATGAGCGTTGGCATCGATGGTCACCACCGCTGCCGGCGGATGATCGCTCTGGCCGATGCCGATGCGGTCGAGGTTGAGCACCGCGTAACCGGCCGCCGTGGCGCGGCGCATGTAGGAGTAGGTCTCGGGCTGGAACGGAAAATCCCAGTACACGTGGCTGTAGGTGGCGCCGTGCAGCGTGATCTGCACCGTCTTGTTTTCGATGCTGCCGCGCGAGCAGAGCACGCCGAACACGTTGTACACGGTGGCGTCGCTCGGCGAGAGGTTGACGGCGAACGTTAGCTCCTCGCAGCGCAGCCCGCCCTGCTCCGCCTGGGCACCGGCCGGCACGAGCACGGCAACCGCGAGCGCGCAAAGCAGCGCCACGGCGAGTTTGGAGGTCGAACGGAGTTTCATTTTTTTCTCTCCTTTACAGGTTTGAGTAGGACCTCCGGGAAGGAGGACCGGGGCTTCTCAGTCTGTGGAGAGAACGAAACTTCGTCGCGAGCTCCCTCACGCCACCTGGATTTTGCGCGCCCCCGCCGGCACTCTCGCGACGGGCGCCGGCTCCGCAAAGCCGACGCTGAACGACACCCCGGCCAGCGGCTTCTTGCCGCGGTCCGCCTGCTCGTAGTCCACGAGGACCCAGTCGGTGACTCCGGCCTTGCCGGCGTCCGTGCGCGAGAGATAGCGGGCGAGATGGCCTCCCGGCCACCGCTGCACCTCGATCGGGTGCTTGACGAACGGCAGCGTGGTGACGGTGTCGGAGGTGATCTCCTGCACCCCGCCGAACGTATCGCCGCTGGCCCGCAGAGCCCGGAAGCCGCGGAGCGGCACCCAGAGATCATCCTGCAACTGCTTCTCGATCTTGGCCTTGTGCGGATGCGGCAGGCCGTGCAATTCGCGGTAGACCGCCGACTGCTGCACGGCGATCGGATCCTTGGGCATCCGCTCGCCGCAGCACAGCACCTCGCCACCGGGAGTGGCGGTCGCCGCCATGTAGGTGAAGATCCGCCGCAGGTACTCATCCTGGAGCTTGAGCAGCTCCGTGTCCCCCTTCTTGCGAGCTCCGACCCTCCCGGCGAAGGCGGCGTTGAGGTACATGCCGCCGTGAGGCGTGCCGGTGAACTGCTCGCGCGTCCACATCCCCAGCCGCTTCATGTGCAAGTCCAGCTCGAAAAGGACGGTCTCTCGAGCCGTCTCATATTCCGCCGGCGTGCCGTACGCGGCCGCCCTCGCGAGCTCGGCGTTGTGGGCCATGTCGCGGTGGTTCGGCGAATCCTGCTTCCCCAGATTGCCTTCGGGCGGATCCGGCACTCCCCACACGAGCGCGGGATTCTTGGGGATCTCGCGGGATTTCGGAAAGTCCGGCATCGCGTCGAAGATTTGGCCGATCAACGGAATGAAGTTACGTTCCCATCCCACATCGCACCTGCCTTCCCTGATCGAGCTCTGGGGCCATCCTCAGTTTAACACTAAAAAGGGACGGCCTGAAAAACGAAGTTCTCCGGGCACGTTTTCGCCGCCTGAGGTGTCTAAGCAGTTGTGCGGTCCCCGAACCGGACCGCCCGGACCCCGTCAGGGAGGAGAAATCTCATGTCCCGCACCGTCACGCTGCTCAGCCTGATCGTCCTCGCCGCCGTCGGCCTCGCCGCTGGTTTCGCGCACGGCCCGGCGAGCCCGGCCAAGGATTCCCGGCCCGCCGCGGAGACCATGGCCGCCAAGGCCACCGTTCCCGCTCCGGCTTCGTTCCGCTTCCCCAAACAGTCCGCCGACCGGCCGGCGGCCGAGGATGCCGCGCCGATCAGCCTCACTGCCTCGGACGGCACCGGCCTCGCCCTGGTCGCCCTGGAGGCGAACGGCCTTCTCGAGCCGCCGCTCGCCTTCACCGAGCTGCATCTGACCTTCGAGAACCCCCGCGACCAGGTGATCGAGGGGCGCTTCCGCATCGCCCTGCCGCCCGGCGCCGCGCTCTCCCGTTTCGCGATGAAGATCGGCGAGAGCTGGCAGGAGGGCGAAGTCGTCGAGCGCCAGCGCGCCCGTCAGGCCTACGAAGACTTCCTCCATCGCCGGCAGGACCCGGCGCTCCTCGAGCAGGAAGCGGGCAACGAGTTCTCGGCGCGCGTCTTCCCCATTCCGGGCCGCGGCCGTAAGGAGCTCATCGTCTCCTTCTCGCACGCGCTGCCGCAGGCGGAAGAGCCCTACGTCCTTCCTCTCCACGGGCTCTCCCAGATCGGCCAGCTCGACGTCCGCGTGCTCCTCGGCGGCCGGCCGGCTCCCGACAGCGAAGCGAGCAACCTCGGCGGCCAGGTCAGTGACGTGCGCCTCGTCGAGCTGCACAAGCGGGATTGGACTCCCGACCGCGACTTCGAGATCGGCCAGGACCGCCTCGCCGGCCGCGCCGGCCTGCGCCACGGCAACCTCACCGTGGTGCGCGTGGCGGCTCCCGTGGAAGCCGAGCCCCAGGAGATTGCCGGCCTCTACGTGCTGATCGATTCGAGCGCCTCGCGCGCCTTGGGCTACGCCACGCAGGTGCAGCGGCTGACGGAGCTGATCGGCGGCCTGCGCGACGGCGCCGGAGCCGGAACGCCGGTGGCGATCGCCGCCTTCGACCAGGAGGTGGTGCCGATCTTCGAAGGCACGGCGGGCGGCTTCGGCGAGGCCGAGGCGCGGCGCCTTCGTGACCGCCGGCCGCTGGGTGCCTCGAACCTCCAGCGCGCGCTCGGCTGGCTCGGCGAGAAGCTGAAGGACGGCAACGCCAGATATCCGCGGGTCCTGCTGATCACCGACGGCGTGGCCACGGCCGGCGACACGGAGACGCGGGCGCTCAAGGCGTCCGTCAAAGCCCTCGGTGACATCGGCGTCGAGCGGCTCGACGTGCTGGCCGTCGGCGGCCTGCGCGACGAGGCCGTGCTGCGCGAGCTCGCCACCGGCAACCTGGAGCATGACGGCGTCCGTCTCGACGGCGCCGCTCCCCTCGCCGAGATCGCCCGCCGGCTGACCCTCGCCAGCCGCTCCGGCATCCAGGTGGCCGTCGACGGCGCCGGCTGGGTGTGGCCGGAGACGCTCGACGGCGTCCAGCCCGGCGACGAGGCATTGGTCTACGCCGACCTTCCGTCCAACAAGCCCTTCCACCTCTCGCTTGGCGGCCGGCCGGTGCAGCTCGCCGGCGAGCTCGCCCCGATCGAACGTCCCCTGCTCGAACGCGCCTGGGTGCAGGCCCGCATCGAGCGACTGCTGCACCTGCGCGAGACCGCTCACGCCGGCGACGACGACCTCCGCAAGGCCCTCGGGCTGGAGATCGCCGAGCTGAGCGTCAAGCATCGCGTGCTCAGCCCCTTCACCGCCATGCTGGTGCTCGAGACCGAGTGGGATTACGCCCGCTTCGGCCTCGACCGCCGCGCCCTCGCCAACATCCTCACCGTCGGTCCCGGCGGCCTGGAGGTGCGCGCGCGTACGCGGCCCGCTCTGCCCGCCCAGGATGCGGTCGCCATGAAACTGCGCTCTCTTGGTGATGCCGCGAGAGATCAGCGGCGAGACATCCCCGCGCCGGAAGAGGTACCCGCCGGAAACGAGGCCACGGACGCGCTGGACGTCGAGGAAGGCGTGCCCGGCGAGGTCGTCGGCGGTGTTGAAGGAGGCGTCGAAGGCGGCGTCGTGGGAGGCGTTGTCGGCGGTGTTCCGGGCGGCGTTGCTTCCGGCACCGTGATCCCGTCCCCGCCGCGATCGGCTCCGGCGACCGAAGCTGAACCCGACGATGCGCCTCTCCGGGTGGGCTCCTTGCCGCCTCCTCCTTCTTCGCCTCCGCCAATCCCTGCTCCGGAGAGGCAGCGTCAAGAACGCGAAGAGAAGACGAGATGGGCGGCGCCGTACAGTGGACGTTTCGGTGAGGTGATGGATCACCTGGCCGCCGGACGGATCGCTCAGGCCCGCACGCTCGCCGAGTCCTGGCTCGCCGAGTCACCGGGCGACGTGCTGGCTCTGTTGGCCCTCGGCGAAGTCTGGGAGGCCGCCGGGGAGAAGACGGCGGCGGCACGGGCCTACGGCTCGCTGATCGACCTCTTCCCGAGCCGCGCAGACCTCCGCCGGCTGGCCGGCGAGCGCCTCGAGCGGCTGGGCGGCGCGGGGCTGGAGCTGGCCATCGATACCTATCAAAAGGCCGTCCTCGACCGACCGGACCACCCTTCGGGCCACCGACTCCTCGCCTGGGCCCTGCTGCGCGCCGGCCGTTCCGCGGACGCCTTCGCGGCGCTCGAACAGGGCCTCGAACAGCACTATCCGGGCGGCCGTTTCGCCGGCGTCGATCAGGTGATGAAAGAAGACCTCGGCCTGCTCGGAGCGGCCTGGCTGCACGCCGAGCCGGCCAAGCGCACCGAGATCCTCGACCGCCTCCACGCTCACGGCGCGCGGATCGAAAGCGAGCCTTCCCTGCGCTTCGTCCTCACCTGGGAGACCGACGCCAACGACGTCGACCTCCATGTCTACGACCGCCGCGAGGGGCATGCCTACTACGGAGCCAAAGAGCTGCCCTCCGGCGGCGAGCTGATCGCCGACGTCACCACCGGCTACGGCCCCGAATGCTTCGCGGTGAGCGATCCGGCGGACCGCGACGCCGCGCCCTATCGCCTCCGCGTCCACTACTATCGCCGCGGTCCGATGGGCTACGGCATGGGGACCGTGCAAGTCGTCAAGCACGACGGAGACGGCGGCCTCTCCATCGAGCCGCGGCCCTTCGTGGTGATGGCCGACGACGCCATGGTGGACGTGGGCTCGGTCGGAGCCGGGAAGGCGGTTCGCGGGGCGGGGCGGTAGAGACCACAGGATCTCGTGGAGCCTCCGGATACACTGACCGTGTTACAGAGGCTCCACGATGACCACCGTACGACTCGATATCAAGACCGAAACAGCTTTGAAACGCCTGACCGTGCGACGGGGGCAGACGAAATCCGAGGTCATCCGCGATGCGATCACCCGTCTGGCCGAAGAGGAAGGCGAGCAGGTGTCGGCTTCTCAGAGGCTTCAACCTTTCATAGGAGTCGTCGACAGCGGCGGACGCCAGTTGTCGGAACGAACGGGAGAAAAGTGGCGCGAGCTGCTCGAAGAAAGGCGACGTGCGCGCCGTTCTGATTGATACCGGACCTCTCGTCGCGCTCTTGGATCGAAGCGATCGCGGAGTAAAGGGCCTGTGCCTTGAGATCCACGACCTGCTCGTTTCCAAGGCCATCGCAGGGCGCGAAAAGATCTGAGCTTCCTCCGCGAGGCCGCGATACACGAGATGGCGGACCCCGATATCCTGCTTCGTCGGCTGGATACGGTTGACGTGGATCCGATGGTCCGGAAGAAAGCTCGTTCTGCTCTCGAGAGGTCTTTTCGCGGGAGGTCTGGATCCTAACCGCAGCCTCTGTAGCTTTCTTGGGAACGCCATTTGGCTCACCGGCTGTTCAAGCCTTATCGTGAGCCTCCTTGTAGGCCCGGAGCACGGCATTCATTTGGCTCTGATACCCCTCACCTCGGATTCGAAACCATTCCAGAACATCCGAGTCGATTCGTAGCGTGATCTGGGACTTGCGGGTCACGGGCTTGAGGCCCTTACGCACGATCGCCTCAGCGAACCTCTCCGGAGGGATCTCGGGCAGATCGGAGAAGTCGATGTCGTCGTCCGTCATGCGGTCGACTCGCTTCCAGTCAGTCTGGGATCGAGGAGAAATAGCTGCTTTCTTCACTGCGTGTCGCCTTTCTTATCGAGATGATCCGAATGACTTCATCCGTTTCAGAGTGGACCATGGCCACGACCCTGCCTTCCAGGAGTCCGAAAGTAACAAAGCGTCGCTCGCCATAGCCAAATCTCTCGTCTTCAATCGTGACCGTGTGCCCTTCGAAGAGGGACTCAACGTCGATGAAGTCAATACCATGCTTCCGTAGGTTCGCTTCCCGCTTCGCTTCATCCCACTCGAACCGCACAGCTCCAGTGTAACTACGCGACGTAACTACGTCAACCCCGCGAAATGCCCAATCAAAAACGAGAGGCGGTGTTGGCCGCTGCCTTCGCCCCGTCGGGGCTTCCACGGTTAGAGGATTGCGCTTTTCCTGGCGCTAAAGCACCAGGCTCTATGCCTATGCCCCTTCGGGGCGGACCTGGGAGTCCGGACCCATCGGCAATCGACCCTTCGAAAGCCCGGTCTACGTATCGGCCGTGGGTCCGTACGTCGACGGTACCTTTCCTCCCATCGGACGAAGATAGGCGGTGAGCTGGCCGCGATGGTGGATCGCGTCGAACAGGAAGTCCCAGAGGGTCTCGCCGGTTGGTGATGTCTTGATGAGCTTTCCCCCGAAGTACATGCTGCAGTTCTGTTCCCATTTCGCATCGTCAACCGCTGCCAGCGCCTTCTCCAACTCGTCCGCGGCGGCCTCGTACGCCTCGGCAATCGCATCGACGGATTGGGGATTCGGCACCTGGTTCCAGTGCATCTCGCCGGTGTTCAGAACCTGTACCAGCGCGCGCAGCTCGAGAGCCAGGAACCAGGCGATATCGCCCGCCGCGCTGTTGCGCTCGTGCGGTTTGTAGTCGAGCCGGTCGTTGGGAAGGGCGCGGATAACGTTCACGAATGCGGGACGCTCCGCCTTGAACTGCTTGATGAAAAATTCACGAGTCGTCATAAGATCCTCCTCCCCGATTCTACTCCGCCGTGCGGCGCCAGCCACGTCTCAATACGAAGTGTCACCTACTGCAGCGGCACTCCGCACTTCGGACAGAACGACGGGCTGATCCCTTTGCCCAGGTACCGGTTGCAGGCCGGGCAGCGCCAGTTCCACAAGGTGAAAGCAACGAATCCAAGGATGACCGCGATCGCCGCGCCGATCACGAGCTCAGTCGGCAGCCCGAACAAGGGGGTCTCCGGCTGCTTCTTGAGAAGGACCACGCGGAGCACGACGACGGCGAGGATCGGGATGACCGCCAGAAGCTGCCGCTTCCGCCGCTTGGCAAACTTCGGAGCCTCCAACGTAGCGACCGAACCAGCTTGTCTGGAGAGCCCAATTTCACAGCGATGATGACGGGTTAGACAACGTCAGCCCAGTGAAGTGCGATCGCCAGGACGGCGACAAAGCCTAGCCTTCGTAGTGGCCGCCGATGGCCATCAGGTACAGATTGTCGTCGTCGTCGAAGCGGTAGATGAGCCTGTCGTGGAGCGAGAGGCGGCGGGACCAAAGCCCGCTCAAGCCGTGTTTGAGAGGCTCTGGCTTGCCGGTGCCGACGGCGGGATCGCCCCGCTGCATCTCCTTGAGCTGGCGGCAGAGGACCCGGTGCAGGGCAGAGTCGCGCCGGCGCAGATCCTCATAGCGCTCCCAGGTATCGCCCTCAAAGACGATCGAGCGCATCCAGCTCCTGCGGAGAGGGACGATAGCCCGACCCTTCCCCATGAGTCTTCAGCGAACGCTCGATCTGCTCCATAAGCGACCGATTCTGAAGGACATAGAGCGTCTCCCGCTCCCGATCCCAATCCTCGGCGCTGATGACGACGAAGTCCTGCCCGCCTCGCCGTTTGACGCGGAGGGGAAGATGATCCTCGACCACCTTTTCGACCGCGTCCCGGAGGTGGCTTCGGAAGTCGTGGACCGACATCTCTTTCATATCTGAAGCGTACCACAGTCTGGTACATCTCGGCGGTGGATTCGGGGACCGAGGGCGTGTGGGCGGTGCTGGTCTGTTGGCCGCTGCTGTGGGGAATCGGCAAGCACTGGCGGCGGTGGCGCCGAAGGCGTACCCTAGCAGCGGAGGAAAGTTGAAGATGGCCCTGAGTCAACGTGCGAAGTCGATCCTGGCGTGGGTTTTCACGATCGGCGGCGGTATCGGGCTCGGCGCCGTCGCGGCGAGATTCCGCCTGCTCGAATCCATCGCCGTGCTCTTTGGCCTCTGCGTGGTCTGCGCGCTGGTGGCTGCCCTCGGATTCTGGGGCATGTGGGGCTTATCCCGGCCGTGGAACGGGGACGACGACTGAGGAGCACAGTTCTCTTCGGGAGCGGTTAAGATACCGCGCCGAGGAGACCCCCCATGACCGAACCGACTGCTGCGAATCCTGCCCAGACCCGCGGGCTCGACGTGAGCCATTTTCAGGGCACGGTCGACTGGAACCAGGTGGTCCAGGCCGGCTACGCGTTCGCTTTCATCAAGGCCACCGATGGCATCACCTACGTCGATCCGATGTTCGCGACGAACTGGAGCGGTGCCAAGGCGGCGGGGCTGCTGCGGGGCGCCTATCACTTCTTCGAGGCGGACGACGATCCGCAGCAGCAGGCGGAGAATTTCCTCAAGACCGTCACCCTCGAGTCAGGGGATCTGCCGCCGGTGCTCGACGTCGAGTCCTCCTCAACGAGCAGCCAGGTCTCCACCGCGACAGTCATCGACCGCGTCGCGGCCTGGCTGCAGGCCGTTCAGCAGGCCACCGGGCGTACGCCCATCCTCTACACGGACAACAGCTATTGGGACAGCCTCGGGACGAAGCAGTTCAGCGGCTATCCACTGTGGATCGCGGACTACGGTGTAGCCAGCCCGACCCTGCCTACGGGATGGACGAGCTGGGCCTTCTGGCAGTTCTCGCAGAGCGGAGAGATCCCGGGCATCGCCACGGCCGTCGATCTCAATCTCTTTCAAGGCGGCCTGGAGGACCTCGTGCGGCTGGTGTCTCCTATTGCCAAGGCATGAGGACCGGCGCCGTACGCGTCAACCTGACGTCCAGAGACATCGCCGACCGGAGCTCCTCCGCCGCCTCGGGCCCCTCACCTCCCCGGCCCTCCTCTCCCGCCTCACTCCCACCCTACCGGGAGAGGAGGGAGACTGAAAAAACAGGTTCCTACGGCCCGCGATTTGCAGACTTTTAGACTGGGATCTGTTTGGGCGGATCCTGGAGGTGAAGTATGTCAAAGAAGCTCATCCATTCGATCGTTCTCAAGTCGCTGGCTTGCCTGATCCTGGTGCTGCTGGCGGCGTGCTCACCCTATGCATCCACCGGCGTCGGCCCGGACCGTTATTCGGTTTCTGGAAATCGGGACTGGGACAACGACGCCTGGTACTGGGTGCCAGGAGCCCGGCAGCTTCCGCCGCACCAGCAAGCCCGGTTGGTTCCGCTCGGCTACTCTCCGGGTCCTGGGCGGTAGACCGGAACCTCTCCCGCGGCGGGCGAGCGCGGACGGAGGCCGGTTCCCTGGCCTCCCCTACCCTTCCCGCAACGTCAAAGACGGGCTGATCCGCGTCGCCCGCCGCGCCGGCAGCCAGCAGGCGAGGGCCGCGGCCGTGAACAGCGCCACGGTGGTGGCGATCAGCGTCAGGGGATCGTGGGCGGCCACGCCGAAGAGGACGCTAGACAAGGCCTGGCCGAGAGCCAGGGCGGCGCCGATGCCGCAGAGAATCCCGATGAAGCACATCGCGAGGCCGCCGCGCATGACGTGCCGCACGGCCTGCCCCGGCGAGGAACCGAGCGCCAGGCGGACCGCCAGCTCTCGCGTGCGCTGGCCGACGGAGTAGCCGACGATTCCGGCGACTCCGACAACGGCGAGCACCAGGGCCAGCCCGGCAAAGGAGGCCACGAGAACGGTGTTGAGCCGTGGCGCCGCCGCGTTGGCGGCCACGGCGCTGCGCATCGTCTGGAAGTCCGAGACCGGCTGGTGAGGATCCAGGCGCAGCGCGGCCTTGCGAATGGAAGGGATGATCGCGGCCGGATCGTTGTTCGTGCGCACGACGAGCGTCATGGTCGGCATGACGAGCCAGGAGGTGGAGATGTACATGGTCGGCGTTGGATCCTGCGCGAGCTCGAGCTGCCGTACGTCGCCCACGACGCCGATGACGGCGTAGATTTTTCGGTTGCCCAACTGGACCCGGCGGCCGATGGGGTCTTCACCGCCAGGCCACAACCGGCGGGCCAGTCCTTCGCTCAGGATCATGTTCCCCCAGGTCTCGCGGCCCCGCTCGAAGGTCCGGCCGCGGAGGAGGGGGATCTGCATGGTCCGGAAATAGCCGTCCGTGGCGATGCGCCAGTTGGCCTGGACGCCCTCTTCGGAGATCTGCTGGAACCGCTCGACGGGCAGAACCGGCATCTCGGTAGTATCGGGGCCGAAAGGAACCTCGCTGATCAGGCCGGCGGCGGTGACGCCGGGTAGGGCGCGGATCTCGTCGAGCAGATTCTCGTAGAAGGTGCGGATCTGCCTCGCCGCCTCGTCGGTCGTCGCCACGCGGGTGATGCGCGCGGTTAGCAGGTGGTCCGGATCGCCGAAGCCCAGGGTGACCTTCTGCAGGCGGACGAGACTCTGCGTCAGCAGGGCCGCGCCGACCACAAGGGTGGTCGCGAGCGCGAGCTGCGCGGCGACGAGGGCATGGCGGGTCGGGCTGCGTCCCGCCGTGGCGGAACGTCCTGCTCGCTGAAGCGCATCGCGCAAGCTGGAGCGCACGGCCACCCCGGCGGGGAGCAGGCCGGCGAGGAGCGCCGTGACGCCAACGCAGAGCCCGGCCACCAGCAGCACGGGCATGTCGAGGGAGAGATTGGCACGGCGAGGAATGGACGCCGGCAGGAGGATGGCGGCGGCACGGACGCCAAACCAGGCGAGGCCGAGCCCCAGAATGCCGCCGGCTCCGGCCAGCAGGAGATTCTCGGTCAGCATCTGGCGGACGAGCCGCGCGCGGCTGGCGCCCAGGGCAAGACGGACTCCCATCTCGCGCAGGCGGCCGACCGCTCGCGCGATCTGCAGGTTGGCGACGTTGGTGGCGGCCACCAGCAGAAGGAGGGCCACGGCGGCCAGGATGATGCGCAGGCGCTGAGCGACCTCGGCGTCGACGATCCAGCTCCGCACGGGGATCACGCGGAGGCTCCAGCCCTTGTTGGATTCGGCGAACTCTCGTTCGAGCCGTGACGTCATTCCTCCCATCTCCGCCTGTGCCTGCTGGAGGGTGACGCCCGGAGCCAGCCGGCCGAGCACGATGACCTGGCGGTTGCCGCGGCTCTCATCGTTATCAGGGTCGTAGCTCAAGGGCACCCACAGATCGACGTCGGAAGCGAAGCCAACGTCCTGTGGAGCGATACCGACCACGACGTGCGGCACGAGGTTGACGTCGATCGTGCGGCCGATCAGGGAGGGATCGCCGCCATAACGGCGCTTCCACAGCCCCTCGCTGATCATGGCCATCGCCGCGTGTCCGGGCTTGTCGTCGCCGGCGAGGAAGGCGTGCCCGGCCACCGGCTTCTGGCCGAGGACATTCCAGAAGCTCGCGGAGACCTCCAGCCCGTTGACGTGCTCCGGCTCGCTGCCGTCGGTCAGGTTCGCGCTGGCGCCACGCAGGGCCGCCAGATGGGAAAAGCTGCGCGCCGACTCCCAGGAGTGGAAGTTCGGCAAGGACGACGAAAAGGCCTCGATTCCAAGCGACGGATTGACGTCCTTCAGCCACACCACGCGGTCCGGCTGGGAGTAGGGCAGCGGCGCCAGAAGCACCGCGTGGACGATGGTGAAGATCGCGGTGACCGCGCCGATGCCGAGAGCCAGCGTCAGCAAGGCAGCGGCGGTGAACGACCAGCTCTGGCGGCCGACAAGCGAGCGCCACGCGTAGCGGGCGTCACGTGTCAGCGTCTCACCCTGCGAGCGGAGCGCCGTCGCCAGGGTGTCCGTCAGCACGGCGATCCAGAGGCGCGTCACTCCCAGCAGGCCGCGCGCCTGACGCTCCTCGCGCCAGCGGCTGCGGAACGCCGCGCGCATCTCGCCGGCGTACTCCTCGCGGAAGGGCGCCGGATAGGCCCTCAGGAGAGCCATGTAGAGCCGGTCGGCCCAGGCGGGGACGCGAGTCGCGGAGCCCATGATTCAGGCCTCCTCCGCCAGGCCGGCGCGCCGGCCCAAGGCCACCAGCTCGGTGAGCCGGGCCAGCTCCAGTTGCGCCGCGCGGCGGCCCGTCGGAGTCAGCCGGTAATACCGCCGGCGCTCGTCGTCCTCCTCCGGATCGCGCCGTTCGTTGAGCTCGACAATCAGCCCCTTCTCGAGCAGCCGCTGAATCGTCGTGTACAGGGTGCCGGGATTGAGCTTCGTGCGGCCGCCCGTCCGCTGCGCGACCTCCTGCATGATGCCGTAGCCATGGCCGTCGGCGTCGGAGAGGGCGACGAGGATGTGGAAGGTGGCGGGAGGGAGGGGAAGGAGGCCTTCGAGATCGCCCTGGGCTCGCATGAGCCCGACTATATTGGATGCAGATATATTAGGTCAAGAGCTAGTTGGCACGGCGATCGGCTCCTCATCGCGCCATTCCAGGCGATTCCCGTGCAGAACGGCTCTATAAGTGGCGCGCATCGCGGCTCCTTTCCGCCTCATGGTACCTCTGATCGGCGGCGCGGGTCGACCGTCTTCGAGGGCGGTTCGCTCACGGAACGCTTACCGTCTGCCGGAACAGCTCGTCGAGCGCCTTCTCCGGGGAGTCGCAGAGCCCCGAGTGAACGTGGGAGACCTGAATGATCGTGCTGCGGGGAGAGACGAGCCAGTGGAATCGCTCACGGAGAGAGAGCCGCGCGATCGGTCCGCCTTCCAGGCTGCCGGCGCAGATCTTGGGGATGGCTTCGAGGTGCTGGCGGACCAGCTCGATGTCGGTTTCGGGCCACAGCGCGCGCAGCCGCCGCTCGTCGACCTCGACGCGGGCCTGGAGGAAATCCCGCTCGAGGCAGAAGAGGAGGACGCCGGCGTTGACGAACTCCTCCCGCTCCACCCGCGGCACGACGCGGATGACGGCGTAGTCAAACGAGCTGTGCGCGGGCACCTATCGCCTCCTCGACGAATGACGAAGCCGCTGCCAGCCGCTGAGTCAGAAACGCCAGATATCCTGCGCGCCGGTCGGTGGCGGTGAGGCCGGGTTCCTCCGGCAGCCAGGAGTCCGGGATCTGTTCGATCGCGCGTGCGAACACCGCCTCGTCGAGCCGCGGGCGCAGCCGCCGATCGGCTTCTTCGATGCGGCTCGCCCACGGCAGCAGGACGTGGTCGCGAATCGCGGGAAAGCGGCTGCGGGCCATCGGCTCCAGATTCTGCCAGTTATGGTGGAAGTAGAGGCCGGCGCCGTGATCGATCAGGTAGAGGACCTTGTGCCACCAGAGGAGGTTCGGATTGCGCGGCGTGCGGTCGACGTTGGTGATGAAGGCGTCGAACCACACGATGGACGAAGCGAGATCCGCGTCGAGGACATCGCCGGCGGCTGGATCGAAAGGTACGGAGCCCGGCAGGTAGTCGACGCCGAGGTTCAGCCCCACGCTCGCCTTGAGGAGGTCGCGGATCTCGGGGTCCGGCTCGTTCCGCCCCAGCGCCGCGTCCACCTCCATCAGCACCAGATCGGGCACCTTGAGCCCGAGGGCGCGGCCGATCTCGGCGGCGATGAGCTCGGCCACCAGCGCCAGCGGCCCCTGTCCGGCGCCCCGGAACTTGAGCACGTAGAACCCGAGATCGCTGGCCTCCACGATGGCGGGAAGCGAGCCGCCCTCGCGCAGAGGCGTCACGTAGCGGGTGGCGTAGACGGTGGGCGGCATGGCAAGGGTGGGCGATAAGGCGGTCAATCCGAGGTCGGACGCCGCACGCGGGTGAGATCCTCGTCCGCGACCGCCAGACACCCCCGCAGCTCCTCGAGGCGTTGTTCTGCCAGAACGCGCCGTAGAACCGCCAGGACCGCCCCGCGACCCCTGTCTCGCGCTCGGACCAGCAGGATGCCTGGATGTGAGCCTGGTTGGAATCGTCTGATGTCGCTGAAGTCGAGGTCGAGGGTGATCAGGAATCTCCCCTCGGAGACGACTTTCCGCCAAAGGGCGTCGTCTTCCGCTCCCGAAAACCCCTCGTCATGAACACGATCCGCCTGATAGCCGAGATCCTGAAGGAACCGCACGTGAGTCTGGCCGAGGTTCTCGTCCAGCTTCACAGCGAACGGGCTCATCGGAGCGGTACCATCTCCTCTTCGCGGGTCAAAGCCGCGGCATAGGAGATAGCGGCTCGAACATCCTCCAACCTCAGTGGAGGATACTCATCGACGATTTCCTCAGGAGTGAGACCTTCCGCCAGATTGTCCAAGATGACGGAAACCATGATCCGGGTGCCGCGGATACAGGGCTTCCCGTGACAGACCTCCGCCTTTGACTCAATTCGGTTTGCCCAGTCTTCCATGGGTGACCCTCATTCGTCCTATTCTACGGCACCAGACTGGCTCCTTGGCAAACAAGCCAATCCTACGCTCATCGGCCGCAGGAACGAGATTGGCGCGACCTCTCTCGATCTCCTGGATGCGACGCTCGACCTCGACCGCCCAAGCCGCTGGTCACAGCTAGCTTACTACGGGGCGCAAGCGCACATGCCTACGGCCACTCGCTCGGGCTGAGGACGCCGTCCCGGTTGCGGTCGAGACGGTTGAAGATGGCTGGCGAGCCGCCGAACTCGATGCGGGTCAGGCGGTTGTCGAGATTGCGGTCGAGCCTTTGGAAGCGGCGCCGCTCGGGGAGCGTAGCGCTGCTTCTCCAGACGTCCTGGAAGCCGTTGGAGTACTCGGAGAGGGTGACGTACCCATCGCGGTTGCGATCCCGCCGGTCGAGCCCCTCGCCGCCGCGCTGCAGCTCGCTCCCGTTCAGGCGGCCGTCCCGGTTGCTGTCGAGCTGATGGAACCGCTGTTCCCCTGGAGCGCGGCGCAGGACGTTCGGCGTCAGCAGCTCGGCCGGGCTCAGGCGGCCGTCCTTGTCGCGGTCGACGACGTGGAACTTGGCCTCCTCGAGCGGCCACTCGTCGAGCGAGACATAGCCATCCCGATCGGCGTCCAGCTCCTGGAAGCGCTTGGCGTAGGGGTTGGTGGGTTCACCGCCCTTTGGCGATGAGCTCTCTTGCGGAGCCTGATCCTCCGCGCTCAACGCGAGGGTCGACCCCAGCGCCAGCAGAGCGGAAAGGATCAGGCGAGCTCGGTTCTGATGCCGCATCGGAGCGTCCTGCCATACCCACAGGACTGGATACTCAAAAATCACGCCATGTCCGGCGCCCCTCCGTGATCAATTGCAGCGGTCCGCCTCGGTCGGAGCCGGACAGTTGGAGTTGCAGGTGTAATGGAGACCGCCGCAGGTGCCGTTCGAGATGCAGTACGGGTGATTCTGGAAATAGCACGGATACTCAGCCACCAGCTCGGCACAGACGTGGCAGCCGGTGCCGCGGCAACCCGCCCATTCACCCGCGGTCCCGTTGCACTGGTCGGCCGAGCCGGGAGCCGGGCAGTTGGCGTTGCAGGTGAAGTAGGAGCCGTTGCAGGTGTTGTTGGGGATGCAGGCGGGATGGTTCTTGAAATAGAGCGGATAGCTGGCCACCTTCTCCGCGCAAACATGGCAGCCGGAGCCGCGGCAGCCGGACCACTGCCCTGAGGTCCCATTGCACAGGTCGGCCGAAGTGGGGGCCGGGCAATTGGCGTTGCAGGTGAAGTACAGGCCGTCGCAGGTGTCGTTACGGGCGCAGCTCGGGTGGTTGAGGAAGTAGAGAGGGTAGCTCGCCACTTTCTCGGCGCAGACATGGCAGCCGGTGCCGCGGCAGCCGGACCATTGGCCCGCAGTGCCGTTGCACTGCAGCGTGCAGGAAGAGGCCGGCGCGCTCGAGGTGACCGCCGGCTTGTACTTGCGGATGATCAGCGTCGGCTCGACCGCGGGCGCGGCGGTCGCTCGCAGACGGACCCGCAGGCCGATGCTGCGGACCTCGGCGGTCGGCGGGATGTAGTTCTCCGGGCAATACCCCAGCGACGGCGGGCATCCGGAATAGTTGGTGCGCACCACCATCTGCTCGAGATCGCACAGCGGGCGGTAGCCGTCCGACGATCCCTGGACGTAGAAATCCGGCAGCGCGGCGGCCCGCAGGTAGGCGGCATCGAGGGCCGCCAACTCCAGGCCGGAGTCGGGGTTGATCACGTAGTCGACGTTGGCCAGGCGCTGATCGGTGGATTTCCGGCACATCTCGACCGCCGTCTGGAGCGGGTTGCTGAACGGCACGTAGCAGGGGTAGCTCGCGTTCTGATGGGTCACCGAGAGCACTGGCGCGGAAAGCAGATTGAAGATCCCCAGCGGACGGTCATAAAGCGGCAGGACGTTCGAGCTTGCGTCGTTGACCGGATCGGCGTGGATGGAGCCGGGAGCGCGCAGCAGGATCGTGGCGAAGAGGGTTTCGGCCGTCATGCTGCCGTTGAGCTTGACAGTGGCGTTGATCAGCAGCGGCGCGTGACTGCCCGAGCCGGAGCCGAAGCCCAGAATGGCCTCCACGAAGCCGGCCACCGGCCCCAGCGCCTTGAGCCAATCCTTGCCGAGGAGATTGCCGATCCCCTTGAGATAGGTGAGCCGGCGGGTCAAGACTTCACCCTGTCATCCAATTATCAATTGCAGCGGTCCGCCTCGGTCGGAGCCGGACAGTTGGAGTTGCAGGTGTAATAGAGGCCGCCGCAGGTGCCGTTCGAGATGCAGTAGGGATGATTCTGGAAGTAGCACGGATACTGAGCCACCAGCTCGGCACAGACATGACAGCCGGTGCCACGGCAGCCTGCCCACTGCCCTGAGGTGCCGTTGCATTGGTCGGCCGAGGTCGGGGCCGGACAGTTCGCGTTGCAGGTGTAGTAGAGATTGTTGCAGGTGCTGTTTTGGATGCAGGCGGGATGGTTCTTGAAGTAGAGAGGATAGCTGGCCACCTTCTCCGTGCAGACGTGACAGCCGGTGCCACGGCAGCCCGACCATTGCCCTGAAGTCCCATCGCATTGAGTGGGGGGCGGCGCGGCCGCGGGCAAATTCCAATCGAAACCGTAGTTGAAATGCTTCTTGTACTGGGTGGAGCCGGAGAAGGCCGCGCCGCTCCACACGTCGTAGAGAGCGCAGCCGTCCGGGTACTGGATGATGATGTCGAAGGAGGCGTGGTTCTCCCAGTTGCCAATGTTCTGCAGCTTTCCGGTTTTGTAGGCCCGCATGTCGTAGGCGTTGGACGGGCATTCGTCGATGCTGAAAATGTTACCGCCGTCGCACTCGGAATCCGTGTGATAGAGCGCGTGTTTGCCCTCGGCGGCGTAGGTATTGCGCTGCGTGCTCCGCGCCGAGGTGGAGTAGCACGTGCTCGTGCTGAAGCAGCTCGAGTCATACCAGGTGCACCCGGCGAAATAGCATTCCCCTTCCTCCCAGAAGCTAGAACAGGTCGTCCCGGGCTGATTGGAGGTGCCGGTGCAGAGCCCAGGGAACCAGTGACACTGGCTGTTGGCCCGGCAACTGGAGCCGTCGTTGTCCCAGGCGTGGCAGTTGGGAGCGCAGAAGCCGTAGGCGCCGACCACACTGGAGTCGGTGGAGGTACCCCAGTGGGCGGCCGTGAAGTCGCGGATCATCTGCCAGGCCAGGGCGTCGGCCGAAGCCGTCGTCCAGGAGGAAGTCCGCTGAACGAGAGAGGTATAAAACTCGCTGTCTCCCGAGTGGCCGCCGCCCCAGGTGGGATCGCCGGCGTCATAGCGGTAAGCGAGCCCGAAACGGATTTCCAGACACTCGCGGTCCTCGTCGCACATACCGGCGGTGTATGGTTTGACCGTATAGGGAATGGACCATCCGGAGCCAAGGTAGGAAGACCCCAGGTCATCCCAGTAGTCCTGGAGATAGACGTTGGGAAAGAAGCGGTGGGCGAGATCGTACTCGAGCTGATCGGGGACGAGATCGCCGTCGTTGTCGACCCCGGAGGCCGGCCGGCCGCAGCTCATGCAGACGTCGGTGTAGCAGACCCGGTTGCAGTCCTCCATGCACCACTGGTACTGGTCCTCGCACTCGCCGCAGAAGTCGACGCCCTGACAGGCGGGGTTCTGTAGATAGCAGATCTGGTACTGCTGGTAGCAGTCGCTCTGGCAGCTCGAAGTCGCAGCGGCGGCGGATAGCGGCTGAAAGAACGAAGCAAAGAGGACAGGAAACAGCAGTACCCTGCGGTCGATCATCGAAGACCCTCCTGGAGACCGGATCAGCTCCGGCGAGAGCGCTGGCCCTATCTCTCTTGTGTCCCGATGCCGTCCGGCCGAGACATGGAGGTTCAGGCAAGCCCGAGGTGACAAGCCTTCGTCCGCCCCGAGCGGAAAGCTGACTCTTCTATGCCACGTCCAGCGCTACGTCCAGCGCCGGCGCGCTGTGAGTCAGCCAGCCGGCCGAGAGGAGATCGACGCCGGTGGCGGCGATGGCGGCGGCGGTCTGAGGATTGATGCCTCCGGAAGCCTCGGTGATCGCACGGCCTTTCGACAGAGCGACCGCTTCGCGGAGGGTCTCAAGGGACATGTTGTCGAGCAGCACCACGTCGACGCCGAGGTCCAGGGCTTCGCGGAGCTGCTCGAGCGAGTCCACCTCGACCTCGATCTTGACCAGGTGGCCCACGGCCCGCCGGGCGCGCTCGAGCGCGATCCTCAAGCCTCCCGCGAGAGCGATGTGGTTGTCCTTGATGAGCGCGGCGTCGTCGAGCCCGAAGCGATGGTTGTGGCCGCCGCCGCAGCGCACGGCGTACTTCTCCAGGGCGCGTAAACCTGGCGTGGTCTTACGGGTGCAGACGATGCGGGCGCCGTGCGGCTCGACGAGCCGCACCATGTCCCGCGTGGCCGTGGCAATGCCGCACAGGCGGCCGAGGAGGTTGAGCGCTGTGCGCTCGGCGGTGAGGATGGGCCGCGCCGGACCACGAACGGTGGCGAGAATCTCTCCGGCCTCAACGTCCTCACCATCCACGGCGTTGCCGATGATGTCGACAGAGGGGTCGAGCAGGCGGAACGCGCAGAGCGCCACCTGAAGCCCTGCCAGCCGGCCGGCCGCGCGCGCGACGACATCGGCCGAGGCCGTCTGGTGCGGCGGCAGCACGGCGTCGCTGGTCAGGTCTCCCGCTCGTCCCAGGTCCTCTTCGAGGGTCCGCCGCACGAGCGGCTCGTAGAGGAGAGGATAGAGATGCGGAAGATCGACGCCCGGCTTGCCGCTCACGAGCGGCGGCCCCCGGCGGCGGTCAGAGCCGGTGCGGCGCGCGGAGCCTCGAAGCGGGCCGAGCCGTCCGGGGCGGCGGTGAGGAACAAACGGTGCTGCCAAGCGGGATCGGCGGCGGGATGATCCGAACGATAGTGGCCGCCGCGGCTCTCCCGCCGCTCCAGGGCCGCCGCGGTGACGAGGCGGCCGATTTCCAGGAGGTTGCGCGCCTCCCCTGCCGCGAGCGGCTGCTGATTGGCCAGACGGCGGAGCTCGTCGGCGGCGGAGGCCAGGCCGGCTTCGTCGCGCACGACGCCAACCTTCTCCCACATCAGCCGGCGCACGGCGGCGATCAGCTCGGGGTCACCAGGACCGCCGGCCGCCGGAGCGCCGCCAGGGATCCGCGGCCCGCGCGGCACCTGTCCCACCGGCACGCAGGTCCGCAGGTCCTCGGCCACGCGGCCGCCGAAGACCAGCGCTTCGAGAAGCGAGTTGCTGGCCAGACGGTTGGCGCCGTGAACCCCCGTCGCCGCCACCTCGCCGCAGGCCCAGAGGCCGGTCAGCGAGGTCCGGCCGCGCTCGTCCACCGCCACGCCGCCCATGTGGTAGTGGGCGGCAGGAGCTACCGGGATCGGCTCGCGGCGCGGGTCCAGGCCGTGCTCCTGGCAGAGCTTGAAGACGGTGGGAAAGCGCTCGGGGAATTCGTCTCCCACTGCATCGCGGGCATCCAGGAAGACAGACTGCCCCGCCATCAGCCGGCGCCAGATGGCACGCGCTACTACGTCCCGCGGCGCGAGCTCGCGGTCCGAGTGCTCGCCGGTCATGAAGCGGCGGCCTTCACCGTCGATCAGGACCGCCCCTTCGCCGCGCAGGGCTTCGGTGAGCAGCGGCATGGGATCGGCCCCCGAGGCCAAGGCGGTGGGATGAAACTGCACGAACTCGAGATCGACCAGCCGCGCTCCCGCCCGTGCCGCCATGGCGAGGCCGTCGCCGGTCGCTTCCCGCGGGTTCGTCGTATGGAGATAGAGCTGTCCGAGGCCGCCGGTGGCGAGCACCACCGCCGGCGCGAGGTGAAGCACCCGCCGGCCGTCGGCGTGCACCGCCAGCAGGCCCACGACTTCGCCGTGCTCCATGGCGAGATCGACGGCGAAGGCTTCGTCCACCACCCGGATCTGCGGCGAACGGCGGACCGCCTCGACCAGGGTCCGCACGATCTCCGCGCCGGTGGCGTCCCGGGCGTGCAGGATGCGGCGGCGGCTGTGTGCCGCCTCGCGGCCGAGGGCCAGAGAGCCGGAGTTATCGAGATCGAAATGAGCGCCGAGGGCGAGCAGCGCCTGGATTCTCTCCGGCCCTTCGGCGGTCAGGATGTCCACCACGTGCGGATCGCTCAGGCCCGCGCCGGCCGCCAGAGTGTCGGCCGCGTGGAGGGCGGGCGCATCGTCCTTCCCTACCGCGGCGGCGATGCCACCCTGCGCCCATGGGCTGGAGCCGCCGACGCCCAGGCGGGCCTTGGTCAGCACCGTGACGCGCAGGGGCGAGCAGCCTAGGGCCGCCGTGAGCCCGGCCGCGCCCGTGCCGACGACCAGCACCTCGGAGCGCGAGACGCCGTCGATTCCCCGCGGGCCGCGAAGCGCCTTCACTTGCCTTCCCTCCGGCCGACGGCGAGCATGCGTTCGAGCGCCTGGCGGGCGCGGTCGATCACCAGCGGAGCGACCTCGACCTCGTGCTCCATCGTCTGCAGCGAACGCAGGATCTTCGGCAGGGTGATCCGCTTCATGTGCGGGCAGAGATTGCACGGGCGGATGAACTCGACGTCGGGATACTCGACGGCCACGTTGTCGCTCATCGAGCACTCGGTGATCATCACCACCCGCCGGGGACGGGCCTCGCCGACGTGGCGAATCATCGCCGCCGTGGAGCCCACGAAGTCGGCCTCCGCCAGCACCTCCGGCGGGCACTCGGGGTGAGCCAGAATCTGGAGGCCGGGCCCTTGGGCCTGCCGGTAGGCGCGGATCTCCTCGCCTGTGAAGCGCTCGTGCACCTCGCAGTGGCCTTTCCAGAGGATGATCTTGACGTCGGTCTGCGTGGCCACGTACTTGCCCAGGAACTCGTCGGGCAGGAAGATCACCCGGTCAACGCCCAGCGACTCCACCACCGCTACGGCGTTGGCCGATGTGCAGCAGACGTCCGACTCGGCCTTGACCTCCGCCGAGGTGTTGACATACGTCACCACCGGCACGCCGGGATAGCGCTGCCGCAGCAGGCGGATGTCCGCCGCCGTGATCGACGAGGCGAGAGAGCACCCCGCTTGAAGATCGGGGATCAACACCGTCTTCTCCGGCGACAGGATCTTCGCCGTCTCGGCCATGAAGTGCACGCCGGCCAGGACGATGACGTCCGCGCCGGTCTTCGCCCCCTGCTGCGCCAGGGCAAGCGAGTCGCCCACGAAGTCGGCGACGCCGTGGAAGATCTCCGGCGTCTGGTAGTTGTGGGCCAGGACGACGGCGTTCCGCTGGCGCTTCAGCTCGTTGATGGCGGCGATATACGGAGCGTGGACCGGCCACTCCAGGTCTGGAATGACCGACCGCACCTTGTTGCGAATGGGAGCGGTCGCACGCGCCACTTCCGCCGTGTAATCAAGCCCGGCGTACGGGCGAGAGATTTCCAGGTTCATCCGATCCCCCTATGCTCATCTTGAGCATATCGTCATCATAAAGAAGGGCCGGCGCTGCCGGCCAGTGCTTATACTACAAATGAGTATATCAGGCTGTCAAGGGGGTGACGCCGCCGCGGCGTCACCGGCTCGTTTCAGGGGGTATAACAAGAGGGGGACGGGAAATCTGCCCGGGAGGGGGTTTGCCGGTTGGGGCGGTTCGCCCTTCGAAACCTCACCCCCTGGCCCCCTCTCCACAAAGTGGAGAGGGGGAACGAACAGCAAGATCGGCTCGGAATCGTTCCCCCTCTCCAGCTCCGCTGGAGAGGGGGCCAGGGGGTGAGGTTTCGAAGGGGACGACGTCCAGGCCGGCAATGTCCGGATGAACCAGGTGGGAGGTGAGGCCTATCTCCGCACCCCCGGCAGCCCCACCCCCGGCGCCGGACGCTCGCGGAGCACCTCACGGCGGAAGACGAACAGCTCGGCCGGCCGACCGCCGGTCTGCGCGTCCTGCTGGCCGGTGCCTTCGACGAGGCCGGCGTTTTCGACCAGGCGGCGGAAGTTCTGCTTGTGGAGCCGCACGCCCGCCAGAGCCTCCACCACGCGCTGGAGCTGCAGCAAGGTGAAGGTGGGAGGGAGGAGCTCGAAGACCACCGGCCGGTACTTGAGCTTCCCCCGCAGCCGGCCGAGGGCGGTGGCGAGGATGCGGCGGTGATCGAGGGCCATGGGACGGCCGGGCAGGAGCTCGGGCTTCTGGCTCGGGGCGGGGAGCCGCTCCTCGGTGGCGCCGCAGGTCTCGTCCCGATCGCGCCAGGCCTCCGGCACCAGGTAGGCTTCGTAGAGCAGCTCGTAGCGCTCGAGGACCCGTTCGCCGTCCCAGCCGACGCCGCCGAGTCCGAAAACGATGTCGGCCCGTTGCCGGCGCTCCCTGCGGAGGAGAGCATCGCCCGCGCTTCCCACCCACGCGTCGAGGGCCGGCGCGACGAACCGGTCGATCGCCTCCGGCCGGCCGGAGCGCCAGTCCTCCCAGGGAAAAAACTCGTACCAGTCGCGCCAGCGGGCGTCGCGCCGCACCGAGACCTCGCGCACCAGGGCGAGGTAGGCCACCGACACCACGCGCGGGCCGCCATGGGTCTCCCACGGATCGCGCAGGCGGTCGCCGAAAGTGTAGAGCTGCTCGACGTAGCCGAGCTCGAGGCCGGTCTGCTCGCGGACCCACCGGCGCAGCGCCCGGTCGAGCGTGCGGTCCTTCTCAGGCTCCAGAGGACCGAAAGGGAGAGCGTCCTCGGGCGAGTCGGACCGTCCGGAGCGGGACACGGTGAGGATACGCGGCACCTCTTCGGTGACCGCCACGATCACCGCGTTGAGGCCGAGATCGACCCTCACCCGCCGCCTCTTTCTCCTGCCGCGACGAGCTCGGCGGACGAACCGGCCAGCTCGCGCTCGAAGACCGTTCCGAAGTGGCGGGCGCAGACGGCGGCGATCTCAGGCAGAGCCGGCGCCCGTCCGGTCAGGCGCTCGATCGAGGTCATGCGGACCTGGTGCAGACCGCACGGGATGATCCCCGAGAAGTAGGAGAGGTCGGTGGCGACGTTGAGAGCGAAGCCGTGGGTGGTGATCCAGCGCGAGAGGTGTACGCCGATCGATGCGATCTTCTCCTCCCCCGCCCAGACGCCGATGAACGCCTGCCCCTCTCGCCCTTCGGCGGTGATGCCGTAGTCGGCGAGCGTGCGGATCAGCACCTCCTGGAGATCGCGCACGTAACGGCGCACGTCCCGCCGGTCCGGGCTGAGATTGACGACGGGATAGCCGACGAGCTGACCCGGACCGTGGTAGGTGACCTGCCCGCCGCGGTCGCACTCGGCGATCTCGATGCCGCGGGCGCGCAGCCACTCCGGGCTGGCTAGCACGTCCTGTTGGCCGGCGTTCCTGCCCAAGGTGTAGACGTGCGGGTGCTCGAGGAGGAAAAGCCGCTCCGGACCCGTGCCGGTCTTCAGCGCCGTCCGTGCGGCGAGTTGCATCTCGACGGCTTCGGCGTAGGGAACGCGGCCGAGGAAATCCCAGTAGAGGGGGCGCGGGTAAGGCGAGGAGCTCATGTCCATCTCCGCTGTGCCACCATGCCTTGAAAGTGGCACCAACCGATCAAGTATGGCACAATAGGAGAGCCATGGAAAAGCTCGCTCATCACACCAAGGTCTCCGTAGGGCCTCAGGGGAGGCTGGTGATCCCTTCCGAGATCCGCCGCGAGTTGGGTATCACTTCGGGCGATGTCTTGCTGGCGCTCATCGAGGATCAGCGACTCGTTCTAGAGAAGCGGGAAGCGGTCCTGCAGCGCGTGCGCCGCCGCTTCGCCAATATCCCTGCAGGAGTCAGCCTCGTGAAGGAGTTGATTGCTGAGCGGCGCGCCGAGTCTACACAAGAGGAACACGAGTGAGCACAGGAGGAGATGAGAGCGCCCTGAGCTGCGTTCTCGATGCCTCTGCCCTCCTCGCGATGCTCAACTCCGAGCCTGGCGGAGAGGCGGTCGCGGACTTGCTGGCCACCGCCGTTATCTCGAGCGTCAACTGGTCGGAGGTGGTGCAGAAGGCTCTCGCCCGTCAAGCTGACGTGGATGGGCTGAGGCAGGATCTCGAAGCGCTGGGCCTCGCAATCCGTCCTTTCACAGCGGAGGACGCAGAGCGCACAGCTCATCTCCGCGTCAAGACGCAACATCTGGGCCTCTCCTTGGGAGACCGGGCCTGCCTCGCTCTCGCGGCTGCTCTCGGCCTTCCTGCCATCAGCGCCGACAGGATCTGGGACGACCTGGACATCGGTGTCGAAGTCCGCATCGCCCGCTGAAACGAGCTGAGCGACAAGAGAGATTCAGGACCGCCGAGGGACCACGCGTCTTCTCGGTGTCGTGGCATGTCCACTGCAAACGCCACTTCCTTGTAAGATAGCGCCGCTCGCGCGGGGAGGTGGCATGGAGAAGGTCGTCACAGCCATTCTGGGCGGGGGTCAGGGGACGCGGCTCTGGCCGTTGACGCGAGACCGTGCGAAACCGGCAGTGCCGGTGGGCGGCAAGTTCCGGCTCATCGATATCCCGATCAGCAACAGCCTGCAGGCCGGCATCGACCGCATCTTCGTCATCACCCAGTTCAACAGCGCCAGCCTGCACCGCCACATCGCCCAGACCTACCGCTTCGACGCTTTCTCCAGCGGCTTCGTCAACATCCTCGCCGCCGAGCTGACGACCGAGCGCCGCGAGTGGTATCAGGGGACGGCGGACGCCGTGCGCCAGACCCTGGCCCGCCTGCTGGAGCCGAGCCCGCCGGAGGTGCTGATCCTTTCCGGCGACCAGCTCTACCTGATGAATATCGCGGAGTTCATCAAGGCGCACCGCGAGCGCGAAGCCGACCTGACGGTCGCCGTCAAGCCGGTGAGCCGGGAGGAGGCGCCGGCCTTCGGAATCCTGCGCCTGGATCCCTCGGGCCGCATCATCGAATTCGTCGAGAAACCCAAGGAGGCCGCGCAGCTCGACGCCATCGCGCTCGACGAGCAGACGCAGGGGGCTCTCGGTTTTCCCGCTGCGCCGGGCTCGTACCTCGCCAGCATGGGCATCTATGTGTTCCGCCCCGAGGTGCTCAAGGAGGTGCTCATCGGCAGCACCACGGTGGATTTCGGCCGCGAGGTGATCCCCCAGGCCCTGGAGGGCTACAAGGTCTACGCCTTTCCCCACAACGACTATTGGGCCGACATCGGCACCATCCCGAGCTTCCATCAAGCCAATCTCGATCTGACGCTGCCGCTGCCGCCGCTCAACCTCTACGACCCTGAGTTTCGCATCTACACCCACCCGCGCTTCCTGCCGGGGACGAAGGTGACCGAGTGCTTCGTGCAGTGCTCGATCCTCTCGGAGGGGAGCATCCTCTCCGGCAGCCGGGTCACCGACTCGATCGTCGGCATCCGCGCCGTCGTGCGTTCCGGCTCGGTGATCGAACGTTCGGTGATCATGGGCGCCAACTACTGGGAGAACCTCCCCGACGGCAGCCCCGAGGTCCCCGTCGGCATCGGCCGGGACTGCCACATCCGCAACGCCATCATCGATTTCAACGCCCGCATCGGCGACGGCTGCAAGCTGCTCAACGCCGCCGGAGCCCAGAATCACGACAACGAGAATTACTCGATCCGCGACGGGATCGTCGTCGTCCCCAAGAACGCGGTGATCCCGCCGGGGACGGTGATCTGAGCGTGCCGCCGTTGCGGGTGCTCCAGGTCGCGGCGGAAGCAACTCCTTTCGCCAAGACCGGCGGCCTCGGCGACGTGGTCTCCGGGCTCTCCCGCTTCCTCGGCCGCGCGGGGCACGACGCGCGGGTCTTCCTCCCCCTCTACGCTCACCTGGCCCGCGAGCGGGACCGCTACACGCCGGTGGATTTCATTCAGGGCGTGCCGGTCCGGCTCGGGCCCTGGCGCTTCACCTACTCCGTCCTCACCACGCCGCTGCCGCAGAGCGACGTTCACGCCTACTTCATCGATTGTCCGGAGCTCTTCGGCCACGGCGAGATCTATCAGGGCGACCGCGAGGACTCGCTGCGCTTCGCTCTGCTCACCGTCGCCGCTTTCGAGTGCGCCCAGCGCATGGGCTGGACCCCCGACATCCTGCATTGCCACGACTGGCATACCGCTCTGGCGCCGGTCTACCGGCGGGCCTTCCTCGATTGGGACCGCCTCTTCCGGCGCACGAAGACGGTCCTGACGATCCACAATCTCGGCTTTCAGGGAATCGTCGACCTCTCGCGGCTGAGCGACCTCGGGCTCGACGGCCACGCCAAGCTGGTCGACCTCTCGCCGGGGAATCTGAACTTCCTGCGCAACGGCATCCTGCACGCCGACGCCCTCACCACCGTCAGCCGCACCTACGCGCGGGAGATCCAGACGCCCGCTCAGGGCTTTGGCCTCGATCCCCTGCTGCGCGCCCGCGGCGACCGCCTCGTGGGCATCGTCAACGGCGTCGACTACGACGAGTGGAGCCCCGAGACCGATCCTCGCATCCCTCACCACTACTCGGCCCGGGATCTCTCCGGCAAGTCCGCCATGAAAGGGGCCCTCCTCCAAGGCATCGGCATGGAAGAGACGGCGGCTCCCGTGCTGGGCGTGGTGTCGCGGCTCACCGCGCAGAAAGGCTTCGATCTCTCTTTCGAGGTGCTGCCCGAGCTGCTCGCGAGGCGCGACCTCCGCGTGGTAGCCCTGGGGAGCGGTGAATCCCGCTTCGAGGAGTTCTTTCGCCGGCTGCACGAGCAGTTTCCCGGCCGGGCCTGGTTCTACCGGGGCTTCAACAACGAGCTGGCGCACTGGATCGAGGCCGGGGCCGACCTGTTCCTCATGCCGTCGCGCTTCGAGCCCTGCGGCCTGAACCAGATGTACAGCCTGCGCTACGGCACGCCGCCCGTGGTCCACAAGACGGGCGGCCTCGCGGACACGGTCGAGCCCTTCGACGCCTCTACGGGACAAGGGACGGGCTTCGTCTTCGAACACTTCGACGCCCAGGGGTTCCGCTGGGCGCTCGGCCAGGCCCTGGACGTCTTCCTCCAGCGCGAGACCTGGGAACGGCTGATGCGGAACGGCATGGCGAAGGACTTTTCCTGGGACAGGCAGGGCGAGGAGTACGTCGAGCTCTACCGGCGGCTGGCGGGCTGATCGCCGGTCGACGCATGTGCTAAGCTGAATCGAGCGATCCTCAGGAACCCCGTGACATCTCGGAGGGCCTTCCGTTGCGTGTCGCCGCCTTCGCCGCCGCGATCTTCGCCTGCCTGGCCGCCGCCGCCCAGACCCCGGCGTCCAGGCCGCCCGCCGGAGAGCTCGATCCCGCGATCCAGGCGGAAGTGGAGCAGCTCCGCTCCTGGGCACAGCACGCCGCGATCGTCGGCGCCGTCCGCGATCAGAACGCCTTGAACGTTCCCCTCAGCCGCATCCGTTCGATCGATATCTCCTGGATGAGCGCCACCCAAGACAACTCGCGCGTGCAGGTCCTGCTGAAGAATCCCTGCGCCAAGGCTCTGCAAGGGTTCACCGCCCGGCGCCCCGGATACCGCGAGGCCTTCGTCATGGACAACCAGGGGGCCCTGGTGGGTACGACGCGAAAGACCAGCGACTACTGGCAGGGCGACGAGGACAAGTGGCGGATGAGCTTCGCCGAGGGGCGCGGCGCGGTCTACGCCAGCGAGCCGCAGCTCGACGACAGCGCCGGCGTCAGACTGATCCACGTTTCGGTGCCCGTGATGGACGGCGGCAAGGCCATCGGCGTCCTCACCGCCGGAATCGAAGCCGACCTGCTGCAGCGCCGCGGCGTCCGCTGAGCCCTCACCCCGGCCCGGGGGAGGTGAGGGCCGTCCCGTAGACCGCCATCATGGCGAGACGTGAGACGTCCACTTCCCGCAATCGGGCCGTGAGCTGCCGCCGCACGCGCTCCCGCGCCGCCGCGTCCAACTGATCGACGACGCCCCGGTAGCCGCTGCCGAGAACGATCCTCCAGAAATCTTCGGGGGACGGCAGGGAGAGCGTCCACGTCTCGGGCTCCGCGAAAGCGCCGGGAAGACCCGCCTCGGCGAACAGCTCCGTGAGGCCCTGCTGCGTGCTGATGCGATCCCAGGGCCGGACCTCCCGCGCCAGATCCGGGCGCTCGGCGCGAACGGCGTCCCAGAAGAGCCGGTCCGCCGGCTCGAGCACCTCGGTGCCCCAGCTCGTGACGGCGACGATGCCGCCGGGCCTCACCCGGCTCGCGAGCGAACGCAGCGCGGCAGACATGTCTTTGAAGAAGAAGATACCGAAGACGCAGACCGCCGCATCGTACGGCGCCGCGGGCCGGGCCATGGCTTCGAAGTCCGCGACCTCGAACCGCACGTTGGTCAGACCGCGTTCGCGCGCCTTCGCCCACGCCAGGTCGAGAAGGGCGGGCGACAGATCGACGCCGAGCACTTCGCCCTGCGGACCGACGGCCTCGGCCGCCGGCAGGGCGGACGCTCCAGCGCCGCAGCAGACGTCGATCACCCGCGCGCCGGCTGGAAGGTCGAGGCGGTCTATCGTGCGCCTGCCGAAGTAGTCCCAGAAACCCAGGAGTGGATCATCGTAATGATCCGCCGCAGCATCGAAGGCCGCGGCGAGGGGCGCCTTCTCCATCGGGATCACTTCTCCCGGATCAGCCACGCCGCGCTCGCCGAGGCCAGCAGAGCCAGACCGGCGGCGGTCAGCATCGTGGCGCGGTATCCGGCCACGAAGGACTCGTCCACCGCATCGTCGACCTGTTCGCGCGTTCCGGCGTCCGCCGAGGCGGGAGCTTCGAGAGCGGCCAACCGGTTCCGATCGCCTTCCAGCGCCTGCCGCGTCGCGGGCGGCAGATCGAGCCTCCCCAAACGGCGGTCGAGGCCGCGGCTGAAGATACCCAGGAGAATCACCCCCAGGGCCGCGACCGCCAGCAGTCCCGCGCTGCGGGACACGGCGTTGTTGATCCCCGAGGCGAGCCCCGCGTGGCGCTCCTCCACCGCTCCCATCACCGTCGTCGTCAAGGGCGCGACGCTGATCGTCATGCCGATGCCCAGGACCACGGTGGCGGGGAAGAACGTCGTCCAGTAGCTGCCGCCGATCCCCGGCATTGCCAGGAGCGCGAACCCCGCGGCGGCGACGGCCGGGCCCACGATGAGCGGCCGCCGCGCACCAAATTTTTCTACCAGGCCACCCGACCAGCGGGAGAAGAGGAACATCAGGAGCACGAAAGGCAGTAGGGCGGCGCCCGCACCCGTGGCGCTGTAACCCTGCACCTGGATGAGGTTGAACGGCAGAAAGAACAGCGCGCCGCCGAGGGCGGCATAGAGCCACAAGGTCAGCAGGTTGGCGCCGGCGAAGGTGCGCGAGCGGAAGAGCGACAGCGGCATCATCGGCGACGGCGCACGGCGCTCCGTCCACAGGAATCCCGCCAGGGAAACCGCGCCGAGCGCCAGCCCGGCCAGCACCCACGGATCGCTCCAGCCGAGGCGGGAGGACTCGATGAGCCCGAAGGTCACGCCGCCCAGCCCGGCCGTGGCGAGCAGGGCTCCCTGAAGGTCGAGCCGCCGGGCCGCCTCCGGATCGCGGCTCTCCGGGACGAACCGCCAGGAGATCAGGATCACCGCCAGGGCAAGCGGCAGGTTGAGGAAGAACACCCAACGCCACGACGCGTGATCGATCAGCCAGCCGCCGATCAGAGGTCCCACGGCCGCGGTGATGGCGCTGAATCCCGACCAGGTGCCGATGGCCTTGCCCCGCCGCTTCTCGTCGAACGAGGCGGAGAGCAGGGCCAGACTCCCCGGCACCAGCAGCGCCGCGGCGATTCCCTGCACCGCCCGCGCCGCGATGAGCTGACCGATCCCGGGTGCCAGACCGCACCACGCCGAGGCCGCCGCGAAGCCGGCGACGCCGAACAGGAAGATCCGCCGCCGGCCGTAACGGTCGCCGAGCGAGCCTCCCACCAGGAGCAGCGCGGAGAGAAAGAGCGCGTAGGCCTCGACGACCCACTGGACCTGCGCCACCGTGGCCCCGAGATTCCTCTGCAAAGCCGGCAGGGCGACGTTGACCGCCGTGCCGTCGATGAAGGACATGCTGGAGGCAAGGATGGTGGCCGCCAGCACCCAGGGCTCCGCCGCTCGCGGACAGGGGACCGCGGCCGGTCCGGAACGGATGACGCCTTCGTCGCAGGGAGGATTGAGGACGGTCACGGCGCCGCGATCATAGCGCCTCCCGCCCGGCCCTCGCCTCCCCGGCCCTCCTCTCCCGCCCCCCTTCATCCTCACCGGGCGAGGAGGGAGAACAGCGAAACAGGGTTCAAACCTTTCGCCTTCCGCGAGACACTCATGTCAGAGCGCGCGGGATCATGGAGCCAGCCCTGGACAGGATGGACGACGCCGTAGCCGACCCGCAGGTCGGCGAGCTGCTGGTGGCGCGGGCCCGCCGGCGCGATCCGCAGGCCTTCGAGGAGCTGTACCGGCAGCACCACCGGCGGATCTATGCGCTCGCCCTGCGGCTGACGCGCGACCGCGTCCGTGCCGAGGAGCTGACCCAGGACGCCTTCGTGCGTGCCTGGCAGGCGCTCGCGGGCTTCCGCAGCGAGAGCTCGTTCGCCACCTGGCTGCACGGCCTGGCCGTCCGCGTCTTCCGCGAGCAGACGCGCGCCGAAAAGCGGCGGACGGAGCGGTTCGAACCGGCGGACAACCTCGAGACCTACCTGGTGGAGGTCCGGCGCGCTCTGCCCGAGACCAGCCTGACGCTGGAAAAGGCCGTCGCCGGGTTGCCCGAGGGTGCTCGCATCCCGCTCGTCCTCTATGCCGTCGAGGGCTACCGCTACGAAGAGATCGCCCGGCTGCTCGGAGTGGCCCTCGGCACCGTCAAGGCGCAGATCCACCGCGCCCGGCGCTTGTTGATGGAGGTTCTGAAACCATGATGGACGACGACGTTGTAAACGACAGCCCCGAGGAGAGCGAGATCCTCCGCCGCCTCGCGGACCTGCCTCTCGAAGCCGAGCCGGCGCGCGATCTGTGGCCCGAAGTGGCGGCACGCATCGCGCGACCGGAACACCCGGCGGCGCGGTCTCGGTATCGAGTCTTCGCACAGGCCGCCGCCGCGGCCCTGCTCCTCTTCGCCGGCGGTGTTGCCGTCGGTCACCGCTGGGGAGCTGCTGAACGAGCAGCGTCCGGGGTACGACTCGCCCGCGATCCGCTGGCCGCCGCCGCCGAGGTGCAACGCACCGGCACGGAGTACGTGGCCGCCCTGCGCTCGCTGGCCGAGTGCACGCCCGGACCCGGCACTCGCGAGCAGGGCCGGGAGGCGGCTCTCGCGGCCTTCTACGGCGCCGCTCACGAGCTGGTGCGCCTGGCGCCTGGCGATGCCGGTGCGAATGAAATCCTCGACGCCGTCTCCAGTTGCCGCGAAGCCCCGAGGCCGGAGCGGCCGCAAGGCCGGACGGTGCGTTTCTGACCAGGAGTCGACGATGAAACCAGGAATCCGTGCAGCAGCCTTGGCTCTGACCACCTCCCTCGCCTGCGGTGCCGCCGGCCATGCCTTCGAGGCGGTCACGGCGGTGACCGGCCGGTGCCCCGAAGGCCACCCCGAGACCGGCGACCTCGGCATCCGGTCCCTGCTCTGCGTCAGCGGCTCCTGCCAGGTCAACCGCTGGACCGGCCGCGGCTACACCCATGAGTTCTCCACCGAGCCCCGCGTCAACGGCGTCATCGGCGGCAGCCCCGCTGACGGCAAGCTCCGCCAGGGCGACGTCATCACCGCCATCGGCGGCGTCCTGATCACCACCCGCGAGGGCGGCCGCCGCCTCGCCAACCTGACTCCCGGCGTGCCGGTGACGCTGCGCATCCGCCGGGGCGGCAAGGAGATGGACGTGGTGCTGGTGCCCCGGCTCGGTTGCAACATGCCGCAGCTCGCGGTGCTGGGAGGAGAGGGTCCGGTGCCGCGGCAGGCCAGGCTGGTTCGTCCCGGCTTGCCGGCCGCTCCTCCGTTCAGCTTCGGCCTCGAGCTCACATGCGGCCCCTGCGGCTGGATCGCCGAGCCCAACGGTACCCTCCGCTGGTATTCCCCGGTCTCACCCGTCGTGCGCTCGGTCGAGCCCGGCGGCCCCGGCGATCTCGCCGGCCTCCAGCCCGGCGACGTGCTGCTGGCCATCGCCGGCCATCCTTTGAGCAGCGAAGATTCCGGCCGGCCGCTCGGCAAGCTGCGTCCCGGAGAGGCGGTTGAGGTACGCTTCCTGCGCGACCGCGAATCGCGGAGCGTCGAGATCGTTCCCGAAGCCGCGAGCCTTCACCAGCGATTTTGACCGCGAGGAAACTGCGATGAAATGGAAAATGATGATCCTGGCTCTCCCGGCCGTCCTCTGGATCGTGGCGGCCTCCGCCGTCGCCGCCATGGCTTCAGACCTGCCGCCGGCCGGTTACGACAAATCGCGGGATCCCGCGGCCGATCTGAAAGCCGCCGTCACCCAGGCGAAGCAGGAGAACAAGCGCATCCTGCTGGAGGTCGGCGGCGAGTGGTGCGTCTACTGCCGCATCCTCAACAAGGTCATCCACGACGACGAGCGCCTCACCCGGCGGCTGAGCGACAGCTTCGTGGTGATCAAGGTCAACTTCAGCCCGGACGTGAGGAACGAGGCCTTCCTCTCCAGCTATCCCCAGATCCCGTCCTACCCGCACATCTTCGTGCTCGAGGCGGACGGCAAGCTGCTCTCGTCGCAGACGCCGGACGCTTTCGTGAATGGCAACCGGTACGTTCCTGAGCTGATCCTGGCGTTCCTGGACAGGTGGGCGCCGAAGGCCAGAGCCTAATAGGAGAAGGGGATTGTCGGGGCTCGCCCTCGGCTCCGACAATCCCTCGCCAAATTCCCCGGGAAAGCTGCCAATCTCACCGGAATTTACGCCAAACTCCCCGAGCCTTACGCCAATCTCACCGAAATTTCCGCCAAATTCCCCAGAGGTTGCGCCAATCTCACCGGACGCTACGCCAATCTCACCGGAAACTCCGCCATTCTCACCGGAATTTACGCCAAATTCCCCGAAGGTTACGCCAATCTCACCGAGCGCTACGCCAAACTCATCGGAATCTACGCCAATCTCACCGGAAACCTAACGCTGCGTCTCGCAATCCACCTTCTTCATGGGGAACTCGATCGTCTTGAGCTGCCCTTTCTACCCGCGAAAAGCCCTCTCGATAACAGAACGAGCTTTTTCTCGAACCATCGGATCCACGTCAACCGTGTCGAGCCTCCGAAGCAAGATTTCGGGATCCGCCATCTCATGGATCGCGGCATCGCGCAGGAACGTTAAATCTTTGTCGCGTCCTGCAATGGCCTTGGATACGAGGAGGTCGTGGATCTCAAGGCACAAACCCTTCACTCCGCGAGTATTGGCATTCTGAACAACGACGAGCCGCTCCCTCCAACCTTGCGGCAAACGAGCGGTCTCCTCAGCAACACCATGGGCGTAGTAACCGAAAGTTTCGTGGAATGGAGACAGCTCACCGATACTCCCCTCGATCACGTCAGCGCGCGCAGGCTGATTCTGTGGGAAGATGTCCGCTTCATCAGATAGGAGCATGGATTTTGGAGCATTGGGAAACTGCCCCAGGATGGCTTGGCTGCCTATTACGACGATCTCGTCGTCGGCAACGATGTCCGCGGCAGCCCGGATGAGGTGCTCGAGTTGCTCTCGGGTCATGGCTGAGAGAAGCGGTCCCGCGTTTCACGCCAGATCTTCCAACGCTCCTGAGGTTTCAAAGCACCTGCAAACGGGGTCGATTGCCGTAGCGCGTCGGCGAGCTCGCTGCGTTCGACAAGGAAGGCCGCGATCGAGGGAACATCTTTCGCCAGAACCTCCGCCCACTTCTGAGCATAGAACGGCGCTTCAGAGCGCTCCTTCAGCCATGTTGCGACCCGTCGGCGGGCACTCTCGAGGATCGCAGGCTGCTCCTCAAGGCGTCCGGCGATGACGCGGTGATACGCGACGCTCCTCTCTTCAGCTAACCGGTGGAGATCCATGTCAGGAAATTTACCACAGCGCGTGCTAACGGGCAGGGCCGAAGTCCTTCATGTTTTTTCCCGGATTCAGGCTTACACCGACAGCCGCACTGCCCGTGATGAGCACGTTTTTTTGGGATCCACATCGATCCGATTCGCAAGCTGAGATTTCCAACTCCAGAAATCAACCGGCTCAAGACCCCTAAAGAGAAATGGTATCGTCTCAAGCACCCATTTAGTCGCACACCAGTCAGGTGTCGCCTCTAAAATATTGGAGCGGAGCTCAAGGCGGATCGCTTCTGACATCTCAAGCTCCTGGAGAGGCTATAGGGGTCGATCACAATCGATGTTCTCCGGCAAGGCTCACCCCGCATATATCTGCAGCTCCCGAAGTTCCTTGATCTGGTCGCGCAGCGTCGCCGCCTCCTCGAACTCCAGGCGCTTGGCGGCGGCACGCATCTCTTTCTCCAGACGGGAGATGCGCTCGGCGAGGGGAACGTCGAGGTCTTCGATGACGTCGGAGAGACGAGTGGGGCCGGCGCCGTAGAGGTCGAGGTTGCTCATCTGCACCAGCGGGTTGTGGATGTCCTTCAGGATGGTCGCCGGCTCGATGCCGTGCTCTTCGTTGTAGGTGCCCTGCTTGGCGCGGCGGCGCTCGGTCTCGTCGAGGGCCTTCTTCATCGAGTCGGTGATCTGGTCGGCGTAGAAGATGACGCGGCCGTTGACGTTGCGGGCGGCGCGGCCGGAGGTCTGGATCAGCGAGGTCTCGCTGCGCAGGAAGCCCTCCTTGTCGGCGTCGAGGATGGCGACGAGGGAGACCTCGGGGAGGTCTAGACCTTCGCGCAGCAGGTTGATCCCCACCAGCACGTCGAAGTCGCCGCGGCGCAAGCCGGTGATGATCTCCACCCGCTCCAGGGTCTCGACGTCGCTGTGCATGTAACGCACGCGCATGCCCAGCTCGCCGAGGTACTGGGTCAGCTCCTCGGCCATGCGCTTGGTGAGCGTGGTCACCAGCACCCGCTCCTTGCGGTCCACGACCTTGCGGATCTCCGCCACCAGATCGTCCACCTGCCCCTGAGCAGGCCGGACGTCGATGACGGGATCGAGCAGGCCGGTGGGGCGGATGAGCTGCTCGACGATGACGCCGCCCGCGCGCTGCAGCTCCCAGGGGGCCGGCGTGGCGGAGACGTAGATGCGCTGCCCCACCCGGGCGTCCCATTCGTCGAAGGTGAGCGGCCGGTTGTCCAGGGCCGAGGGGAGGCGAAAGCCGAAGTCGACCAGGTTCTGCTTGCGCGAACGGTCGCCGAAATACATGCCCCGCACCTGGGGGACGGTCTGATGGCTTTCGTCGATCACCATCAGCATGTCGTCCGGGAAGTAGTCGAAGAGGGTCGGCGGCGGCTCGCCCGGGGCGCGGCCGGAGAGGTGGCGCGAGTAGTTCTCGATGCCGTGGCAGTAGCCGATCTCCTTGAGCATCTCGAGGTCGAAGCGGGTCCGCTGCTCCAGGCGCTGCCGCTCGAGGAGCTTGCCCTGCGTCTCCAGCTCGTCGAGCCGCCAGCGCAGCTCGTCCTGGATCGTTTCGATCGCCCGCTCGAGACGGGACCGCGGCGTCACGTAGTGCGTCTTGGGGTACACCGCGATGCGGTCCACCTCCTGGACAGCCTCGCCGCGCAGCACGTCGAAGCGGCTGATGCGCTCGATCTCGTCGCCGAAGTACTCGACCCGCACGCCCAGCTCCTCATAGGCGGGGAGGATCTCCAGCACGTCGCCGCGCACCCTGAAGCTGCCGTGGAAGAGGTCGAGCTGCGTGCGCTGGTACTGCATGTCCACCAGCCGCTTGAGGACGGGGTCCAGCCCTTCCGAGTCGCCGCGGGCGAAGAACTGCAGCATGCCGAAGAACGCCTCCGGCGAGCCGAGGCCGTAGATGCAGGAGACCGAGGCGACGATGATCACGTCCCGCCGCTCGAAGAGGGTCTTGGTGGCCCGCAGCCGCAGGCGCTCGATCTCCTCGTTGATGTTGGTCTCTTTCTCGATATAGGTGTCGGTGGCCGGGATGTAGGCCTCCGGCTGGTAATAGTCGTAGTAGGAGACGAAGTACTCGACGGCGTTGTGCGGGAAGAAGCTGCGGAACTCCTGGAAGAGCTGCGCGGCGAGCGTCGTGTTGTGGGAGAGGACCAGCGTCGGCCGGTTGATGGCCTGAATGACCTGAGCGATGGTGTACGTCTTGCCCGAGCCGGTGATGCCGAGCAGCACCTGCTCCTTGTCCCCCCGCTCGATCCCTTCGGTGAGCTGGCGGATGGCCTCGGGCTGGTCCCCCTGGGGCGTGAAGCGCGAGATGAGCTGAAAACCTGCCATGGCGGGATTGTAAACGCGCGAGGCCCCACCTCTATTGCCGATTCGAGACGTCTGCTACCCGCGGAAACGCCGCATCCTCGACAGGCTCCCCCTGCTCGCGCCAACAGGCGGCGCGGTAACAGAGCCAGGCGAGGAGCATGCCGACGTAGCCGTCGACGGCGTAATGCCAGCCCGTGAGGAGCGAACCGGCGAAGGTCAGAGCCGTGGCGAGAGCAAAAAGCAGCACGAGCGGCCGCGCCCGCCGGCGCGCCCAGAGGAAAAAGAGGAAGTGGCCGCCGACGTGCAGGCTGGGCATGGCGGCCACGCCGCGGGTGGGATTGAATTGGCGCAGCACCCCCGAGTCGCGGCCCGCCAGCATGCGCTGATAGTTCGCCCACAAAGCTTCTTGGCCGCCGCGAGCGGATGGCATTTCGTCGCCGACGGCTTCGAAGGCTTGCGGCTGGGCGTAGATCGGCCCCACGGCCGGTACGGCCAGGTAGATCCAACTGCCGAGCGTCCACAGCAGCACGCAGGAGAGCATGAACCGGCGCGTCAGCCGCCCATCGAGACCGACGCTCCAAAAGCAGATGGTGTAGAAAATCGTCGTCACCCAGAGCCCGTACCAGCGATCGAGCCAGGCGACGAGGGGCGTGCCGGCGAAGAGATTGGAGGCAAAGATCGAAGGCGAGACCCCGAAGTGAAGCCAGGTGTCGAGGCGCCAGAGGACGTGGTCCCACAGCCGCGGGTTGACCAGCGGGACCGCCACCTTGAGCCAGAAGTAGCCGTAGCTCATCAGCACCGCGGCGAGCAACAGCCGCAGCCACAGCGCCCACCACCCGGGCCGCGCCACCTCGCGCAGATAGGCCCTGAGCGGGTGCCGCGTCGCCAGCCGATAGAGGATCTGCAGGCAGACGCCGGCGAGCAGCGCCTGCGGCAGCATCTTCAACGCCGGCAGTACGACATAGCGCACCGTCTGCCAGTCCATCCGCAGGCCGCAGGCGCGCAGGAAGAGAAAGGCCACGGCCATACTGCCGAGGGTGGCGATCTCGAACGGATAGAGGCGGAGGACATCAGGCCAGCGCCGGCGGGTCGGCGTAGCGACGGCCGGCAACTCTCCGGCTACGGTGCGGCGCATTCGGGCCCGGCGGACATACCGGCCTCATCATGACGGATGCCGGCCGCCGCTATAGCTTCGCGGCCCATGGAAACGGGCTGGTACCCCCGGGGCGTGAAGCGCGAGATGAGCTGAAATCCTGCCATGGCGCCATTGTAAACGCGCCGGACGCCCGCCTGCTTCCCGCCTACCGCCCGTCCTAGGGTGACGCCGCCATCTTGGTCGCCTGGGGCACCATTTCGGCGCTGAGGTCCCGGAGCTCCCGCTGGCTGATGTCCGCGCCGAGGATCTCGAAACTGTACCCACAATCACGCAGCTCGCGCTCGATGAGCGCGCGGTTCACATCCCTTGGCAGGACGCCGAAGAGCTTCGTGCGGGTCTGGGAAATACGCACCGGCACCAGGTCGGCGCCGACGCGGATCTGAGCCAGCGTTCCGTCGTGATTTTCGGACAGGCGCTCGATGTCGCGGCGGATCTGTCCGCCGCGTTCCGAGAGAGCGATCTCGCGCTCGACCTCGTCGATCGTCTTGGTGAACGGCTTGCCGGCCTCCTTCGCCGCGGCCCGTTGCTCGCGCAGCTCGTCCTTGGCGAAGGCCCGTAGCGTTTTACGCGCGGCATCCGACATCTTTGACAGACTGGTGCGGGCCAGCCTGAGCTCCCTCGCCGCCTCCTTACCCGCCTTGGCCTCGAAGACCGCAGCGATTTCCAGGACGCCGTTGTTCCGGAAAGCTAGAATTCCGTCGGTGATCTGCGAACCATCGATGTCCCGGATCAGATGGCCCGGGATGAACTCGAGCTTCTTGCCGCCCGTCTGGATACCGAGCGCGAAGGAGCCGGCGCGGTCTCGCAGCCAGGGAACGATTCTCGCTTCGATCAGCTCCTCGAGCAATTGCCCCTTGAGGTGATCGACGTTCGGCCCCTTGAGGAGCACGCGCTGGAGCGCGAGCTCATCGATGCCTTGCAGAATTTTTTGCTTGGAGATGAGCTGCCGTAACAGGTCGCTGATCGCCTGATCGACCGTGGAAGAGACGGCCGCCGGTGCGTGCAGGGTTTTCGGCAGCTCCTGGGCGGCCTTCTGGGCCAGGGCACGATCGAGTTTCCCCTGCGTCCGGAGCGCGACCTCCGCCTCTTCGATGGTTCGCAGCGCGGGCATGCCTTCGGTGGCCAGGCTGCTCACACGGAGTGTCCGCGACCAGACCGCCGCGTCCCGGCCGTACATGGATACCAGGCGCGACTCGGTGTAGAGCGCCCGGCCGCCCTTGACCAGCCGGCCGGCGAGCGGCAGCAGTGCCGATGCCGCGAGAATGCCGCGATCGACCTCCGTCAGCTTGTACCCGAAGAGGTCCTCCCCCTCCCAAGCTTCGTACAGAGCGACGAGGGTGCCGACAATGGGAACGAGCCCAATCAGGAGCTCGACCGCCGTGACCACCTCAGGCCGGTCGATCGGTACCTCGCTGACTTCGGTATCAAAAGGAAGCGTCTGGGCGAGGCGTAGCAGGGCGGCCATGTCACGACGTTCATTCAGGAACAACAGCAGACCCTCTCTGGCGCTCCAGCTAAGATAAGAACCACTACGGTAGAAATCCCGGTCGACCGGGTACTCCATGAACCAGAGCACCAACTCCTTAGCAAAAATCTCCATGATGCGGAGGACCAGCGCGTTCTCCTTGTACAAGTAGCTGATCCCCCGCCGGCGATCGACCAAGGAGCGGTACCGCTCCTCGGAAGACTGGATGAGGAGCAGCCCCAACGTGTGGTACTCCGCGATCTTCTCGTGGTAGGCCTGTAAGGCGGCTTCGCTCTTCTCGTGCGGATAGAGCTCGTTTCGTGCGCGGCGAGACGCGTCTGAGTGCCATTGATCAGGCCCTCCATCGCGGATGCGGGGATCCGCGGGCAGGCGTTCATAGATCAGGACGGAGTCAGGGCTCAACCGGAGCTGAGCCTCCATGATTTCCCAGGTACGGCGGGCGACCGCAACCTCACTTGCCGAGCCGCGGCCATTGGCGAGCAGCGCCCTGAGCTCGGCCTCCGCCTGGCTCAGGGCGCGCCGGTAGGGTTCGAGATTCCTGGCCATGACAGGATCCTCCTCCCCTACGCTCAAGCCTCCAACCAGTTGCCGCTGGCGGCCTGCTGCCATTCGGGCAGCGTGTCGTCCGGCCGCAGGCGTACCAGCGTCGTGGGTATGCGGACCAGCCACGGCTCGCCCTGCGGGATCTCATCGTCCGGCCGGTCCAGCCGCTCCGCGATCTCGTCGGCGATCGGCAGGTAGAGCGGATTGGAGATCGTCGGCAGGGGCCCGCCGTTCCAGATCTCGCCGTAGGTCATGAAGTGGTCGAGGGCGCCTTCGAATCCCGGCCGCACGGGGACGGCCACGCGGCAATACCCCGCCTTGAGGAACTGGTTGAAGATCGGATCGAAGTCCTCGAAGGCGACGCGGTCCCGCCACTGGCTCTTCCTGCCCCAGAAGTACGGATAGGTGACCCACGTCATGTGCTCCCACTCGAACGCCTGCTCGAAGAAGCGCACATACGGCCCTTCGGCGGCGTTCTCGTAGAGGTCGATCTGCGGCACGCCGTAGCCTCCCTCCTGAATCGCTCCGAAGAGGTCGAAGTGCTGCTCGGTGAGGATGCTGATGCAGTTCTTCTTCAGCTCGTCGTTCATCATCTCCAGGTTGAGCGCCGGGTTCTTGCCGCGGATCGCCACGCCCGCCTGTATCTCCAGGGCCGCGAGCTTCTCCTCGTACTCGGCCAGCCGAGCCCGGTAGGCATTGGTCAGCTTGGCGTGAGTTTCGTGCTGCCACTTCGTCATCGCCCGATCCGTGCGCTGGCACTTGATCTCGACGGCTACGGCAATCTGTGCGATGTGAAACGTATCCAAGGCCAGGGGAATCGAATCGCGTTCCTCGCTGAGCGGCGTGCTCCACAGCCACTCTCCCTCCGCGAGACGATGGGTTTTCGCGCCGAGTGCCACGTCCAGGGTGGCGTCGTCGTCCCAGATGTTGTAGACCCTGGAGACGGTGCCGAAGATGGCTTTATATCCATCGTCGATCGTGATCTGCGCCGAATGGTTGTAGTCCGTTTTGTCGTCGCCGCCGCCGGCCTTGAAGTCCATGGATTTGGTCCGGTAGATCTCAGGTGGCGGCTGCACGTCCGTAGCCCCGTATTGCTGCACCCAGGTGTGGTAGTTCGACTCCGTGATCTGGCTCGGGAGCAAGGTGAAAGGCAGCGGCTTCTCGAGCTCGACCGCGCTCGCGTGAGCGTCCTGCAGGGCGGCGATCAGGAACGCTGCAGGCTCGGGCACCATGAAGTCGTAGATCATGCGCAACCCGTAGTTGAACAATTGCGCCTGGTAGACCTTGTTGACCCACTGGTACACGCCCGCGACGTTGGCGGCGCCGCCGGTGTTGTCGAGAGTGTGAGTGTTCTTTTCGATCACCTCGTTGGTGACGCGCAGGGAGGAGCGCTCCAGCACCCTTTCCGTCACTTTGGTGGCGCTGCGCTCGGTGACGTCCTGAGAAAACTTGGCTGCCGCCTTGGTGGCCTCCTCCTTGCTGCGTGACTGCGAGCCCTCGGCGCTCGCCGAGAACTCCACCACGGGTCCATACTTGCCCGAGACGGTCAACCCGGCCTTGAGCGAGGCGTCTTCCTTGATGGTCTCGCTCGTCTCGCGGCTCAGCTCGAAACGGTTCGTCGATTCGAGCTCCCGCTCTTCCGTAGTGGTGAGCTCGACCTCGCGGAAGCTGATCTCCTCGGTTTCCCGCCGCCGGGTGTGCTCCCGCTCCTTCTTCTCTCCCTTGAGGACGCTTTCGATGTGCGCGACGTCGGCGGTCTCATAGCGCACCAATTGCTGTTTGACCACCAGAAGGTCCGCAATGCCCGCCGGTGCCAGGCTGCCATGAGTCTGGGGCACCCGGCCGTCAAAAGGAAAGACATAGGTGGGAGTGGCCTGGGCGGTGCCGATCGCCAGGCTGTTCCACTCCGTCGGCAGCGGCGTGGAGATCGTCACCAGGGTATTGCCCAGGCGCTTGAAATTTCTCTGCACGGGCCGGCCGACCAGGGCGTCGATCTCGTGGCTCAACTCCAGCGCCTCGCCGTTCAGCAGCTCGACGATGCGGTCGAGAGGCCGCTCGGAGACTCTCACTCCGCGGGCTTGCAGAAGATCCAGGGTCTGTGTCGAGAGCGCCTGCTCCGCGGTCGGCTTCAAGCGGAAGCTCCCCTCGCCGAACGGCAACGGCTTGAACGGCGGATTGCCGCTCAGGAATTCGGACGTCTGGCTCGTGGGCAAGGCGATCGCCTGGCTCTCGACCGCCGGCTCGATGCTCTCGGTCTTTACCAGCGCGTCAGGCGACGCGAGCTGCAGCCGCTGGGTCATCTCCTGGACGTAGACCTTCGTTGGACGCATCTCCGGCGGCACCAGAAAGCCGGGATCCTCCCGCTCGACGGTGCTCTGGAAGTGCTCGCCGTCGAGGTTGGTCAGCTCCTGGACGGCGGCCTTCAATCGCTTGTAGAGGCTGAGCTGCGCCTCAGCCTCCTTGCGTCTCCTGGCCTCGGCTTCCGCGCGTTGGCTTTCCAGCTCGGCCTGAAGCTTCGAGGTGGAAAGGCTCGACCGCAGGATCGCCGCGTCGGGCAGCAGCACGGACCGCCGGCGGTAGCGGCGAAGGGCTTCACCGGTGCCCGGGAAATCCTTGGCGGCGATCACCTTCACGATCACCTCGAGATCCCGCAACTGATTGGTCAGATCCTCGATCGCCCGCCACTGCTCCTCCGGAAGCAGCTTGATGGCGATGAGGCTGTCTCTCAGGACCGCCATGGGCGCGTCGACGTTGATGTCCTTCAACAGGGCGGCGTCGAAGTTTTCGACCAGCACGGCGGCGTTCTTCTTCCCGAACGCGTCGTCGATGGCCTTGGCCACCTCGGCGTTCGCAAGGTTTTTCTTCTTCTCCAGAACCGCGAGCTCCACCGCCAGGGCCTTGAGCTGCTCGTAGATCGCCACTTTCTTGGGATCTCCGACAAAACCTGGCGTGGCGACGAACTGGCGCGCGACGGCCTTGAGCGCCTCGCGGGGGTCGTCGGTATTGTGGGCCTGCGCGAGGTCGGCCTGGAACTGCGAGTTTTGAGCCAGACGAATGCTCGGCGTGGCCTCGCTCTGGGCGATCGCGGGACGTGACAATACAAGCCGGAAAAGTGATTCCATGGCTGTCTCCTCTCCCATGGGCCGCTGGATCCGCGTCAAGTCGGATCCGGCTTTCGGCCCTTCGCGGAGACAACGTCCGGAGGTTCTAAAAACCCTCACTCCCGCCACAGCGGGCGTGTCAGGCAGGTCGGCCCTCCCTCCGCTTTGAGGGAGATCTCGCGCCCCCGGTAGGTGAGGACTTCGCAGCCGGCCTCCTCCAGGCGCCGGCGGGTCACGGGATTGCCTTCGAGCATGAGGACCTTGCGGGGAGCGAGGGCCAGGACGTTGGGGCCCTGGGTGGGAAACTCCTCCTCCGGCACTTCGATCATGCGGATTCCCCGGTCGCGCAGCAGCCGCCAGAAAGGAACGGAGAGGAGCGGCGGATAGATCACGGCGAGATCGCGGTCCACCAGGCTGATCAGGGAGAGCAGGTGGAGGCAGGACTCGGGACCGCCGAAGTACGGCAGCTCGACGGGCACCACCTCGACGCCCAAGGGAGCGAGGATCTCCCGCAGCTGCCGGATCCCCTCCGCGTTGGTACGGAAGCCGTGGCCCGCGGCGAGGGTTTGGGAATCGAGCCACAGGAGGTCTCCCCCTTCCGCGGTGGCGTCGCCCTGCAGACTGGCGAGGACGGGGACGCCGATCTCCTGGAGACGCCGGCCCAGAGCCTCCTCCTCGCCGCGGCGCAGGCTCTTGCCCATCCATAGGAGGACGGCGCCGCGGTCGGTGATCAGGGCGGGATCGAAGACGAAGATCGCATCCGCCCGGTCCGGCTGGGGCTCAGGGTGGTCGATCACCTCGGCGCCGGCGCCGAGAAGCAAGTCGACGAGCGCGTCGTGCTCGCGCCGGGCCTCCTCCAGGTCCGGCCGCGACGTGTAGTGCCAGAGCGCCGGATCGGCGCCGCCGAAGGCCTCGTCCGGCCGGCGGACGAGGACCCGCCGCAGGGGCGCGACCATGGTTTGGCCGCCGTAGGGAGAGGGCATAGGGAGATTGATCCTACCAGCCGCTCCGCCCGGTGCGGAAGCGCCGGGCGAGGGGCAGCGGACCCACACCACGGCCATGTTAACGTCTACCCGCCACCCATGCCCCCATTGCGCGTTCATCCCGTCAACCCTCGCTATTTTCAGGACGCCGCCGGGCGCGCCGTCTACCTCACCGGCTGCCATCATTGGGACAGCCTGATCGACAACGGCGAACGCCCGGGCGGCTTCGATTTCGAGCGTTATCTCGACCGCCTGGAGGCGTGGGGGCACAACTTCATCCGCCTGTGGACGCACGAGGCGTGGACCTATGATCTCCAGCCCCGGCCGTATCTGCGTATGGGTGCCCGGTTCGACCTGACCCGTTTCGATCCCCAGTTCTTCGAGCGGCTTCGCCAGCGGGTGGTCCGGGCCGGCGAGCGGGGCTTCTACGTCTCCGTGATGCTGTTCAACGGCTGGTCGATCCACGACAACGGCGAAGGAAATCCTTGGGATCGCCACCCGTTCAACCGCCGCAACAACGTCAACGATATCGATGGTGATCCCGACGGCCGTGGCGATGGGGCGGACGTCCACACCCTGCGTGTCCCCGCAGTCACCCGCCTGCAGGAGGTTTACGCGGCGAAGGTGGTGGAGACCGTGGGAGATCTGGATCACGTTCTATGGGAGATCTCGAACGAGAGCCCCGGCGCCTCCCGTGACTGGCAGTACCACCTGATCCATCATCTGCGCAGCCTCGATGCAGGCCGGCACCTCGTCGGCATGACCGCTTGCTTTCCCGGCAACCGCAATGAAGATCTGTTTCGAAGTCCTGCCGACTGGATCTCCCCCGGCAATTCCCGCGGCCTGCAGCGAAGCTGGCAGCGCGATCCTCCTCCTGCCGATGGAGCCAAGGTGGTGCTCGTCGACACCGATCACCTCTGGGGCATCGGCGGTGGCCGCGATTGGGTCTGGAAAACCTTTCTACGCGGTCACCATCCCATCTACATGGACCCGCTCGACGACGATCCCGAACGGCAAGAGGCGCGCCGTGCCATGGGAGACACGCTGCGATTCGCGAAACGGATCGACCTCGCCTCCTGCGTGCCCGACACCAAGATCTCTTCGGCCGGTTACGCGCTGGTGAACCGCACCCCCGGCGCCGAGGAGATCCTCGCCTACCTGCCGCGAGGGAAGGCGAAGGTGGACCTGTTCGACATCGAAGGAACGCTTCACGTCGAGTGGTTCGACGCGGCGAACGGAATGTCGTCGGACGGGGGGCCGATCGCGGGGAAAGGAAAACTCCGCTTCATTGCGCCTTGGAATCGGGAGGCTGTATTGCTTCTCACGCGTTCCCCCTCTCCAGCTCCGCTGGAGAGGGGGCCAGGGGGTGAGGTTTCGCGGGCAACCGGTCGCTGAACGCTATCCTTCCGGCTCGGGATCGATCCCCAATCCATCCGCCAGCCGGTTGTAGTAGGCGAAGAACCCCGTGATCTGGACGATGTCGTGAATGGCGGTATCGCTGAAGCCGAATGATCTCAAAGACTCGAGATCTTCAGGCGTCGCAGACCGGGAGTCGCGGGTCAGCTTGATCGCGAAGTCGAGCATGGCGCGGTCCGCGCCGGTCAGCTCGGCGGCCGGCGGCGCCTCGCGGTAGTCGTTTCGCACCGCGGCCACCAGCGCCTCGCCTCTCGTTCCCTGGTTCGCGACCTCGGCCCGGAGGTCGTCCGCGTGGGAGTCGACTCAGTAGTGGCAGTCGTTGGCGCGGGAGACGGCGACGGCGATCATCTCCCGCTGCGCCCGGGAGAGCGGGCTGCGGTCGGAGTGCATCAGCTCCTTGTAGAGCTGTACTCCTGCCTCCAGGACCTCAGGGCGAAGGCTCTGGATGCGCAGCACGTTGAACACCTTGCCTGCCCGCTCGACAGCTTCGTCGTAGAGGCGCTTCAGGAGACCGGTGGCCTCCCCGGGAGAGACGGTGCGAATCCAGGCCATGACGGGGAGATCATAAGGCTAATCCGATTCGAAAGCGGCCTGGAAGAATGCCGATTTCAAGCTGCCGGGGAGGTGAGGGCCTCAGAGCTGACCGGAGATCATGTAGCAGGCGCGGTCGAAAGCGCGGTGCCAGAGGCTGTAGCCGCGGTCCCAGCTCTCGGCCTTCAGCTCGACGCTGCTCTTCAGATCCTCCTCGAAGGCCGCTTTCAGCTCGGCGGCGATCCCCTCGTCAATGATCCCCACTCCGGCCTCCTCGTTGATGTCGAACGAGCGGGAGTCCAGGTTGGTGGAGCCGACGTGCGACCAGATGCCGTCGATGATCATGATTTTCTGGTGGATCAGCGTCCTCTCGAACCAGAAGATCCGCACCCCGGCGTGCAGCATCTCGCTGAAGTGGCGGTGGCCGGCGTGGCTGACGATGGGGCTGTCGGTGATCTTGCCGGGCACCATGATCTTGACCTCGACGCCGCGCTTGACGGCGCGCTTGAGCAGCGAGGACGTTTCCTCATCGGCGATGAAATAGGGATTTTGGATGATCAGTTCCTTCTGCGCGGCGGCGATCGACATCTTGAACATCAGCTCGAGGTCCGAGACGCCGCCGAGAGGCGCGCCGGCGAGCACGTGCATGCGGATGTCGCCTGCCGGGTCGAGGTGCGGAAAGTACTTCTCGCCCACCAGCACCTCGCCGGTCTCTTCGATCCAGTGCTGGCCGAAGACGGATTGCACGCCGTTGACCACCGGCCCATGGAGCCGCACGCCGGTGTCGCGCCAGTGATCCTTGTCCTGGCCGTGGCCCGTCCACAGCCGCGAGATGCCGTGGCCGAAGATGAAGGCCTCCCGGCCGTCGAAGATCGCCAGCTTGCGGTGCGTCCGCTTGTTGAGCTGCCCCAAGTCGATGAGGCGGATGGGGTGATAGGTGGCGACCTTGCAGCCGGCCTCGGTCATGCGCTCGCGCAGGTACCGCTGCATCTTCGTCGAGCCCATGGCATCGATCATCACCCGCACCTCGAGGCCGTCGCGGGCCCGCGCGGCGAAGGCGTCGGCGACCTCGTCGCAGATGTCGCCGGACCACCAGACGTAGGTCTCGAAGTGGATCGTCTCCTTCGCGCGGGCGATGGAGTCGAGGAGCGCCGGGAAGAACTCGTCGCCGTTCTGCAGGATCTCGGCGCGATTGCCCTCGAGAATCACCGCCTTGGTCATGCCGGCGATCGAGGGGAGCGCCTCCTCGAAGGAGTCGAGGTCCGGCACCCGGACGTGGAACTCGCGCTCGCGCAGGTTGTTCCACAGCATCGTCCCCAGCAGGACGATGGCCAACGCCATGGCGACGAACAGCCAGATAGGGATGGCGATCATCAGAGCTGCTCGTTCATCATGTAGGCGATCCGATCCATCAGCTTGTGCCACAGCGGACGCCGGCTCCAGGCCTCGGCGTCGAGCCGCTTGCAATCCTCGAGATCCTTGGCGAAGGCGGCTTCGAATTCGGCGGCCACGGCGGGATCGATCAGACCCACGCTCGCCTCGTCGTTGATGTCGAGCGACCGGTCGTCGAAGTTGGTGGAGCCGACGTGCACCCAGAGCCCATCGACGATCATCACCTTCTGATGACTCAAGGTCGGCTGGTACTCATAGATCTTGACCCCGTGGCGCAGCAGATCCTCGAACTGCCGGTGGCCGGCATGGCGCACGATCGAGCTGTCGGTGACCGGGCCGGGGATCATCAGGTGAACGGCGACCCCGCGCTGGACGGCACGGGCCAGCAGATCCAACATCTCGCCGTCGGGGATGAAATAAGGGTTCTGAATGATCAGCCGCTTTCGCGCCGTGGCAATGGCCAGCTTGTAGAGCATCTCCAGCCGGGAGACGCCGCCGTACGGCGAGCTCGCCGTCATGTGGGCCCGCACGGAGCCGGCGGCAGCGAGGCGGGGGAAGTACTTCTCGCCCGCCAGCACTTCGGCCGTCATCTCCACCCAATTCTCGGCGAACACAGCCTGAACCGCGTTGACGATGGGCCCTTCGAGGCGCACGCCGGTGTCACGCCAGTGCTCGGCATCCTGGCCGTGGCCGGTCCACTCCTCGGCGATGCCATGGCCGAAGACGTAGGCCACGCGACCGTCGAAGACCGCCAGCTTGCGATGGCTACGGTTGTTGAGCAGGCCGAGATCCCTGAGCCGAAACGGGTGGTAGAAAGAAATCTTGACGCCGGCCTGCGCCATTTCCTCGAACAGCTCGTCGTCGCCTTTGTTCGAGCCGGCGGCGTCGAGCGTCAGGCGCACCTCGACTCCCTGCCGGGCCTTGGCGGCGAAGGCTCGCGCCAGGCGTTCGCAGATCTCTCCCCGCCACCAGACGTACGTCTCGAGATGGATGCTCTCCTTGGCCTTCCTGATATCGGCGAAGAGGGGAGGGAAGAACCCATCGCCGTCCTGCAGCACCTGAGCGGCGTTGCCCGCAAGGATCGGCGAGCCGGTGAGATTGGCGATCGACGGCAGGGCTCGCGCGAAGCTGGCAACATCGCGGACCCGGACGTGCGACGAGCGCTCGCGCTGAGTGGACCACAAGAGCACGAACGGGAAGAGCACGATGAAGATGTAGAGGACCGCTCCTCCATAGGAGACCTCCAGGGGGCGCCTCCACCAGCGATCCGGCGGCGGGGCTCCCCGATGTTTGCGCTTTCTTCGCAACGGGCTCAGGCCTTTCCCGCGGTCTCCCCCACCTCACGATGCAGCTCGACCAGCACGGGCCAGTGATCGGAGGGACCGGACCGGATCACCCGATAGGAGGCGGTGGTCCATCCCGGATCGGCGAAGACGTAGTCGATGCGCTGGCGCATGTAGCGGTGCGTGCAGGCCACGTCGTCGCCGCACATCCGGAAAAGCTCTGCCGCCAGCAACGTGCCGATCTCGGGAGCTCCCGGCGGCGCGTTGAGGTCCCCCACCAGGACGAAGGGCCCCCTGGCCTGCCTCAACCGCTCGACGAGACCGGCGATTTGCACGGTCCGTGCCGCCCTCCCCCAGCGCCCCCAGGCGGCGAGGTGGGTGACGTAGAAGTGAATCTCGGCCGCCGCGAGCCCGATCCGCGAGTGCAGCAGCGTTCTCGGCTCCCCCGGCCCCGGCAGGGTATGGACCTCGGCGGAGCGCACGTCGCCCCGCGTCAGCAGGGCGTTACCGAACTCGCCGCCGTGCAGGGGGAAGCTCCTGCCGAAGCGGACGGACAGGCCCGTGAGGAGGGCGAGGGTCTCCGCCTGATCTTCCAGCCGGGAGTGCTTGGTGCCGCGGTGAACTTCCTGCAGCCCCACGACGTCCGGCTCGGCCTCGGCGATGGCCGCGGCGACCCGTTCCATGTGCCGCCGCGACCAGCGCGCCCCATGACCGCCGACGTTGTAGGACATCACCTTGAGGCGTAAATCCGCCATGTCAGCAGGGGTGCTGCGAAAGGTGTGCCGGCCCGTCAGACCTTCGCGGCGACACTTTACTGCTCGTGGTGATGCTGGTGCTCTTCCGTCGGCGGTTTTTCTTCTCCGTTCCCCTGGCGGTTGGCTTCCTCCAGCTTCTTCCTCTCGCGCAGCAGGATGTCCCAGGCGTTGACGCCCTCGACGACTCCTCTGCCCTCGATCCAGGCCTCGGTGCACTCGCCGCAGCAGGGGCCGTCCTTGCGGACGACGTCCCGGCAGTGGCACTGGCCGTACTTGAGGAGGCACTCGTTGCAGGAAGGCTCGACGCAGCACGAGTAGCGGCCCTGCTGGGCGAGGCTGGCTTTGGCCGCCGCCACTTCGCCCTTGACACGGGCGACCTGCAGGTCCGGCCGCAGCTCGCTGAACTCGCCGCCGGGATTCACGGCGACCGGCGAAGCTTCGTGAGAGGAGTCCGCGGCGGGATCCGCGGCTCCCTGATGCTGGGCGCGATAGGCGGCGCAGCCGGCGGCCAGCAGGAGCGCCGTCCCGAGACTGAGGCATCTACCGGCGAGAACCCTCGACATGACGACCTCCGTCACAGGTTGAAGTAGCGAACGATATTGAAGCCGAGGCGGACGTCGCTCGACTCGAAGCCGGCGGCGGAGTCGCCGCCCAGGATCTGGTCGACCGTGGTGGCCCGCGAGTTTCCCACCAGGACCTCGAAAAGGTGGCCGCCGATGGCCTTGGAAACGGCGACGTGCCAGGCGGCCTGGCTCTCGTCGAGGTCCTGGTTGGCGGGCACGTACTCCAGCTCCAGCAGGCGGTTGCCCGGCAGCGGGAAGGTGAGACCCACGGGGACGTTGAAGGCGTTCTCGAGCTGCGGCGTGTCCGCCACCCAGGAAGGCGAGACCAAGAGGTTCACGCCGCGCGCCAGGCGCCGGGCGAGCAGGAGCTGAACGAAGGGACGGCTCGAGTCCGCCACTCCGGGCCGCCGCAAGAGGTCAGCTCCCGTCCGCAAGGAGATGGTGAGAGGCACGCGAGCGGCCTGCTCCAGAACGAGGAATTTCCCCGCCAGCTCGAAGTCTTCCTGGAAAGAGGCACGGTAGAAGGACAGGTCGAGGTGCCCCGTCGCGCCGAAGCTGAGGCCGATGCCGACGTCGGCGCCGCTGTCGAGCCCCCAGAGGTCGTGGGAAGTGCTGTCGGAGATCGGCTGCCGGAAGCGGTGAGTGAACAGCGCCTCCAGCCGGCGCGTCCCGACGGTGAAGGGTGTCGCGCTATTGATCAGCCGGGTGCCCACCGGATCGCGTTGCAAGGGCTCGTAGGGCCCCTGCGGAGGCGGCACGTACGGTGACGATTCCTGCGCCGCGGCGAGACTTGCGGAGAACAGGGCGGCCAGCGCAGCCGCCGGCAAGAGCGTTCGCATCTCCTCTCTCCTCCTCAGTTGTTCGGCGCGCCGGCCCGGATCCAGGCGGCGATGCCCTCGATCTGCTCGGGCCTCAGGTAAGGCGGCCCATCCTGCGGCATCCGGTCGCCCGTGATGCTCGGATCGCCGCGCAGCTTGAGGATCAGATAGCTTCGTTCCGGATTCCCCGGCTCCACCCGGTTGAGCGTGCTGTTCTCGCTGGCACGATGGCCCACCAGCAGGCCGTAGCTCACCCCCGCATCGAGAATGAGACCCTCCTGCCCTCCCGTCGACCCCGCGTGGCACCCCGACTTGGCGCAGACGGGAGTGAAGATCTCCGACTGGATCTGCGAAAAGGTGAAGGCCGTCACGCCGCCGGGCGTCTCGGAGAGCGGCTCGGTGGGGGTCTTCACCGTGCCACAGGCGGTGAGGAGGAGAATCAGCGTCCAGACGGGCAGGAGCCGTTGAACCGCCCTGCCCTCCGAGGGGGAAGGCACGGTGGAGGTGAGGGCGTTACGGGCAGGTCGCGAAGGCGCTGACATCCTGGACCGGAGGAGCTGGACGGTTGAGGGGGTTGTAGTAGCCGCGCGTCTTGCCCGTCTGGGTGTCGGTGACGACGACGGCGAACTCGACGTTGGTGGTGGCGGAGTAGAAGACCCAGTATTTGTTGCCGAGAGGGGGCACGCAGGCATTGAGCACCTTGACCAGCATTTCGAGGTTGGAAGGGCTGATGAAATAGAAGAGCCCCGAGTCGGCAGCGAAGGCCAGGGGAACGGCCTGGCCGGCGCCGGTCGTGCCACCGGGGAACCGCCAATCCAGAGCGACGCGGAAACGCCCGCTGTTCAAGCAGAGGTTCTCGGAATCGGCCACGCAAGGCGAGATCAGTCCGAGGGTCGCCGTGCCCGCCTCGTTGGAGAAGGCAGAGTTGATCGAGCCGCCGCCCGAAGCACGGACCCGGAACAGATAGAAGGTCGAGGGGTCCAGACCGGAGATCGGGGCGCCGGTGGCGTTGACGCCGGCCGTGGCGACCTCCTGGTAGGCACCGCCGATCGTCCGCCGCTCGATGCGAAACCCGGTTTCGTTGCTGGAATTGTCCTTCCAGGTGAGCTCGATTTCCGAAGCGCCCTGCGCCACGGCCAGCAGGTTGCTGGGCGCGGCGGGCGTCCCGCCGGGAGACGAGTCGTTGTCCTGAATGGTGAGTGTCGCCGTCTTGGCGGTGTTGTCCAACGCCGCGCCGCCGGCCGGGCTCGAAAGCGTCAGCAGGATCGTTTCGTTCGCCTCGGCCGCCGTGTCGTTGGCGATCGGCACGTTGAAGCTCTTGTTGTCGTCGTCGTTGTCCGCCCACGAGAGGGTGCCGCTCACGGCGGTGAAGTCCTGTCCGGCCGCCGCGGTCCCCGCCGCCGCGCTGTAGTGCACGGAGACGGCGCCGTCGTCGCCGTTGACGCGCTGCACGTTGATCGCGGCCGATCCGGCGGCCTCGTTGACCGAGTAGCTGGCGAGAGAAAGGCGGAGGGTCCCGGGCTGGCCGCCGCCGCCGGCGCCCTGCACGATGACGGTGCCGCGCATGCCGGTGGTCGGGGTGCCGTGCTCTTCGCAGTGATAGCCGATGGTGCCGGCCTGGTTGAAGGTGCGCGAGAACGACCAGCTCGCCCCGGAGGCATCGCCGTCGCCGCCCGTATCGTCGCAGCCCTGGGAGCAACGGAAGCTGCCGTCGTTGGCGCGGACGTTGTGGAAGCCGCCGTCGTTCGTCCACCGCACGGTATCCCCGACGTTGAGGGTGACCGTGGCAGGGTTGAAGGCGAATTCCGTTCCGCCCACGTGGACCTCCACGGTCGCCGCTTGCGAGGGCATGGCGAGGGCGACGATCAGGGCAGTGAGCCCGAAGGCACGGCGGTACGGCATAGGGCCTCCTCCTGCAAAATCGACTGCCCGCGCTCGGTCGTAGGTTCCAGCCCAATGGGAAAAGGTTCAGCCCTCAGGGTTGAACTCCCCGCCCCCATTCGGGGACATACTGTGAGGCATGCCACCAAACGACGAGCTGGCGCTGCTCCGGCGGGTGGCCGCGAAAGACCGTAAGGCCTTCGAGGCCCTGTACCATCTGTATTACCGCCGTCTCTTCGGCTATCTCCTGAAGCTCACCCGGCGGGCGGACCTGGTCGAGGAGGTGCTGAACGACGTCATGCTCGCCGTGTGGAAGGGCGCGCCGGGATTCGACGGCCGGTCGCGGCTCTCGACCTGGATCTTCGGAATCGCCTACCACAAGGCGCTCAAAGCGCTGGCGCGGCGGCCCGAGCAACCGGCGGAGGAAGATCGAGAGAGGCCCGAGCCCGTGGACACCGAAGAGCCCGAGAGCCTCGCGGTGCGGCGGGAGCTGGCGGGGGTCCTGGGGCAGGCGCTCGGCGCCCTGCCGGCGGAGCAGCGTGCGGTCGTCGAGCTGACCTATTACTATGGGCTCGCCTATCAGGAGATCGCGGAGATCGTGGGCTGCCCCGTCAACACCGTGAAGACGCGGATGTTCCACGCCCGGCGGCGCCTCAGAGAGCTGCTGCCCGGCCTGGGCATCTCGAGCTATGCCGGATAGGAGAGAACGATGCGAGAGCTGAATCAGGGCGAGAGGACCCACCAGAGGATCTGGGAGCTGCTCCCCTGGCATGCGAACGGCAGTCTCGCCGAGCGAGAGAGGGAGATGGTGGAGTCCCATCTCGCCGTCTGCCCCAATTGCCGGGACGAGGAGGAGGCCTGCCGACGGACGGCGGCGGCGGTGAAGGCCGCGGGTGACGGGGCTCCCTCTCCTCACCCGGTGCAGCTCCAGCGGATGCTGGCCCGCATCGACGAGAGCGAGCGCGAGGAGCAGAGCGGTGGCGGCTGGTGGCGCGGGCGACCTCTCCGCGCGGTGATCGAGGCGGCTCCCGGCCCCCTGCTCCGCGCCCTGATCGCCCAGGCCGCGATCATCCTCCTGCTGGTCGGGACGGTCACCTGGCTGGCGGTGCGAGCGCGCGCCGCGCCGCCAGGGGCGGCACCCGCCACCTACGTCACCCTGTCGGATCCTGCTGCGGTGCCGGGACCGACGGTCGGTCTGCGAGCCATGTTCTCTCCGCAGGCGAGCGAGCGGGAAATCCGCCAGTTGCTGCTTGGAATTCGGGGCCAGATCACCGCCGGCCCCTCGGCGATCGGCGTCTACACCATCGAAGTCCCGGCGGACGGCGATCCCGTGGAAGTCGTCCTTGCGCGTTTGCGCTCGGAGCCCCAGGTGGCGTTCGCCGAGCCGGTGGGTGGAAACGAGACAGGGAGAGAATCCCGTTGAGCAGATTCGTCGCGGCGCTCACGGCAGCGATCTTCGCACTGAGCTGCGCCAGTGCTTCTCCGGGCCCGGGGAAGGGCGCCGAAGTCGCTGCCGAGCCGCCGCCGGCGGACCGCCAGGTGATGGTCACCTATCCGCCAGGCCCGCCGCCGCTGTGGGCGCGGACGTCGGCGGAGCTGTCGGAGGTCTATCGCCTGCGCATCCTCTACGCGTGGACCATGGCCTCGCTCGGCGAGCAGTGCGTGGTCTTCGAGGTCCCTGCCGGCCGGTCGGCCCGCGATCTCGCGCGCCGGCTCGCTTCCGACCGGCGCGTCAGCTCGGCCCAGACGGTCGAGACCTTCTCGACCCTGGCTGCGCAAGACAAGAACGATCCTTACGCTCACCTGCAGCACAATTACCAGACGCTGCGCCTCGACCGGGCCCATCGCCTGGCGACGGGAAAGGGAGTCCGCGTCGCCGTGGTGGACACCGGCGTCGACTTCGATCATCCCGACCTGCGCGAGCGGGTCACCGTGGCCAACAACTTCGTCGACCGCGGCGAGCGGACCTTCACGACGGACGTCCACGGCACCGCCGTCGCCGGGGTCATCGCCGCTTCGGCCAACAACGTCGGCATCGTCGGCGTGGCTCCCGGCGCGGAGATCTATGCCCTCAAAGCGTGCTGGCAGCAGCCCCCGGGGTCGCGCGAGGCGGTCTGCAACAGCTACACCCTCGCCAAGGCCATCGACTTCGCCATCACCAAAGGGACCCAGGTGCTCAACTTCAGCCTCGGGGGGCCGCCGGACCCGCTGCTCGGCAGGCTGATCGGCGTCGCTCTGTCGAAGGGCATCGTCGTGGTGGCCGCGAACGGCGGTCCGTCGCGCGACTTTCCCGCCAGCTACCAAGGGGTGATCGGCATCATCGGCAGCGACGACTTGAAGGGAGGGCCCGCGGCGCCCGGAACTGCCCAGGCCCAGCTCCCGGCATTGGCGGCCCCGGCCGTGGACATCCTCACCACGATACCCAAGGCATCCTACGACTTCTTTTCCGGCAGCTCCCTCGCCGCCGCCGAGGTCTCCGGTGTGGCCGCCCTGCTGGTGGAGAAAGACCCGAAGCTCGCTCCCGCCCGGATCGCCGAGATCATCCGCAAGACCGCCCGTCCGCTGAACCCCACGCACCTCGTTCAGGTCGACGCCTGCGCCGCCGTCGCCAGCCTGACGGGGGGCGGCTGCGAGTAAGCGGCCCCTTCTCGAGATCTCTGCTACATAATGGCCTCCACCGCCCATCGGGGCGGCAAGGAGGAGGGGATGGCGCGCCGGGGCAAAACTCAGTTGGGAAAGCGGTACCACAGGCCGGGGACCGCGCCCGGCACGCTCCGCCCGATCGAGGCACCCGGCGCCGAACCGGCGCGGGTCACACTGATCGACTACGCCCCCGATCACTTCGAGGAAAAGCGAATCTCGAAGATCGAGGACGTCTTCCCCTTTCGCGACAGCCCCACGGTGACGTGGATCAACATCGAGGGGCTCCACGACGTCGGCCTGATCGAGAAGCTGGGCCAGCATTTCGGCTTCCATCCGCTGGCTCTGGAAGACGTCCTCAACTGCGGCCAGCGTCCCAAGCTCGAGGACTACGGGGGCTATCACTTCCTGGTGATGAAGTCGCTCTATAGAAAGACCGAAGATCTCAACATCGAGCAGATCAGTTTCTTCCTGGCCAACAACTACGTCATCACCTTCCAGGAGGTGCCGGGGGATTCCTTCGAAGCGGTGCGCGAGCGCATCCGCCACGGCAAAGGGCAGATCCGCCGCATGGGACCCGACTATCTGCTCTACGCGCTGGTGGACGCCCTCATCGACGAGTTCTTCCCCGTCCTGGAGACCTATGGCGAACGGATCGAGGAGCTGGAGGACGCGGTGATCCTGCATCCCGAGCCCTCGACGCTCAACGAGATCCACCGTATCAAACGCGAGCTGCTGATGCTGCGGCGCACCGCCTGGCCGGAGCGCGAAGTGATCAATGCCCTGCAACGGGAAGAGGCCCACCTCATCCGTCCGGAGATCCGGGTCTTCCTGCGCGACTGCTACGACCACACGATCCAGGTGATCGACATGATCGAGACCTACCGCGATCTGGCCTCGGGCCTGCTGGAGGTCTACCTCTCGAGCGCCAGCAACCGGCTCAACGAGGTGATGAAGGTGCTCACCATCATCTCGACCATCTTCATCCCGCTGAGCTTCATCGCCGGCGTCTACGGCATGAACTTCAACACCGCGAAGAGCCCGCTCAACATGCCTGAGCTCAACTGGTACTTCGGCTATCCCTTCTCCCTCGCGATCATGGCGGCCGTCGCCGGTGCGCTCGTCCTCTACTTCCGCCGCAAGGGCTGGTTCTGAACCGGCCCGCAAGGAGCAACGGCTGTGTTCAACAAGATTGTTCTCTTCGGATTCGTCCTCTCCATGCTGGCCGTCCCGGTTTTCCCGAAGGACGTTGCCGCGCCCGAGTCGCTGACCTACGGCCGCTTCGGCACCGTGGCTCTGTACCGCGAGTCGCCGCACCCCCGGCACGTCGTTCTCTTCTTTTCCGGTGACGGCGGCTGGAACCAGGGCGTGGTCGAGATGGCGAAGATCCTCGCCGGTATGGACTCGGTGGTGGCAGGCATCAACGTGCCGCATTATCTGAAGCAGCTCGCGGCCTCCAAGGAGACCTGCTCCTACCCCGCCGCCGACCTCGAAGCGCTGAGCAAGCTGATCCAGAAGAAGCTCGGTTTCCCGAGCTATGTGACGCCGGTGCTGGTGGGCTACTCCTCGGGCGCGACGCTGGTCTACGCGGCCCTGGTGCAGGCGCCGCCGAACACCTTCCGCGGCGCCATCAGCATGGGCTTCTGTCCGGACCTGCCGCTCCGCCACCCCTTCTGCGAAGGCCACGGCCTCAAGGGCGAGCCGGGCCCGCAAGGCAAGGGCATCAGCTTCCTTCCCACCAGCAGCCTCGAGCAGCCCTGGATCGCTTTTCAGGGCGAGTCGGACAAGGTCTGCTTCAAGGACGACGTCGTCGGCTACGCATCCAAGGTCAAGGGGAGCGAGGTGGTCCTGCTGCCGCAAGTCGGACACGGCTTCGGCAAGCAGGCCCGCTGGGTGCCGCAGTTCCGTCAGAGCTTCCGCCACCTCGTTGGGGCCGAGGGTGCGGCCACGCAGCCGGCAGGATCCAAAGAGCTGGAGGATTTGCCGCTCGTCGAGGTACCGCCGCGCGGCACCGGCGGCGATGCTCTGGCGGTGATCCTCTCCGGCGATGGCGGCTGGGCCGGGCTCGATCGCGAAGTGGCGGCAGCGCTCGCCGGCAAAGGCGTGCCGGTGGTGGGCCTCGATTCGCTGCGGTACTTCTGGACCGCCCGGACCCCCGACGGCGCGGCACGGGACCTCGAACGGATCCTGCGTCACTATCTCGCCGTCTGGAACCGCAAGGAGGCGCTGCTGATCGGCTACTCTCTGGGAGCGGAGGTCCTGCCGTTCCTGGCCAACCGTCTGCCTGCGGACCTGCTCGACCGGGTCGGTCTCATCGCCCTGCTGGGACCGGAGCGTTCAACGAGCTTCGAGTTCCACGTCAGCGAGTGGCTGGGAGTCGGCGGGGGCTCGGAGCTGCCGGTCCTGCCCGAGGTGAAGAAGCTGGCCGGCCGCCGTCTCCTCTGTCTGTACGGCAGCAAGGAGGACGACAGCCTCTGCCCGGAGATCGCTCCCTCTCTCGGCCGGGTCGTCGCGCTCTCGGGAGCGCACCATTTCGGGGGAGACTATGAATCCGTCGCCAGCTTGATCCTAAGAGAAAAAGCCGCGCATTGACCGGCATCCCGAACCTGCCAGATAGCGAACGGGATCGATCACGTGAAGACGTTCTCCTTGTCCCGGCTCAAGCCGCTCCTGAGCCTGTTCTTCTTCGCGCTGGCCCTCTGGCTGCTCCACCGCGAGCTGCGGGACTTCCACTACCGCGAGGTCATCCGCTTCCTGGAGAGCCTGACGGCGGACCGCGCGCTGCTGGCGCTCGGCCTCACGGCTTGCAGCTATCTCACTCTCACCGGTTATGACGCTCTGGCGTTCCTCGATCTCGGCAAGCGCCTCGCCTACTGGAAGCTCGCTTTCGCCTCGTTCACCGGCTACGCGCTGAGCAACAGCCTGGGATTCTCGCTGCTCACCGGAACGCCGCTGCGCGTGCGCCTCTACTCCGGCTGGGGGCTCACCGCGGTCGAGATCACGCGGGTGATGCTCTTCGGCTACGTCACCTTCTGGCTGGGCTTTTTCGGTCTTTCGGGGACGACGTTCCTCTTCGCGCCCCTGGCGGTGCCTTCGTCGCTGCACCTGGGAGTCGCCACCGCGCAGCCGCTCGGGGCGGTCTTCCTGGCGCTGGTCGTCGTCTATCTCGCCGCCTCGGTATGGTGGCGGCGGCCGGTTTCGCTCAAAGGGATGGAGCTTGCCCTCCCTCGCCCGCCGATCGCTGCCGCTCAGGTTGCCATCGCTTCCCTCGACTGGGCCCTCGCCGCCGCCGTGCTCTACGTCCTGCTGCCCTCCTCCTGGAATCTTGCGTTTCTCACCTTCCTGAGCACCTTTCTGTTCGCTCAGGTGGCGGGATTGCTGAGCCAGGTTCCGGCGGGGCTGGGCGTCTTCGAGACGCTGATGGTACTGCTGCTCCCTCACGAGCTGCCGCGCCCCCAACTGCTGGCCGCCTTGGTGGCCTTCCGCGGCGTGTACTACTTCCTGCCGCTCCTCACGGCGGCAGCGGCGCTCGGGGTTCATGAGGTCGTCCGGCGGCGGGAGCAGGTGGGACGCATCGCGCGTTTCTTCGGCGAGCGCGTGCCGGACGTGGTGCCGCAGATCTTCGCCGTCACCACCTTTCTCGGTGGCGCCGTCCTGCTCGTCTCGGGCGCGACCCCGGCCGTCCATTCGCGTCTCTCCTGGCTGCAGGACTTCCTGCCCCTGCCGGTCATCGAGATCTCCCATTTTCTCGGCAGCCTCGCCGGGGTGGCCCTGCTGTTTCTCGCCATCGGCCTGCAGCGTCGCCTCGACGCGGCCTACCAGCTCACGATGGCATTGCTGGCGAGCGGCATCGTGCTATCGCTCGCCAAAGGCCTCGATTGGGAGGAGGCCCTCATTCTCGCCGTCATGCTCGCCGCCCTCGCGCCCTGCCATCGGCACTTCTACCGCAAGGCTTCCCTCACCGCCGAGCCGTTCACGCCGGGTTGGAGCGTGGCCATCGTCATCTTGGGCACCGTCTGGCTGGGACTCTTCGCCTACAAGCACGTCAACTACTCGCACGACCTGTGGTGGCACTTCACCCTCTTCGGCAACGCTCCCCGATTCCTCCGCGCTTCTGTGGGAGTGGCGGCCCTGGCGCTCGGCGTCGCTCTGTGGCGCCTGCTCCGCCCCGCGATACCCGAGCCGGTGGTGCCGGCCGGCGAAGAAGTCGCTCGCGCCGCCGCCATCGCCGCCGCCTTCCCACGGACCTACGCCTATCTCTCCCTGCTCGGCGACAAGCAGCTCCTCTTCAATCCGGCCGGGACTGCTTTCGTCATGTTCAGCGTCGAACGCCGGAGCTGGGTTTCGATGGGAGATCCGGTGAGCCCCGTGCACGAGCGTGCCGACCTCGTCTGGAGGTTCCGCGAGCTGGTAGATCGCCACGCCGGTTGGACCTGTTTCTATCAGGTCAGCGAGAAGAGCCTGCACCTCTACGTCGATCTCGGCCTCGCGCTGGTGAAATTGGGCGAGGAGGGCCGAGTGTCTCTCGCCGGCTTTTCCCTCGAAGGACGCAACCGCAAGAAGCTGCGCCACGCCTACCGCAAGTCCGAAGAAGAGGGTTGCACTTTCGAAGTGATCGCCGCCGAGCAGGTGGCGGCCTACCTGCCAGAGCTGGCGAGGATCTCCGATGATTGGCTGAGCACCCGCAGCACACGGGAAAAAGGCTTCTCCCTCGGCTCCTTCAACCGCGACTATCTGGCACGGTTCCCGACGGCTCTCGTACGCCGCGAGGGTACGCTCGTGGCCTTCGCCAACGTCTGGCCAGGAGGGGACAAGGACGAGCTCTCGGTCGATCTCATGCGGTATTCGGCCGCTGCTCCTGCCGGGGTGATGGACTACCTTTTCGTCTCAATGATGCTCTGGGGAGCCGCGCAGGGATATCGCTGGTTCAATCTCGGCATGGCACCGCTGGCGGGCCTGGAAGCGCGGGCGATCGCGCCGCTGTGGAGCCGGCTCGGCGCCCTGGTCTTCCGCCACGGCGAGCACTTCTACAACTTCCAGGGCCTGCGCCACTACAAGGACAAATTCGAACCGGTCTGGGAGCCCCGCTATCTCGCCTGCCCCGGCGGCCTCGCCTTCCCGCGGGTGCTAGCGGATATCGCGGCCCTCATCGGCCGCGGGTTCCGGGGAGTCGTGGCGAAGTGAGCGGCCGGCGCTGGGAATTCCTCGCGCCGGCCGGTTCGAGATCTCTCGGGTAAGTCAGTCTTAGGGAGGTGGAGGACAAGTGCCCTGCGGGTACGCCACCTTCCACACGACGTCGGTTTGCCCGCCGCTGTCGTAGACCACCAGATGGACTCTATATGAGCCTGCGGACCCGTAGGCACGGCCCGAGGTCCTGCCGGTGGCCGTCGTTCCGTCGCCGAAGTCCCACCTGTAATTGGCAGCGGTTGTGGGCAGAGGCGTATTGTCGGAGGAGCTCGATGCGTCAAAAGCGCAGAGGAGACCGCAGCAGGAGACGGTGAAGTTCGCGGTAGGTGGAGTATTCGTGCTCTGCGATCGGAAGCCGGCATAAGAGCCCACCTGGTTGCGGGCAACAAGAGCGTTATTGCGTCCTGGATCACTACCCGCGGGCGCGACACCCGTTGGGACTCCCAGGTAGAAGATGTTGGGGTCCGAGAAGTACGAGATGCGGTTGCAGACGGCAGCGCCGCCAGCGACGCACCCACTCACGCAGTAGCACCCCATGACCGTGGCCTTGGTCTGTCCACTGACCGTGAGCAGGTGGCCGCGTCCGTAGAGAAACAGATCCAGCGAGTCGTTTGTATCGTCATTGTGGCGCATGCCATAATTGTGACCAATCTCATGAGCAAGAGTGAAGTCGTCCAAGCCGCAGCCGTTGCGATTGGCGGTATAGGCCTTTTGGCCGAAGGCTCCGGGGCCCGGGTTGAATCCTCCTCCCACCTGCGGCAGATTGGCGACACCACAGTAGTTCGGCGAGCTCCACTCGAAAGGAACGTAAACTGTAACGACGTCAGCGCCGAACGCGTTGCGAAGAGCCGAGAGTTCCGCCGTCTCGCTGTTCAGCCAATCAAGGCTGGAAAAGATCCCCGTCGTCGGCTGGCCGTCAAGGACGGGCACGATACCGACCAGGTTATAAAAGGCATTGACACTGCTATTGGCGAATGCGTTATTGGCCAGCGAGGTCGAGTCCTGAATAAAGGTGAAGAGGCTGTTTTCAACCGAAGCGCTCATGGCAAAGAACGCTTTAGGGTAGACGGCGAGAACATCGATGCGGGTAGCGACTTTGAAGGCGGTAGCGGCAGCCGCGGTCTTCGCGGCGGGAGAGGGATTGTCCTGGCTTTGGTCCTCCCCAAACAGCGGCTCCTCACCGGAGCCGGACTCGTCCTCAAGTCCGCAGGGCGGCGGGCTCAATTCACTGGAGAGCCTGACCAGCCGGTGACGCTCTCCATGGCCGCCGACGATCCGATAGCGCTCGCCCCCGAAGTCGATGAGAGCGGTGATCTGATCTCCGTGATAACCGATGTGGATGAACCCTGTATCTGCGCCGCCCTTACCAGAATAGCGTAAGGTGCCAAACCAACTCTTCCACTCAGGCCCATAGACCACGAAGCGAGTGCGCACGGCCTTGAGTGGGCGAAGGTCGGGAAGGTCGAGTATGAATGCCGGTGGATTCGCTGCGACTACGGCCGGGTCTACCTCTATAAGGAACTCCTCGGCGGCATCCGGCACGAGATCTCGGCTTACCTCCGGTTGAGCAGTTTTTTCGAGGGCATAGAGCCGCGGGGGCTCTACCCTTCTCTTCGGTGCAGCCCATACCGAGCTCAGTGGCAGGAGGAGAATGACAAGAGGGATCAACAACGAGCGGTTCTTTCGCATAGGGTCGGTCTCCCTTCGTACAACTATTTCCCGCCCTTCGTACAACTATTTCCCGCTTACCGCATATAGGACATCTAAAGACGGTGCAGAGGAGTTGGAGCTGGTCCGAACCCGGATAAGGACCCTTTGCGCGCTATCTTTCCTTTTAGCATGGCCTGATCACCAATGTCAATACCCCATAACACGATGGGCTGCATCGGAGCCGATACGAACGGAAGGACGGAGAGATGACCGCAGGGACGCGGCAATCGCGTCCCTGCGGTATGCTTCGACTTACAGATGGCGCAGGAGGGAACGGAAGGCAGGCTTGGCCGACAGCCGGTCCATCATCTTCTCGAGGCGAACCTTGGCGGCGGCCGACTTGCCGCTGAAGGCGTCGATCCCTCGCGGTAAAGGCTCGGTGGGGATGTAGGTGGGCGGGCGCCGAACCTGGGTCACGTGCTCGAAGCCGGAGGCCAGCTTGATGAGGGTCGGCTCGCTGAACGCCGTGCCCATGAAGCTGATCCCCACCGGTAGCCCGAAGACGAAGCCCGCGGGAACGTTGATGATCGGATAGCCGGCGACGGCGCACGGGCCGGAGCTGGCGCCCGTGAAGTGATCGCCGTTGATGAGGTCGGTCGGCCAGGAAGGAGATCCCGTGGGCGCCACCAGGGCGTCCAGATTCTTTTCCGCGAGGATGGCGTCGATGCCGTTCGCCCCCGCGAGCAGGTGCCCCCGAATCAGAGCGTCGTTGTACTCCTGTTCGGAGAAGAATTCGTCCTGTGAGAGCAGGAACCAGTCCTGGCCGAAGTACTGCAACTCCTGCGCCGCATGGGCGTTGTTGAAGGCGATGACGTCGGCCATTGTATGGACCGGTACTCCCGTGCGGGTCGCGAGATAGGCGTTCAGGTCGCGCTTGAACTCGAAGACCAGCACGATGATCTCGGCGAGATCGGCGTTGAGCTCGTCGATCGTCGGGATATTCGCGGGATCAACGAGCACCGCGCCGGCGTCCGCCATGGCTTCCAGCGCCTGCTCGAAGATGGCGTCCGTTTCTTCGCTATAGCCGGTGAACCCGCCGGTCCGCGCCACACCGATACGCGCGCCGCGCAGGCCGTCGGAGTCGAGGAACTGCGTGTAGTTGGTGGAGAAATGGCCGGCGCTCGCCGCCGTGGCCGGATCGCGCGGATCGACCCCCACCAGCGCGGAGAGCACGGCCGCGGCGTCCGCCACCGTGCGGGCGTGCGGTCCGACCGTGTCCTGGGTGTGCGAGATCGGGATGACGCCGGCGCGGCTGGTCAAGCCCACGGTCGGCTTGATGCCCACGGTGCCGTTGATGGTCGCGGGACAGACGATCGAGCCGTCGGTCTCCGTCCCCAGGCCCGCGGCGCAGAGATTCGCCGCCACGGATGCGGCCGAGCCTGAGCTCGAGCCGCAGGGGTTGCGGTCGAGCACATAGGGATTGCGGGTCTGACCGCCCTGGCCGCTCCAGCCGCTGGAGGAGTTGAAGCCGCGGAAGTTGGCCCACTCCGAGAGGTTTGTCTTGCCCAGGATCACGGCTCCCGCGGCCCGCAGCCGGGCCGCCACTGTGGCATCCTGATGTGGCGGATCGCCCACCAATGCGAGCGAGCCGGCCGTCGTGCTCATGTCGTCGGCCGTGTCGATGTTGCCTTTGAGCATGATCGGGATGCCGTGCAGCGGCCCCCGGACGTGCCCCTCCTTGTTGCGTTCGCGGTCGAGCTGCTTGGCGATGCGGCGGGCGTCGGGATTGACCTCCAGCACGGAGTTGAGGCCCGGACCGCTCTCGTCGATCGTCTGGATGCGCTCCAGGTACATGTTGACCAGGGCCAGAGACGTCAGGCCCCCCTTGGCCATCGCCGCCTGCATCTCGGCGATGGTCGCTTCCTCGAGAGCGATGGCGCCATCGCTCAGCGGCAGCGGCGCAGCGGCAGCGGCGGCGGCGCTTCCCAGCATGCCTGCCAGAGGAGCTCCGGCGCCCGCGACGGCGCCCAGGCGGAGGAAGGTCCTCCGGCTCAGTTCATCCTTGGCGTTCTCTTCCCCTCTTCCGATCGAATCGTCTTCAGACATACGCGATCTCCTTTGAGGTTCGAACTCGAGCCTTACGGATGTGTGTGCCTAGAGAGAAGACAAGGGTTCTCTCTTTCGACAGCAGTCCATCATAAAGGACGTTCCGTTCTCAGGGAACGGGACAGTGAAGGAAAATGAAGAATGGCGAATCTAGAATGAAGAAAGGCGGATTGCTGACACGCTCTTCGTCATTCTGAATTCGTCATTCTTCACTCCGCGGTGCCGTCACCTGCTCCAGGAAGGAGAGATAGGCCATGGCGTCCGCTGTCGTCGCGCCGCACATCTCCTCGGACGGCCGCAGGCGGACGCAGACCTCCGGCCGCTCGGGCTGGCCAAACAGCAGGCAGCGGTTGTCGGCGGTGAGCTGGACGCAACGCACGCCGGCCGGCTTGCCGCCGGGCATGCCTGGAATAGGTGAGGAGATGGAGAGGGCGATGCAGCATGCCCCGCAGCTGGCGCGGCAATCCACGGGGTAACCCTACTCCACCGGCTGACAGAAATACAGAGTGATCCCGTTCGGATCACGAATGCCGAACTCCCGCTGGCCGTAGAAAGCCGTGTAAAGATCGACGGTGAACCGCACCTCCGGCACACTCGTCGTCTCCTCCGCCAGCAGGGCGCGGGATCGCTCGAGCTGCCAACGTTTGAAGAGCGAGTACAGATCGTCGAGCCGGTCCGTGTTGAACCAGAGGCTGATCCCCGCGGTCGACTCGCGTCCCGCCTCAGGTAAAGGCACGAACATGATCTCTGTAGCGCCGAACGTCAGGGAAGCCCAATCCATCCTGCCCTCCTGCGAGTGGCTGCCGGCGAGCTCGAACCCGATCGATCGGTACCAGGCCACCGTGGCCTCCATGTCCGGCACGCCCAGCATCGGCGTCAGCCTGTTGATCGAGGCCGCCTGGGCCGAAGCCGTATCCCGCCGTGTTTCTTCGAGCGGCTGCGGTTTCCTGGCTCCGGCGGCGTGCAAGCGTTTCATCGCCTCCCGGTCGCCCCGCAGCATGGCGACCGCCAACGGCGTGCGCCCCTTCGCGTCCTCGGCTTCCAGGTCCGCGCCGAGATCGATCAGGAGATCGAGCGTGCGGTAGTGCTCACCGGTCCGGAACAAACCGCCGACGAGCCCGTCCGGCGGCGCGATCACATAGTGCAGCGCCGTCTGCTCCTGCTCGAATCGCGACAGCCGCCGCGCGATCGCCTCCGGATCGTCTTCGACGATGCGCTGAAGACGATCGAGATCTCCCAGGGCAATCGCGGAGAAAACGTGATGGCGGGCGCCGCGCTCGACGAGCAGGTCCACCACGTCCCGGCGCGCCTCCGCGAAGACGGTGGCCCAACCGATCACCTCCAGGCGATGCACGTCGCCGAAGCCGTGCACGTCCGAGCCCGCGTCGAGCAACGCCCTCACCGAGTCGAGGGGGCCGCCCCCGGCCGCGAAATGCAGCGGCAGCGCGTTGTCGCCCACGTCACGGGCGTTCGGATCTGCGCCGTGCTGCAGCAACAGGCGGACCGCGTCGGCGTGACGCACCGCCAGATGGAGCCCGGTCGCGCCGTCGGGATCGCGCTCGCGAACGAGGTTGGGATCGCGCTGCAGGAGGTCGCGCAACGTCCCGAGATTTGCTCCGGCGCACGCCGCGAAGAACGCCGCGAGCACGGGAGACCTCCGGCGGTCCACCTCGACCTTCAGAGCCCGCCAGCTTGAGAATCCGTAATCGCGCGCGACGGCGAGTTGGGCGTCGGACAGGCGAGCTCCGTGAGCCGTCCGGCGCAGCTCACGCAACCGCTCCTTGGCCAGCTTTTTCAGGTATTCGAGAGACGCACGTTCGGGGAGATCGGAGCTCAGCATGGACACCCTTCCTTCCGTAGCGCCCGGCGTCCGCGTCTCTCGGGCTGGAAGTCAGGGGTTAACGACCGTCGACCAGGTCTAGCGGGTGGGTTCAACCCTTCACGCGGACCGTTGGCCGCCCACGCCGGCCGGCGCGGATCGTATCACGGGATGGCGACAGCCACGCGCCGGAAATCCACATCGAGGACCGTCACCCCTGGCGCCGACCAGTCGCTCGCCGGAGGCGTCGCACGACGCGCTTGCTCCTCCGTATCGAAGAGCACGAAACCGAAGCCCTCGCCGTCAACAGGATCCAGCCAATAACCGCCGACGAAGCCCTCAGCAGATTTCACTCGCGGCAGGATTTCGTTCGTGAACGCAGCGGCCGCGGCCGGCGCCCGCGCTGGATCAATCGTCAACTTCACAAGAGCGGCATGCATTCACGCACCACCCTTCCATACTGAGACAGGTTCAACCTCGCTCAACGTCACGCGAGCCCCGTTCGTGCTCAGGGAAACGTGATGCTGGCCCGCACGATTCTCTACCCATGCGCTGATCTTCATCCTTCCTCCCTGTCAGGCTGGTAGCAAGGCTCCGCGCCTGCTCCAAGCTAGTCTCCGCTCCCGGGTCGCAGCGATTGACGAAAGCCCTTCCGCCGCTGCATTCGTCTCCCGCCGATCTCTTCTCTCTTGCGCAAAGCGTCCTCGCGAATCACGGCGACATTCGCCCGCAGATCGTTTATGTCCCGGTACTCCCAACCTTCGAGGACCCAGTCATAGTCGTAAAGGTCCTCGAACATGGAGAACTCGCTCTGTCCCTGCTGAATGATCGGGAAGACCGGTACGACGAGATCAGGAATCGTCAAATGGCATTCATAAGGGGTGCTCTTGGGGTCGGTCAAGTCGACGATGAGAAATTTGCTCAGACCCGCGAGGATGCGGACGGTCTCGGACGTATTCCGGTCGACCGGCTTGTCGAAGTTGAAGATGATCGGCAGCTCCCCCAGCCTGCGGAGCTCATCGGCGATCGCTTCGAGTACCGCCATCCGTCCGGGAGTGAATCGGCCCAGGATGAGCACGGCGCGTCCGGTCATCGCGTCGATGACTCGCCGCAGCTTCTCGTGCCGGATCAGGTGATAGATGAACTGAGCGACTTCGAGATCGTCCACTCGCACCGTAGGTTCACCGCGAGGAGTAACGATGAGACCGGACTGATCCTTCGGAGTGCCCTTCAGGTTCCACACGGAGGCGCCGAACACCTTGCATCCCCGAAGGTCGCAATCCGTGACGTCAGTGCCGACAAGAACCGCGGCAGTCAGATTCGCGTTCGCAAGATCGCTCTCCTTGACGGACGCGGCGATCAGCGTAGCACCATTCAGATTCGACCCGGAAAGCACCGTTCGAATCAATTTCGCTGAAGAGAGGTTGGAGGAAGTCAGATCGGCCGACGAAAGATTCGCGCCGGTAAGGTCGGCAAACGTCAGATTCGAATCGATGATCGCTGCACCGGACAGCTTCGCGTCACACAGCTTCGCGTTGAAGAGGTTCACATCGTGCAATCTTGCCTTGGTCAAATCGATGCCGGTCAGGTCGGCGTGACTGAGATCCACGCCTTCGAGCGCGACTTCATGGCAGTCCGCCTGCGAAAGATCCGCGCCATGAAGATCACAGGATCGCAAGTACGCCTGAAGAGTGGCACCGGTCAACTTGGCGTAGGCAAGGTTGGAATCACGGAACGTCGCCTTGCGCAGATCGGCTCGGCTCAGATCGGCGGCGCTCAAGTCGGCCC
>DASYTJ010000008.1:0-57424 GCA_036002325.1 Thermoanaerobaculia bacterium | reverse complement strand
CTGCATGTCTTCGCCGTTCTTCCCCCTCTCCAGCTTCGCTGGAGAGGGGGCCAGGGGGTGAGGTTTCGAAGGGCAGATCGCACCAACGACCGAGAACCCAGCGAACGGCCTTACCCCGGAAAAATCACCACCCGCCGGTACGGCTCCTCGCCTTTGCTCTGCGAGGTCAAGCCGTAGCGCTCGACGATCTGATGCTGCAGCCGCCGCAGGTGGTTGTTCTGCGGTTGCAGCTCGACGGGCTTTCCCTGCTCCAGGGCTTCGTCGATGGCCTCTTCCACCTCACGGAGCGCCTCCTCGTCGCCGGCCATGTGATCGTCGACTCCGAAGACGCCGCGCAGGAAGTTCTCCATCTGGACGATGGTGTTGCTCCGCACCACGTAGAAAGGTATGCCGCGGCCATGAGCGTCGCGCAGGCGGCGGGGCTGGCGGCGCTCCTGCGACTTCAGGGTCACCACCATGTCGGCGTCGTCGAGATCGTCGACGAGATAGGCTGAGACGCGGAACTTGCGCAGGGCACGCTCCAGCTTCGCCTTGCTGACGGCGTAGGGGAAGATGCGCACGGTCTTGCCGTGGAGCGCTTTCGCCGGCGGCGCGGCGGCGGCCTCGGGCTCTTCCGGTTCTCCGTCTTCGGCGACCGGAGTCGCGAACCATGGGGAGGCGGGCCGCGCCGGCCGCGCGCCTGCAACCGCCCGCTCCGGCCGCTCGGCCTTGCGGATCTCCACCTCGCCCCCGGCCGTCCGCGTCCGCAGCTCGGGCCGGGGCGGCACCTCGCGCAGGAAGCGGTCCACCACTTCGGCGACGTCGTGATGCACGGCCAGGCGATCCCGGTCCTGAATCTCGATCAGCACATCGAAGGTCGGGGGTGCCTTGCGCTCGAGGACCGTCTTCTGGGTGCCTCGCCGCCGCGCCTCCTCGTCGGAAAGGGTGACGGCGTGGATTCCTCCGACGAGGTCCGAAAGGGTGGGGTTCTGCAGCAGGTTGTCCAGCGTGTTGCCGTGGGCGGTGGCGATGAGCTGGACGCCCCGCTCGGCGATGGTGCGCGCCGCCAGGGCTTCGGCGGTGGTGCCGATCTCGTCGATGACGATGACCTCCGGCATATGGTTTTCCACCGCCTCGATCATCACCGCGTGCTGCTCGTCGGGCGAGGGCACCTGCATGCGCCGGGCGCGGCCGATGCCGGGATGCGGCACGTCGCCGTCGCCGGCGATCTCGTTCGAGGTGTCGACCACGATCACCCGCTTGTTGAGATCGTCCGCCAGCACGCGCGCCGCCTCGCGCAGCAGCGTGGTCTTGCCGACGCCGGGGCGGCCGAGCAGCAGGATCGACTGGCCGGCCTCGATGACGTCGCGCAGGATGTCCACCGTGCCGAAGACGGCGCGGCCGACGCGGCAGGTCAGGCCGACGGCGTCTCCAACCCGGTTGCGGATCGCCGAGATGCGGTGAAGGGTACGCTCGATGCCCGCCCGGTTGTCCTTGCCGAAGCGGCCGATGCGCTCCACCACGTAGGCGATGTCGTCGCGGATCACCGGCTCGTCCGAGAGCTGCTCGCCGCCGTCCGGGAAGCGAGCCTCGGGCAGCCGGCCGAGATCGAGCACCACCTCGAGCAACTCTCCGCGCCGCTGGTGCCTTTCGATGGCCGAGCGCACCGCCGGCGGCATGACCTGCAGGAGCAGCTCGAGATCGTCCGTCTTCGGTTGTCCTGACACTGCCACTGCCCTCCCGCGCCGATTGTACTGATTCCTCGCCCGCCCGGATGCGGCGAATCACGGTCGGAACCTGTAACCTTTTTCCACCTTCCAGCGTAGGGATAGGAAAGAAAAGGAGGGACCGCCGATGCACGCCCCGAAACTGCGCTGGATTCTCTTGCTCCTCCTCGGCTTGCTGCTCGTCGCCGCGACCGCCGAAGCGGCCACTCTGAAGGAGCCGTTCAACCGCACGGTGCCCCTGCGGGCCGGGGCCGAGGTGCGGCTCTCCAACGTCAACGGCGCCGTGACCGTCGAGTCCTGGGACCGCACCGAGGTGAAGATCGAGGCCGAGAAGAAGGTGAAGGCCGGCAGTGCCGAGCGGGCGCGGGAGATCATGGAAAAGGTGCGGATCGAGATCGTCCAGGACGCCGGCGGCGTGCGGATCGAGACCAAGATCCCCAAGCAGGGGAACGGCTTTTTCGACTGGATCTTCGGCAACGAAGCGAGCGTCGGCGTCACCTACCGCCTCCACGTGCCGCGGCGCGCCGCGCTCGACCTGGTGAGCGTCAACGGCGGCCTGACGGTGACCGGCACCCGCGGCAAGGCGCGGCTGGAGACGACCAACGGCGGCATCGACGTGGCCGACGTCGAGGGCGAACTGGAATTGGGGACGGTCAATGGCGGCATCGACGTCCGCCGCTCCGCCGGAGCGTTGCGCGCCACCACCACCAACGGCTCCATCGAGGCGGAGCTGACCGACCTCCCAGACACGAGCGATCTGACCTTCGAGACCACCAACGGCCACGTCTCGCTGCGCCTGCCGCGCGAGGCGCGGCTGTCGATCGACGCGGCGACGACGAACGGCCGCGTGCACAGCGAGTTCGCCGTCGAAGGCGGCCAGCCGGGCAAGCACAGACTGAGGGGCGACATCAACGGCGGCGGCGGCAAGCTGTATATCCGCACGACCAACGGCGGCGTGGATATCACCGAGATCTAGGCCGGTACAGCGCTTGCATTTCATTCTGCGAGAGGGCGGGAGAGCTTCCCCGTCCCTCGAGCCGATTGAAAAGAGGCCGCCGGCCAGCGCTTCCGAGACTCGAAACCGCGAATTCTCGCGCCGCTGCTCTCCTCTCCCGGCACCGTCGGGCGCCCGCCCGGGGGCCTCCTCAACTGGAAGGAGGCGGTGAATGAACAAACGACAATGGCTTCTGGCCGGCAGCGCCAGCCTCGGCGCAGGCCTGGGCGCCGGCCTCATGTACCTCCTCGATCCTCAGGGTGGCGGTCGTCGCCGGGCGCTCGCCCGCGACAAAGCGGTACATCTGCTGAAGAAAGGCGGCGAGACCGCGCGCAAGACCTCGCGCGATCTGGGGAACCGGACCAAAGGACGGCTGGCGGAGGCCCGTTCGTCGCTGCGCCGGGTTGCAGTGGACGACGACATTCTCCGCGACCGGGTCCGTTCGAAAATCGGCCGGTTGGTCTCTCACCCCTCGGCCATCGAAGTGGCGGCCCAGGATGGCTGCGTGGTGCTGAGCGGACCGGTCCTCGCTTCGGAAGTCGACCCCCTGCTTTCCGCCGTCAATTCCGTGAAGGGCGTCTGCGGGGTGGAAAACCGGCTGGACGTCCATGAACAGCCCGGAAACATCTCCGCGCTGCAGGGCGAAGGCCGGAGACGCTTTACACGGCGCGACAAGATCGGCGCGGCGCTGGGGGCGGCCAGCCTGGGTCTCCTGGCCAAAAGCCTCACGCACCGGCGCCACGCGCCGCTGCTTTGAGACTCTGATTGGAGCCGGTACAGCGCTTGCAGACGGGTGACTGCAGGTGTGGTGTGGAGGGATTCTCCATGCCGCGGAGAGAGGTCCGCCAGCCAGCGCCGCTGAGCGCCCGGCGGGGATTCTCTTGACCTGGAAGGAGGCAGTATGCATAAACAGAGATTAGGTCTTCTGGGGAGCGCCGGTCTTGGCGCGGGATTGGGCGCCGGCCTCATGTACTTGCTCGATCCCGAAGTCGGTGGCCACCACCGCGCCCTTGCCCGCAGCCAGGCCCTGCACGCTTTGAAGAAGGGAGGCAAGGCCGCCCGCAGAACCTCCCGGCACCTCGGCAAACGGGCCCGCAACCTGGTTGAAGAGGCCGGATCGAGGCTCCGCCGCAACGCTGTCGACGAGCGGGTGATAGCGAAGATGGGGCCCGTGGTGAGCTGGCTGATCTCGAACGTCCCTGCCGTCAAGGAAGCGCGCCACCGTTCGAAGGTTCACGAGCGGCGGCTTGGGAGGCGCAACGCGATCGGCGCGGCGTTGGGTGCGCTCAGCCTGAGCCTGCTGGCGCAGAATCTGACGCATCGGCGCGCTCATTAGCGCCCTCGGCCTCGAGAGCTGCGATGTGGAGGGCCGGATCTTCCCGATCCGGCCCTCATTGTCCTTCGGGGATCTGACCCCGCCGCCCGCGCAGATGAGGCCCGGCATGTGGCACAATCCCGGATTTCGGGGAGGGTTTTTCCTTGCGCAGAGTCGGAATCTTCGGTTGGGGCATCGTGGCGCCCCGTTCACCCAATATCGACGCGTTTGCCGAGAACCTCGCCTGCTCCGGGAGCTGGCTCGAGCCCTTCAACGGCTTCGGACCGGACAACTTCCTGGTCGGGCTACCCCAGTTCTCGTTCGAGGACTACCGCGGCTGGATCGCCGAGCGCTTCCCGCCGGCCCGCTTCCATCAGCTCGAAGAGAAGATGGAGCTGACGGTCCATTACGCGATCGGCAGCTTCATCCAGGCGCTGGGGCAGAATCCCGGCCTCGAGCAGGAGCTCAGGAGCCTGGGCACCGCGGCCCACATCTACATGGGGACCGGCATCGGCTGCATCCAGACCGTGGCGCAGCAGACCCGCTCGCTCGACCGGGCGCAGCGGCGGTGGGACCGCTTCTGGGCCGAGCGCAATCCCGCCCTCAAAGAGCACCTGGCCGGCGGTAAGCAGGCGGAGGACGGCGTACCGCCGGTCCCGGAGACGATCGCCGATCCCGAGGAGCGCTACGAGGCCGAAGCCGCCTGGTGGCATTACTGGGCGGCCGGCTCGCCGGATCTCAAGACCTACCTGAGCGAGCTGGCGGAGATCGAAGGTCTCAACGTGCAGGGCGACATCGAGCGGGGCAAGGTGAGCGTGCTCAAGGAGAAGCAGCGCCGCCTGCGCCACCTGCACGAGAAGTGGAACGAGCCCACACCGCCCTGGCAGTCGGTCTCCGCCAACCTGGTGTGGAACATCTGGAACACGCCGGCGGCGCAGATCTCGATGATGGGGCACATCACCGGGCTGGCCTTCGCGCCGGTAGGCGCCTGCTCGACCTTCGGGGTCTGCCTGAAGCTGGGGATGGACGCCATCCGCCGCGGCGAAGCGAAGGCGGTGGTCATCGGCGCCACCGATCCGCCGCCGCTGGCGCTCTCCGTCGGCGCCTTCTATGCCGCCCGGGTGATCTCGGCGGACGCCGCGGTCTCGAAGCCGCTCACCGGCCTGCGGGGCACCCATGTGGCCGGCGGCGCGGTGCTGTGGATCCTGGGCGACATGGAACACATGACGGCGAAAGGCTTCCGCCCGCTCGGCATGGAGCCGGTCGCCGTCGGCGTCAGCTCGGACGCCGACCACATCATCACGCCCTCGGTGCACGGGCCGACCGCGGCCATGCGGCAGGCGTTCGAGAGCGCCGGCGTGCGGCCGGAAGAGATCGCCACCTGGGACCTCCACGCCACCGCCACTCCGGGAGACTTCCGCGAGGTGGAGACCCTGCGCGGGCTCGTCCCCGATTCCGTGCTGGTGACGGCGCGCAAGGGCACTTTCGGCCACGGCATGTCGGCCGGCGGCGGCTGGGAGCTGACGGCGCAGTACCTCGGTTACGAGCGCGGCCGGATCTTTCCGACGCCGCTGCATGCCAACGAGCTCAACCGGCAGATCGCCGAGATCCACGACGCCTATGTCTTCGACGAGGCCTGCCCCGCCTCCCGCGGCATAGCGGGCAAGCTGTCGATGGGGATCGGCGGCATCAACGCCTGCGTGCTGTCGCGGCCGCTCGGCTCCTAAGCCCGCTCCTTCCCCCGTCCGGCGGCAGGGTGATCGACGACCTTGCCTTCTTCCGCACGCGGACGCCGGCCGGCCGCGCCGACCGCGTCCAACTCCTCCTGCAGGCGCGCCTCGCTCACATAATGGAGGCGCTGGTCCTTCTGGTACTTCTCCGCCTGCGCGATCAGCCGGTTGAGCAGGCGGGCGTGGCGGAAGTCGAAGACCGTTTTCTTGATCTCGGGGTAGAGAAAGCCGGCGGCCGCGAGCGCGAAGGCGAAGGCGTCCTCGAAGATCGGGATCCAGGGGATGGCGATGATGATCCCGCCGACCACCAGCCCGGCGAGGCCATAGAGCGCGCGGGCCGCGGGGTCTCCCTGACGCCACAGATCGTAGTTGCTCTTCTCTAGCCGGTTCTGCTCCACCGCCGCCGGACCGTACTGCGGCAAGGTGGTCTCGAGCACTTCCCGCTCCAGCTCTCGCCAGTAGCCCTCCGTGCCGCCGCACTCCTCGTAGCTCTCGCGGATCTCCGCCAGCTTGGCGCGGGCGATCTCCCGCAGCCGCGCTTCGGCTTCGTTCGGCAGCAAAGCCCGCCGCTGGTGCTCGCATTCCTGGAGCACGGCGAAGAGGACGTTGCCGTAGTCATAGGATGAACCCGCCAGGTTCAACATGGACTTGCCCTTTCCTCTTTCTTTTACTGCGGCGGCGGCTCCTGGTTCACTTGATAGCGGGACCACGCCGAGCTGCTCCAAAAGGTTGTTGCCGTCGATGATCACGTTGCCGCTGTTTTGTCATAGGTTGGGAGTCGGGGGTAGACCTTCTCTTACTACTACGCAAGGGCGATTCGGGGGTTGCGAGTAGCTGAATCGTAGCCTGGGCTCGGATGGCACGCGCCTTGCGGCGGCCTTCTTTCAGCCTCCAGAGAGCGGCCGACGGCTGGCTCTCCTGATCGGGAAAGGAGTGGCGCATGCAGGTACCCCTGGAGATTTCCACGCGTTGGATCGATCTTTCACCGCCCCTCGAAGCCGAGATCCGCAAGCGGGCGGGCCGGCTGGAGCGGCGCTTCAGCCGGATCACGAGCTGCCGGATCGCGGTGGAACGCCCGACGGGCAACCACCATCAGGAAGGCGGTCCGTATCGAGTCCGTCTGGACATCACCGTCCCCGGGTCCGAATTGGTTGCGGACAAGGAGGCGGAGGAAATCTATACCGCCATCCGCGACGCCTTCGAGGCCGCCGAGCGGCAGGTGGAAGAGTGGTCCCGGCGGCGGCGGGGCGAGGTGAAGAGCCCGGTGCTGCCTCCCGAAGGACAGGTCGTCCGGATCTTCCCCGAGGAAGGTTTCGGCTTCATCGCCGGTCCGGACGGCGAGGAGGTCTACTTTCACCGCAACGCGGTCCTCGATCCTCCGGGGTTCGACAAGCTGGAAGTCGGTTCACGCGTCCGCTTCGCCCAGGAGCAGGGGTTCGAGGGCCCGCAGGCGAGCACGGTCAGCGTCACCGGCAAGGAAGCCTGAACCAAAGAAAAGCGAACGAAAGCGTCTTGAAAGCTTTATGTGCCGGCGCGGAACCGCAGGTGGGGATCTCTGCGGGCCTCGCGAAGGTAGGCGGCGACCTCGTCGACGAGACCGAGGGTGAGCTGCTCCATCTCGGCCGCGCGCTGGAAGACGATCAGGGCGGCCGCGGCCTCGCGATAGACCTCCCGCGACTGGAAGACCGGCAGGATCTCAGCCGCCAGGCGCTTCGTCTCCTCGCTGCGCCCATCCTGTAAATAGAGGGTGGCCAGGTCGAGCGAGATCAGCGCCGCGTCGAAGCCCAGGGAGTCCGCCAGGAAAGCCTGGCGCACTTCGAGGAAAGCCGCTTCCGCCTCGGCCGGCCTGCCCAGCGACGCCGCGACTTTGCCCTCCGTCCAACGGAGGCGCAGCCGGTCCGTCCGCTTGCCTGCCTCGTTCATCCGGCGCCACGCCTCGGGCATCAGCGCCGCCGCTTCGGCGCTGCGGCCGGTGTCCTGGAGGCAACCGATGAGATTACCCTCGCACAAGGCAAGGAGACGCGGCTCCTGGAGGCCGTCGAGGAGCGACAGGGCGGTACGGAAGCAGCTCGCGGCCGCTTCGACGTCCCCTTGGTAGCGGAGGGTCAGGCCTTTGACCATCCAGGCCCGGCCCTGGAGATGAGGCTCGTTGACCTGGCGGTAGATGGCGATGGCATCCTCGATCAGCTCCAGGGCTTCGCCGAAGCGGCGCTGGGCTCGCCGCAAGGGAGCCTTGAACTCGAGAAGCAGCGCCTCATCCAAGGGGTCGAGCCAGCTCCGGGCGAGGTGGAGCTCGGCGGTCTGAAAGGCCGTCTCGGCCAGCCGGAATTCGGACAGGACGCGCAGAGTGTTGCCGAGGTGGGTCCACGCCCGGGCCTTGGCGGCGGCGACCGCCTCGGGGCCGTGCTCTCCGGGATCGAGCTGCTCGGCAACGTCGAGCGCCAGCCGCAGCAGCTCCTCGGCCTCGCGGGCGTCCTCGAGGACCGCCTGGTAGGAACGCTCGATGAGGAGCTCGAAAAAGCCCCAGCTCTGAAAGCGGAAATTGCCCGCCACCAGGCTCCTGCGGCGCACCGGCTCGAAAGGCTCGAGCTCCCGCCACAATGCCGCCGCGGCGGTCCGCTCGGCCGTGAGCCGCTGGACCCGCGAGGAGATCTCCCCTCGGCGATCCGCGAGGAGGCGGCGCAGCAGATCCTCGTCGTCCTCGAGGCCGTCGCAGGAACCCGCGGGCTCCGGCAGGAGCGCGATCAAGCGCTCCTCGCAGCCCGCGCATAGAGAGAGGTGACGCTGCAGCGCCCGGCTCCCCTCCTCGGTCAGATCACCGCAGAGAAACCGCTCCAGGAGCTCGTTATCCGGATGCCGATCGAGCACAAGGGCCCCCCTCTTCAGTCGCCGGAGCCTGCTGTTTCATCCGCCGGCCCGGCGTCGCCTCATTGACCGGGGCCGGGACGAGGATTGCCATTCGGGCACATGCCGGACCCTTCCTGCGGAGTAGAGCCTGGCGCTGGGTTTCCAGGGTTGCCCGGCGGATTCCACTTGGGCACGGAAACAGACCGCAAGGTCGCCATTATATTCTGTAGCAAGGTAGAGAGGAAGAACCCTCCCTGGATGAACGGATCGCGGCGACCACGCTCCTGGACGGCTTCGGCCGGCTGCAGGGCGGAGATCCCGAGCGACAGGGAGAGCGCGATTATGGCGATACGGCGGACCTTACGGCTGGACATTCCGAGGCTCCTAGGCAGCAGGTCGGCGGCGGTCTCCATGACCGGCGGTGCCTGCCCTTACAACCAGGACGCGCGGCGGCGAGCCAAGCGAGACAGAACTTACGAAACCATACACCGGCAGCGGTAGAAACGGAAGCGGGCTCTTATGGTGATAACATTGGTCACAAATGGAGACTGCCCATGCGGCAGGGGTAGCGAAAGGAGACCGTCGTGAGCGAAATCGAGAGCCGTGGTTATGTTCGTCCCGAGGTGCTGGTCCCGACCGACTGGGTCGCGGCCCATCTCGACGATCCCGGTGTGCGGATCGTCGAGTCGAATGAGGATCCTCTCCTATACTCCACCGGGCACCTCCCCGGCGCAGTCGAAGTGGATTGGACCCGCGACCTGAACGATCCGGTGCGGCGCGACTACCTCGGCCGCGAGGGCTTCCAGGCTCTCATGCGGCGTCTCGGGGTGACCCGCGACACCACCGTCGTCTTCTACGGTGACCGCAACAACTGGTGGGCCACCTACGCCTACTGGGTCTTCCAGCTCTTCGGCCACGACAAGGCCAAGGTGATGGACGGCGGGCGCATCAAATGGGTCAACGAGGGCCGGCCGCTCACCAAGGACGTCCCCAGCTATCCGGCGAGCGATTACCAGGCCGACGAGCGGGACGACAAGCGCATCCGCGCTTTCCGCGACCAGGTTCTCCATCATGTCGAGGGTAAGAAGCCGCTGGTGGACGTGCGCAGCCCCCAGGAGTTCAGCGGCGAGCGGCTGCACATGCCGGAGTACCCGAACGAAGGGGCGCTGCGCGGCGGCCACATCCCCGGCGCCGCCAACATCCCCTGGGCCAAGGCGGTCAACCCCGAAGACGGCACCTTCAAGCCGGCCTCGGAGCTGCGGGCCCTCTACGAGAACGAAGCGAGGATCAAGCCCGAGGACGACGTCATCGTCTACTGCCGCATCGGCGAGCGGAGCAGCCACACCTGGTTCGTCCTCACCAACCTCCTGGGCTACAAGCAGGTGCGGAATTATGATGGGAGCTGGACGGAGTGGGGCAACCTCGTGGGGGTGCCGATCGAGCGCTCCGTCTGAGCGGCCCGGTTGCCGCCTTTTGCGCACCGGTCTATGTGGGGGCGGCCGCGCAGGGCCGCCCCTCCCATGACGAGGAAACCGCATGGCTTTACCCGAGAAGCTGAACCAAACCCTGGAGACTCTCGAGCTGGTCCCCGACCGCAACGAGCGGATCCAGCTCCTGATCGACATCGCCGGCCGCTTCGAGGAGGTGCCGCCGCGGATCGCCCGGCGTCCCTTCCCGCCGGATCACCTCGTCCCCGCCTGCGAGTCCCAGGCCTACGTGTTCGGCGAGGAGCGGCCGAACGGCACGCTCGACTTCCACTTCGCCGTCGAGAATCCGCAGGGGATATCCGCCAAGGCCATGGCCGTGATTCTCGACGAGACCCTCTCCGGAGCGCCGCCCGAGCAGGTGGCCGAAGTGCCGCAGGACATCGTCTACCGCGTCTTCGGTCGCGAGCTCTCCATGGGCAAGTCCATGGGCCTCATGTCCATGGTCGCCATGGTGGCCAACATGGCGAAGAAGCACGCGGAGAGCAGGGCGGGGAGGAGCTGAGGAGCTTTGCGCCAAAAAGTCCTTGACGGCCGCGCATCTCCCGCCTACACTGATGCCATGACGGATCCGCAGCGCGCCCACCCTTCGCCGCCGGCCCTGCACCTGCGGGCCATGGACAACCTGCGGTTCATCCGCGAGACGATGGAGGGCGCCGCCTACTTCACGGACGTCTCCGGCATTGGCGAGGTGGCGGTCGGAGTGACCGCGCTGGCCGCGTCGTACCTCGCGTCGCGGCAGGAGACGGCTTGGAACTGGCTGATGGTATGGCTCTGGGAGGCGCTGCTCGCCTTGCTGATCACCACTGGCGCCATCGTCTGGAAGGCGACCCGCCGCTCCTCGGAGACGAACCTGTTCTCACGCCCTGGAAGGCGGTTCGCGCTCGGTCTGTTCCCTCCCCTGATCGCGGGCGCCCTGCTGACGCCGGTCCTCTACACCTCCGGCAATGCCGGCATGCTGCCCGGTCTCTGGCTCCTTCTGTACGGCGCCGGGGTCGTCACCGGCGGCGCCTTCTCGGTGCGCACGGTGCCGGTGATGGGGCTCGCCTTCATGGGCCTGGGCGCGGGGGCGCTGATCGCTCCCTCCTCGTGGGGAGACGGCCTGATGGCGGCCGGCTTCGGCGGACTGCATATTCTGTTCGGCATCGTCATCGCGTGGAGGCACGGTGGCTGACAAGGCGCTCAAGCGCGACGACGGCGGCGCGGCGGAGGGCCCGGACGTGGCGGTCCCCGAGCCCGCTCCGCAGGCGGCGCTGGATCTCGACCGCCTCATCCACGAACGGATGCGGCTCGGCATCGTCAGCGCCCTCGCCGTCAACGACCACCTGAGCTTCAACGACCTCAAGCGGCTGTTGAAGACGACGGACGGCAACCTGAGCGTCCACGCCCGCAAGCTGGAGGAGGCGGGCTACATCGCCTGCGAGAAATACTTCGAAGGCCGGCTGCCGAAGACCGACTACCGGCTCACGCGGCCCGGCCGGCGCGCCCTGGAGCGCTACCTCGATCACATGGAGGCGATCATCCAGGCCACCCGGGAGGGTTGACGCGAGGCAGGTTTGTGCCCCAAAGCTTTGCGAGACAAAGTAATTTGATGGAAGGAGATTCGCTGGCGTGAAGATCATCCGGATCCTGGCCTGGCTCGCCCTGGGGTTCACCGTCCTGGCGGCAGCAGGCCTCTGGACGTTGACCTCGCTGCTGCCACGCGCCCATCCCGAGACGCCGTTGGAGAGGTCGGCGGCTTCCGGGTCCATCGTGGAGCTGCGGCGCGAAGTGAACCTGAGGCAAGGCGTCAATGGAAAGGATGCGCACGGCTTCACGGCTCTCGACTGGGCCGCACGCACGGGCCGCGCGGAAGCCATCGCGGAGCTGATCCGGGCCGGAGCCGATGCCGAGCTGCACGATTCCGGACCAAACGGGTGGACGCCAATGCTGCACGCCGTGCACAAGGACCAACTCGGGTCCGTGCGCGCCCTGCTCGCCGCCGACGCCGACGTGAACGGCCGCGGAGACAATGGGCTGACGCCGTTGATGCTGGCGGCGGCCCAAGGCGAAACGGAGATCGTGGAGGAGCTGCTGCAGGCCGGCGCCAACCCGCGGCTTCACGGTCCGATCCGCTGGACCGCCTTGGAGCAGGCGGTGGCCAACGGCCATCCTAAGGTGGTCGATGCCCTGCTGCGCAAGGATCCGGGGCTGCGCTTGGGGGACGGTCCGCGCGGCTTTGCCATCCGCGCCCTGGCCTGGGCGCAGGGCCACTCGAAGGTGATCGAGCGGGCCGACCGCGGCCGGGAGTTCTTCTGATGAGCACGCCGCTCCGCCTCGCTCTCGCACCCGCCGCCTCCGGCGCCGGTTTGCACGTGGCCATCATCATGGACGGCAACGGCCGCTGGGCCGTCTCCCGCGGCAAGCCGCGGACCGCGGGACACATCGCCGGCGTCGAGACCGTGCGCCGGGTCGTCGAGGCCGCCGCCGACCTCGGAATCTCGACGCTGACCCTCTTCGCCTTCTCCTCGGACAACTGGCGCCGGCCCGATGCGGAAGTGCGGGCGCTGATGCGGCTGTTCCGCGGCTATCTCACCGCCGAGGCCGGCAAGTGCGCCGAGAACGGCATCCGCATCTCGGTCATCGGCCGCAGGGACCGCCTCTCCCCCGGACTGGTGCGCGTCATCGAGCAGGCCGAAGCGGCCACGGCGGGAGCAGACCGCTTCCTGCTGCGCATCGCCGTCGACTATTCGGCCCGCGACGCCATCCTGCGCGCCGCCGGCCGCCTGCGCCACCACGGAGAGCTCTCCCGTGAGGCCTTCGCCCGCCTGCTGGCCGATCCACCGCACGACGGCCGCCCGGCGCCGGACGTCGACCTGCTCGTCCGCACCGGCGGCGAGCAGCGGCTCTCCGACTTCCTGCTGTGGGAGTGCGCCTACGCCGAGTTGGTCTTCACGGACCGCATGTGGCCCGACTTCACCGGCGCCGACCTCGCCGGCGCGCTACGGGAGTTTTACCGGCGCGAGCGTCGGTTCGGGACGGTGCCGGAGCTGGTATCGGTGGCGGAGTTGGCCTGAAGCGCTCGCCCCGGCTCAGCCCGCGTGATAGAGCCTCTTTTGTGTGACCGACAAGTCCTCGCCGAGAGGTGTTTCCTCGATGAGCTCGTTCGCGGGCACCGTATGGAAGGAAAAACTGACGAAGCGCTGCGGGCAGATCTCGATGCGGTGCCAGGTGTTCGACGGGATCGAAATAGCCTCTAGGCCTTCAGCAGAGGCCACATTCGCGCGGCCAAGACGACCTGAAACAATCGCACCAGCAGGGCGGCCTTGGTGGCGTCCGCCGTCTCCGGGTCCATGACCGGCTTCAATAACAGATCGGTACGGGCCCGCCGTTGAGCCGGGGAGAGCTCGGGCCGCGCGGTCAGCGAGATCTCCCAAAGCTCGCCGTAGAGATACCAGGCGAGATCGTAATACATGAGTGACGCTTCCACTTCCCAGGCCTGAGCGCTTTCAAAGGCGGAGCCGACCTCCAGCATGGCTGTCAAGCCGCTGGCGAGGAGGCCCTTGAGCGGGTCTTCCTGGGCGGCGAACATCTCCTGCAAACTGACGCTGGCGACGGCCGCGCTCCCCAGCGCCGCGCCTCGACGGCTGGCGCTGCGCGAAGCGGTCTTGCTCTGCATGTTCCGCAAGCAACTATGGAACGCGCCGGCGACCTCGCGGGCTTGCCGAGCCGCCTCTCCACCCAGGGCGAGCAGATCCTTTTGCAGATGCCAGACGTCCTCCGGGACGGGAGCTGTCAGGATGCGTTCGGTAGTCGAGCGCAAGCTGTCGACGATGAATTCGGTCATTGACTGGCGGGTCCGGCTCGATGCCTAGAGCTTGTCGAAGTCATCGGGCTCAACGTCCGGTAGACGCGCGAGGGCAGCCTCAAACTTCTCGCAGGTCCCGCGCCTCGCCCGTTCCTCGATTCAGGAAGTCTAGGACTGATCGTGCTCATGATAGTACTCCAATAACTTCCAGGAATTCCTTAGCGGTGTGGATCGTATGCCGAACTGCTGAGCCCCCAGGAAGTCTCTCTTGTTGTAGGTGATGATTGCGCCACCTCCCCCGGCAAGATGGATTCAGCTATCAGAGGGACCTTCTCCAGGATATTCGCGGCTGACGGGGCTTGAAGTCGGTCCCGATGAGCATGGCCGGCAGCCGAGCACGCACGCGGAAAACGCCCAAAACGAAATGGCGTCGAATTCGTAGTCGACTGAAAGAGGAGGCCGTGGTTGGAATAGCGTCGAAACGTGCGCCCAGCCTCCTCGACGCGATCCACTAAGCTGTGGTACCCTCAGGCACTTTTCAGAGGCGAGGGGCCATATGTCTAAGTGCATGTTGTTCATGCTTGCGTTCTCTATTTGTGCGTCCACCGCTGGTGCGCAAACGGCGGACGAGCTGATCGCCAAGAACCTTGCGGCGAGAGGCGGAGAGGCGAAGCTCGCGACCTGCGAGACGATCCGCATGACGGGCGAGCTGCCCGCCGCAACGGGAGGCAAGGCGATCTTCCTGGTCGAGGTCAAGCAGCCCGACAAGCTCATTCTGGAGGTCACGGTCGGCGACAAGAAAAACGTCCAGATCCTCAATGGCACTTCGGGATGGGAAGTGCTGGGGATCTCCGGACAGACCGAGCCCAAGCCGATGAAGGAGCAGCAGATGCGGAGCCTTCGGCATCGCGTGAACTACCGTGGCGAGCTGTTCGATGCCAGGCGGTTGGGCACGCCGGTCGAGTATCAGGGGCAGATCGATCTCGGCGGCACGCCCGCGCACGTCCTGAAGGTGACGAAGAGCAACGGCGACGTGGCGCTGATCTACCTGGACGCCAGGTCCTTTCTCGAGATCAAGCAAGAACACGTGATGCACATCGGCGTGTACACCGTCGAATTCACCAGCTTCTTCAAGGACTACGGCGAGGCCGGCGGTCTGGTGTTCGCCCACAACCTGGGGCTCCAGTTCAAGGGCGAGGAGGAGCCGCAGTGGATCCCGGTGAAGTACGAGGTGAATCCCGAGCTTGCGGATGCGCGCTTCGTCTTTGCGGAGACAGGCAAGGAGGCGACCGGGGCACAGCAACACCGCTGAGCCGGTCCCGCGTCTCTACGAGCCTCGGCGGAATACCGCTGGGGTCTCTCGCACCTGTTCAGCGGAAACCCGCTGGGGACTCGGATCCTCGGCGTAGAGGGCCAGGCATGACGAAATCATATGGCCCCGATGCCTGTTGTATGCTCGCCAGCCGTTACGACAGGAGGTAGCCTTTGAAATACGTCTGCCTTGTCTATAGCGAAGAAGAGAAGCTGAAGGCCGTCTCCGACAACGAGTGTATGGCCTATAGCGACGTGCTGCGCAAGGGCGGCCACCGCCTGGGAGGCGAGGCGCTCCAGCCGGTACAGACCGCCAGGACGGTGCGCGTCCGAGACGGCAAGGTGTCGATCCTTGACGGCCCCTTCGCTGAGACCAAGGAGCACCTGGCGGGGTTCTACCTCATCGACGCCGAGGATATGAACGAGGCCATCGAGCTGGCGGCGAAGATCCCGCCTGCGCGCGTGGGCAGCATCGAGGTGCGGCCGGTCAGGGAGCTGCAGGCGCAATAACCCCTCACCTCCCCGGCCCTCCCTCTCCCGACCCCTCCCTCCCCCCCGTCCACCGGGAGAGGAGGGAGATTGAAAAACAAATCCAAGCTCAGCCTAACGCCTCTACACCCCCCGCGTCATCAGATCCGCCACCGCACGGTTGAAGCGCACGGCGTCGGGCAGCTCGCCGCCTTCGGCGATGAGGCCGTAGCCGAGGAGGAGGTGGGCGTAGTCCGCGAGGAGCGGATCGTCCTTGTCCTTCTCGAAGCGCTCGCCCATCTTGACCAGGATCTCGTGGTTGGGGTTGAGCTCCATGATGCGCCGCTGCTTGGGGCCGCCGGTCTTGCCCTTCTGCAGCAGCCGCTCGAGCTGCGGGCTGTAGTCATGCTCGGCGCCGACCAGACAGACGGGGGAGGCGGTGAGGCGGTTGGTGAGGCGCACCTGCTTGACGTGTTCGTCGAGCTTCTTCTGCAAGGCATCGAGGAGCGGCTTCATCTGCTCCTCCTTGGCCTTGAGCTCCTCCTCGGTCTGCTTCTTCTCCTCCTCGCTGCCCAGCGCCACCGAGCCCTTACCGGCGGACTTCAGCTTCTTGCCGCCGTACTCCTGGAGCGACTGGGTGAGCAGCTCGTCGACGGTGTCGGTCAGGTAGAGCACTTCGTAGCCCTTCTCCTTGAAAGCTTCGAGGTGAGGTGAGTTCTCGACCTGCGAGCGGGACTCGCCCGTCAGGTAGTAGATCTCGTTCTGCCCTTCCTTCATCCGCGCGACGTAATCCTTGAGCGTGGTGTGCTCCGTGGGATGGTTCGAGGACTGGAAGATGAGCAGCTCGAGCAGCTTCTCCTTGTTCTTGTAGTCGGAGCCGGCGCCCTCCTTGATGGCGCGGCCGAACTCGCCCCAGAACTTGAGGTAGGTCTCGTTGTCCTTGTCCATCATCTCCTGCAGGACGTCGAGCAGCTTCTTGGTGAGACCCTCGCGGATCTGGGTGATGTAGCGGTCCTGCTGCAGCATCTCGCGGGAGACGTTGAGCGCCAGGTCGGGCGAGTCGACGACGCCGCGCATGAAGCGCAGGTATTGCGGCAGCAGGTCCTCGCACTTCTCCATGATCTGAACGCGCCTGACGTAGAGCTGCAGGCCGGGCTTCGAGGCGACGTAGTAAAGGTCGTACGGCGCCTGCGAGGGGATGAAGAGCAGAGCCTGGTACTCGATGCGCCCCTCGGCCTTGTAGGAGACGACCTTGAGGAAGTCGTTCCAGTCGTGGGAGATGTGGCGGTAGAAGTCCTTGTACTCGTCCTGGGTGACCTCGGATTGCGGCCGCGTCCAGATCGGCTTCATCGAGTTGAGGACCTTCTCCTCCAGCGGCATGACGGGCTTCTCGCCGGTCTCCTTCTCCTTGGCGAGGTCCTCGATTTCGGGGTCCTTCTCGGCCTTGAGGATGATCGGATAGGCGACGAAATCCGAGTAGCGGTGGACGACGCGGCTGATCACCCAGCGGTTGGAGAAGTCGTCGAGGCCGTTGTCGCGGTCCTCGGGCTTGAGATGGAGGGTGATCGAGGTGCCGCGGCCGGGCTTGTCGATCTCCTCGATGGTGTAGGTGCCGTCGCCCGTGGACTCCCAGCGGGTGCCGGGCTGCTCGCCGGCGCGGCGGGTCACCAGCACGACGCGGTCGGCGGCCATGAAGGAGGAGTAGAAGCCGACGCCGAACTGGCCGATCAGCTCGGCGATCGACTGCTGGGACTCGCCCTGCTTGATGCGCTCGACGAGCTCGCGGGTGCCGGACTTGGCGATCGTGCCGATGTTGGCGATCACCTCCTCGCGGTTCATGCCGATGCCGTTGTCGTGGATGGTGAGGGTGCGCGCCTGGCTGTCCGCCTCCAGGCGGATCTCGAGCTTCTCGTCGCCTTCGAGAAGCTCCGACCGCGTCAGGGCTTCGAAGCGCAGGCGGTCGAGGGCGTCGGAAGCGTTGGAGATCAGCTCGCGGAGAAAGATCTCCTTGTTCGAGTACAGCGAGTGGATCATGATGTCGAGGAGCTGCCTGGTTTCGGCTTGAAACTGCAGGGTCTCGACGGTCGCGGTCGTCATAGAAATGTCCTCCTGATTCGTTCCCGCCTCCTAAGGTGCGGCGGCACCGCGGTCCTGGGACCGGAGCGCAGCACGTTCTAAGGGCGGAATTCTCCCGGTAGGCCTTCCCGAACGGGCCGCCTCAAGACCCGGGAGAGCCCTATTTTAGGGGATGACGGGCGGTTCTTCAAGGACCGGCTCTGCTCCGCAACCTTTCGTCCTGGCTTGCGTATCTACCATCAGAGTGATATCACTCTGGTATCCAAAGAAAGGGAGATACGTCACCATGATTCGCGAAAAGGAGTACAACGGCGGTTCCGGCCTCGGGATGCTGTTGCTGTTCCTGGTTCTGTTCTTCTTGTCAGGTTACTGGCTGTTCAAGGCGGCGACCGCGGGACTCGGCTTGGGGATTGCCGGCTCCATCCTGCTGATGATCGTGTCGATCCTGGGGCTGGCGGGCCTGTTCGTCGTCAACCCCAATCAGTCCAAGGTGTTGCAGCTCTTCGGCGCCTATATCGGGACGACCAAGACCGCCGGCCTGCGGTGGGCCAACCCGTTCTACTCGAAGAAGCCGGTGTCGGTGCGCACCCGCAACTTCGAGACCGGCAAGCTCAAGGTCAACGACAAGGCCGGCAACCCGATCGAGATCGCGGCCGTCGTAGTGTGGAAGGTGGTGGACACAGCCGAGGCCCTGTTCAACGTGGACGACTACATCAACTTCGTCCACGTGCAGAGCGAGTCGGCGCTGCGAAACCTCGCCACCCATTACGCCTATGTGGCCGACCATGACGGCGAGATGGCGCTCTCCAGCCATACGTCGGACATCTCCGGCCGGCTGGCGAAAGAGATCCAGGAGCGGCTGGAGCAGGCGGGCGTGAACGTGCTGGAGGCGCGGATCAGCCATCTCGCCTACTCGCCGGAGATCGCCGCGGCCATGCTGCAGCGCCAGCAGGCGAGCGCGGTGGTGGCGGCGCGGGCGAAGATCGTCGAGGGCGCCGTCGGCATGGTGGAGCACGCCCTCGAGATGCTCTCGCAGAAGGGAGTGGTCGATCTCGACAACGAGCGCAAGGTCGCCATGGTGAGCAATCTGCTGGTGGTGCTCTGCGGCGACCGCCATCCGCAGCCGGTGGTCAACACCGGGAGCCTCTACCAGTAAGGGGCGATCTTGGCGGAACGGAAGAACTACCCGCTGCGGCTCGATCCGGAGGTCTACGAAGCCGTCCGGCGCTGGGCCGATGACGAGCTGCGCAGCGTCAACGCGCAGATCGAGTTCCTGCTGACGCGCGCCCTGCGGGACGCCGGGCGCGCGCCGCGCGGGAAGCGTGGGTCTGGCGAAGACGGAGAGCGATAGGATCCGGAGCTATATCTCCGATTCGACGGCCCGGATCAGCTCGCGATCTCGGTCTCGATCTTCTCCCACTCCGCCATCAGCTCTTGGACCTTGGCCGACAGGGTCTTCTGCTCGTTCTCGAGTTTCTTGACCTGGTCGCGGGAGGTGCGGTCGAAGAAGGTCGGATCGCAGAACATCTCGTTGATGGCATGGATGCGCGACTCGGCCTGCTCGACGGCGGCAGTCACTTGATCGAGCTTCTTGGCCAGCTCTTTCTGGCGCTGCTGGCGGCGGCGCGACTCGGCCGGATCGGCTTCCGCTCGTGCGGCGGTGGCCGCGGCCTTCTTCTTCTGCTCGCGCCGCATGCGCAGCACGGCCTCGGCGTCCAGATGGTCATCGCCCAGGCGCTCCAGGTACTCCTCGTAGCTGCCGAGAAAATCGTTGATGCCGCGGGGGGAGATCTCGAAGATGCGGGTGGCGAGCTGGGAGACGAACCAGCGGTCGTGGGAGACGAAGATCAGGGTGCCGTCGTAGCTCTTGAGCCCCTCGACCAGGGCCTCGATGGCTTCCAGGTCGAGGTGGTTCGTCGGCTCGTCGAGCACGAGCACGTTGGGTTTCGTCACCGAGAGCTTGCAGAAGACGAGCCGCGCCGCCTCGCCGCCCGAGAGGTTGCCGACCGGCTTCTTCACGTCGTCGCCCGAGAACAGCACCATTCCGAGATTGCCGCGCACGAAGCCGATCGGCTCGCCGGGGACGAACTCCCACAGCCACGCCTCGACGCTCTGCTTGCTGGTCTTGGGGACCTCGTAATGGTCCTGCGAGAAGTAGCCCGGATGGGTCTCGTAGCCCCACTCGATCCTGCCGGCGTCCGCTTCGACCTCGCCCATGGCGATCTTCAGCAGCGTCGACTTGCCGATGCCGTTGGGGCCGAGGATGGCGATGCGATCGCCGCGCTCGGCGCGGAGCGACACGTTTTCGAGCACCTTTTTCGCGCCGTAGGACTTCGAGATCCCCTCGAGCTCCAGCGCCTGCCGTCCGCTGGGGCGGACCTGCTGGAACTTGAAGGTGGGATACCGCCGCGAGCTCTGGGGGAGCCGCTCGATGACGATCTTCTCGATCAGCTTGATCTTGCTCTGCGCCTGCCGGGCCTTGGTCGCCTTGGCGCGGAAGCGGTCCACGAACTCCTTGTGGCGCGCGATCTCGGCTTCGCGCTTCTCGATCTCTGCCTCCTTGCGGTCCCGCTCGCCCGCCTTGGCGGCCATGAAGGCGGTGTAGTCGCCGGGGTAGAGGATGATCGTCTCGTAGTCCACGTCCACGATGTGGGTGCAGATGTTGTCGAGGAAGCGGTGGTCGTGAGAGATGACGATGGCGGTGCCCTTGTAGCTGTCGACAAGGAACTTCTCCAGCCAGCGGATGGAGAGGATGTCGAGGTGGTTCGTCGGCTCGTCGAGCAGCAGCACGTCGGGATCCGCGGCCAGCACCTGGGCGAGCAGCACACGCAGCTTGAAGCCGCCCGAGAGGGTCGAGAGCGGCTGGCGGTGGACCTCGGTGGGAATGCCGAGACCCTCCAATACCTCGCCGGCGCGGGCTTCCAGGGTGTAGCCGTCGTGACGGAGGATCAGATCCTCCAGATCGGCATAGCGGTCGGCGTCGAACTCCCGTTCGGCGTCAGCGAGGAGGCGCTCCTTCTCCACCATCGCCTCCCAGACGTCGTGATTGCCCATCATCGCCACTTCCAGGATGGGCATGTGCTCATAGCGGAAGTGGTCCTGCTTCAACACCCCGAGCTTGAGGCGCTTGGGCATGGAGAGGGTGCCTTCGCTGGGCAGCTCCTCGCCCGCCAGGATCTTGAGGAACGTCGACTTCCCCGAGCCGTTGGCCCCCACGAGGCCATAGCGGTTGCCAGGATTGAACTGGATCGAGACCCCCTCGAACAAGGTCTGGGGGCCGAAGGATTTACCGAGGTCGGAGACGGCGATCATAGGGCCGGTAATGATAGCAGGGCGAAGAAAGTGAACGGCCGAACAAGAAAGTTGAGCGATACGAGCGCGTTTTTCCGTCTTTATAGGGGAAAGGAGAGAAGCTTGTCTCCCGGGAGCGTACGCCCTACAATAAAAGCGTACGCCCCAGGGAGCCGGCCATGCGAAAACCCATGACTGCGACCGAATTGCGGAAGGACATCTATCGGGTGCTGGACGAAGTTCTGGAGACCGGAGTTCCCCAGGAGGTGACCCGGGGATCGCGGACGCTGATGATCGTGCCGGCGGGAGGACGGCGGCTCCGGTTGGCGGATCTGCCGCGGCGGGAAGCCCTGAGCTGCACCCCAGACCAGCTGGTCGAGACCTCGTGGGACTGGAACCCCGAGCTATGAAAGCTTTCCTCGATACCCATGCCGCCGTGTTCCTCTGGGAAGGCCGCGCCGAGGCCTTCGGGTCGATCTCCCGCGAGCTGCTCGAGCGGGCGGCGCTCCTCGTCTCGCCTCTGGTCCGGCTCGAGCTGCAGTTTCTGAGGGAGATCGGCAAGCTCAAAGTGGACGCCGACCAAATCCTCGGGTCTCTGATTTCGGATGCCGGAGTCGTGGTGACGAGCGATTCCTTGGAGTCTCTCGTACCTCAAGCCATGCCTCTCTCCTGGACCCGCGACCCCTTCGACCGGCTCCTCGTCGCCACGGCGCTCCTCCACCAGGCGCCGTTCGTGACTCGGGACAGGCGCATCCACGAGAACTTCGCGGGAGCGGTTTGGTGACCGTCTGAAGCCGCGAACCTGCTACTCTTTCCCCGCGGGAAGTCTCCAGGCACGGAAAGCGTTCTCATGGGTCGGATCTCCCCGGGAGAGCCTCATCGCCAATGGCCGTAGTTCGCAGCACCAAGCCCGCTCCCGCCCAGCCGCCGCGGCCGCGCCGCCGCCTGCGCATCGCCCTGCTGATCGCCGCGATCGTCGTGCTGGTCGTGGGGATCTTCGTCATCCGTCCCTTCTGGCGCCTGTCGGGCCAGTTCGACGAGATCACGTTCCGCCAGCCGTCGCGGCTCTACGGGCGGGCGACCCGCCTCGCCGAGGGCCGCAACTATCCGCCGGACCTGCTGATCGCCAATCTGAGCGGCGAAGGCTACCGCGAGGACGAGACCTCGGCCGAGCTGCCGGCGGGCCGCTTCCGGCGTTCGAAAAAATCGGTCGCCGTGCACCTGCGGAGCTTTCCGTTGCCGGACGGCAGCCGGGGAGGCGGGCTCGTCGAGCTCGCGTATCGGGGGAGCCGGATCACCGGGCTACGGCGGGACGGCAAGGCGGTGGATTCGGTCATCCTGGACCCGCCGCTCCTCGCTTCGTATTACGGTCCTGACTTTCAGGAGCGCCGGCCGGTCACCCTCGATGAGGTCTCGAAGGATCTGCTCGCCGCCGTCATCGCGGCCGAGGACGACACCTTCTACCGGCACGCCGGCTTCTCTCCTTCCGGCATCCTGCGCGCGCTCTGGGTCAACCTGCGGGGCGGCGAGGTGCGCCAGGGCGGCAGCACGCTGACGCAGCAGCTCGTCAAGAACCTCTATCTCACCCATGAACGCACTCTGGCGCGCAAGAGCCAGGAGCTCCTGCTCGCCGTGCTCCTCGAGATGCGCTACGAGAAGCAGCAGATCCTGGAGGCCTACCTCAACGAGATCTATCTGGGCGGCAGCGGCGGCGTGTCGCTGCTGGGCGTCGGGGCCGCCTCCCGCGCCTACTTCGGCAAGGACGCGAGCCAGGTCGACCTCGCGGAGGCGGCGACGCTGGCGGGGGTAATCCGCTCGCCGGCCAACTACTCGCCGCTCGCGCACCCCGAGCGGGCGAAGGAACGCCGGGATTGGGTGCTCGGGCGCATGGCCGAGCTGAAGCTCGTGCCGCGGGAGCGGATCGACGCAGCGCTCGCCGAGCCCCTGACACTCGCTCCCGAACCGGTGGTCCGCCGCCGCGCTCCCTATTTCGCCGACTCGGCGGCGCTCGAGTCATCCCGCCGCTTCGGCGTCGAGGACCTGGAGGACGGCGGCTACGTCCTCTTCTCCACCCTCGACTGGTCGAGTCAGAAGGTGGCCCAGGAAGCGGTGGAGTGGGGGCTCAAGGCGCTCGAAAAGGGGTACAGGCACAAGGGCGACGGACCGCTCCAGGCCGCACTGGTGTCGATCGATCCGGAGACCGGCGGCATCCTTGCCTATCTGGGAGGCCGGCAATACGACTCCAGCCAGTTCGACCGCGCCGGCCGCGCCCAGCGGCAGGCGGGAAGCGCCTTCAAGCCGATCGTCTACGCCGCCGCCTTCGAGACCGGCACGGCGGCTCCGACCTCGTTCCTGGAGGACGAGCCGCTGACCCTGCAGGCCGGCGGCAAGGACTGGAGCCCGAAGAACGACGACGGCAGCTACCACGGCTGGGTCTCCGTGCGGACCGCCCTGGAGAAGAGCTACAACCCGGCGACGACCCGGCTTGCGCTGCAGGTGGGAGTCCGGCGGATCGTCAGGCTCGGCAACGACATGGGCATCACGACTCCGATGCCACCGTACCCGTCGATGGCGCTCGGCGCGGCGGCCATCACGCCGCTCGAGCTGGCGACCGTGTACACGACTCTGGCCAACGGCGGAGCCCGCCCGCCGGTGCACGAGCTCGTGGCCATCGTCGACCGCTACGGCAAGCCCGTCGAGGGCGCGCCTCTGCCGAAGCCGGTGCGCGTGATCTCTTCCCAGACGGCCTTCCTGGTGACCTCGCTGCTGGAGGGGGTCTTCCAGCGCGGCACCGCCGCCGGCGCAGCCGCTGGCTTTTCCGGGGATGTCGCCGGTAAGACCGGCACCACCAACAAGCAGCGCGACAGTTGGTTCGCGGGCTATGCGCCGGAGCGGACCACCGTCGTCTGGGTGGGCTACGACGACAACTCCCGCACCCGCTTGTCCGGCGCCCGCGCCGCCCTGCCGATCTGGATCCGCTTCATGGCGCGGGTCGCGCCGCCGGGAGGCTACTCGACGTTCCCGCAGCCCCCGGGCATCGCCACGGCGGTGATCGATCCCACGACCGGTCAGCTCGCCACCGAGTACTGCCCCGTCGTCCTCACCGAGGTCTTCCGCCAGGGTCAGGTCCCCTCCGAGCTCTGCAATCACCACCGGAGCTGGACCGACGCACAGTTCGCCGAGATCGCCGGCCAGGATGGCTACGAGACCGACGTCGCCGTCCAAGGCGGCGAGGAGCAGAGCGTGGAGTCCCGCGAGAAGCCTCATCCCTTCCGGCGCTGGCTGCGGAGAGTCTTCGGCAGCGGCAACGGCGATCGCGAGCAGAACGAGCAGCCGAACGAAGACGACGGCGGTCCGCCGCCGCCCTGAGCCTCCCTGGAATACCCACCTCCCGGTTCGCGCTATGATGGAGGGCTCCCTCCAGGGCGGGGCGCCGCCGGAATCCTCCGTAGCGGCGCGTGTCCCGGAGAGGAGCCCGCGATTCGATGTCGAAACCCAGGTCTCCAGCCATCCAGGTCGAGCGGGCCCGCACCCATAACCTGAAGGGGATCGACTGCCGGGTGCCGCACCGCGCGGTGACCGTGGTCACCGGCCCCTCGGGAGCCGGCAAGTCCTCACTCGCCTTCGACACCATCTTCGCCGAGGGGCAACGCCGCTTCGTGGAGTCCATGTCCACCTACGCCCGGCAGTTCCTCGATCAGATGGAACGCCCGCCGGTGGACGCCATCCATAACGTCCTGCCGGCGGTGGCGCTGGAGGCCAAGAACGCCGTGCGCAACGCCCGCTCGACGGTGGGGACGATCACCGAGACGCTGGACGTGATGCGGCTCCTCTTCACTCACCTGGGCGAGGTCGGCTGTCCCCACGGACACGGTCCCGTCCGCGCCTACACGGCCGAAGAGGCGGCGACGGAGCTCTCCACCGGCGCGGCGGGCGATCCGTTCACTCTGGTGGTCCGTCTTCCCCGGCCGCGGCGCGGCGCCGACCAGGCCCTGAACGAGCTCATCCGGCAAGGATTCCAGCGCCGGCTCCACGGCGACCAGGTGGTGCGCATGGAGCCTGGAGAGAAATGGCCGGGACGGCTCGATCCCCTGCCGCTGGTCCTCGGCCGCTTCACCGTTCGAGCCGGGTCCGAGGCGCGCGTCCTCGACACGCTGGAGCAGGGCTACCGCATGAACGGCGGACGCGTCGAAGCACGGGGAGCCGGCGGCGTCCGCTTGTACAGCCGCGAGCTCGCCTGCGCCACCTGCGGCGAGAGCGTGCGCCGGCCGACCCCGGCCCTCTTCTCGTTCAACTCGCCGCTCGGGGCCTGCCCGACATGCCAGGGATTCGGCCGGGTCATCGGTATCGACCGCCAGAGGGTCATCCCGGATCCCCGGCGCACGCTTGCCGAGCGGCCGATCGCCCCATGGAACACGCCGGCCTACGAAGAGCTGTATGACGAGCTGCTCGCCGCCTGCCGCAAGCGCAGGATCCCTCTCGACGAGCCCTGGATGAATCTCTCCGAGAAGAACCGCGAGTGGATCTGGAGCGGAGCCGGGAACTTCTGCAACCTGGTGGACTTCTTCGAATGGCTGGAGCAGCGCACCTACAAGGTCCACGTCCGCGTATTGCTCGCCCGCTACCGTTCCTACAATCCCTGCCCGGACTGCGGCGGCACCAGACTCCAGCCAGAGGCGCTCGCAATCTCTCTCGAGGGATGCACGCTTCCCGAGCTGGCGGCGATGAGCATCGAGCAGCTCCGGGCCTGGCTCGGCGAGCGGCGGTGGACGTCCCGGCAGCGGGAGGTCGCCGGACATCTCCTCGAGGAGCTGACCGAGCGGGTCGAAGTGCTTCACCGCGTGGGGCTCGATTACCTGACCCTCGACCGTCAGGCACGCACGCTCTCAGGAGGCGAGACGCAGCGCATCCATCTGGCCGCCGCCCTCGGCTCGGGGCTCACCAGCACGCTCTATGTGCTCGACGAGCCCACGATCGGTCTGCATCCGCAGGACAGCGAGCGGCTCCTCTCGCTGCTCCGCGACCTCGCGGCCAAGGGGAACACCGTGCTGGTGGTGGAGCACGATCGCACGCTCATCCGCGGCGCCGACCACGTGATCGACCTGGGACCCGCCGCCGGCGAGCGCGGCGGCCGGGTGGTGGCCGAAGGGACGATCGACGAGGTGCTCGCCAACGAGGACTCGCTCACCGGCCGCTATCTGAAGGAGCGGCCGCCGACCCAGGCCCGCCGGCACATGGCGAGATTCCGCCGCGAGCAGGGATGGGAGACGCTCTCCGAAGAGCTCTCGTCGCTTCCCCGGGTTTCCGTTCGCGGGGCGCGTGCCCACAACCTCAAGCAGGTCGACGTGGACTTCCCGCTGGGCGCTCTCGTGGCGGTCACCGGCGTCTCCGGCTCCGGCAAATCGACTCTGGTCGAGAACGTTCTCTACGGCACCTACCAGCGGTCGCGCGGCGTGGTGGAGGTCGAGCCCGGCGAGTGCGACCGCCTGGAGGGGTTGGGGGAGCTGGCCGACGTCTCCCTGGTGGATCAGCGCCCTCTGGGGCGCTCCAGCCGGTCGAACCCCATCACGTACGTCAAGGCGTACGACGAGATCCGCAAGCTCTTCGCCGGCACCTCCGATGCCCGCGCGCGGCGGATCACCGCGGCCCATTTCTCCTTCAACGTCGAACGCGGGCGCTGTCCGGCCTGCCAGGGTACGGGAGTGACCGAGGTGGACATGCAGTTCATGGCACCGGTGACCGTGGTCTGTGAGACCTGTCAGGGACACCGTTTCCGGCCGGAGGTGCTCGCCGTGCGCTATCACGGCAAGAACATCTCCGAGGTGCTGGACATGACGGTCGAGACGGCTATGGAGTTCTTCACCGACCAGAAGCGGCTCGGCAAGCGCCTGCGCGTTCTACTCGACGTGGGGCTCGGCTACCTGCGGCTGGGACAGCCGACCTCCACGCTCTCCGGCGGCGAAGCGCAGCGACTCAAGCTCGCGAGCTTCCTGGATCGCCCGGGCTCGGAGGGCAAGCGGCTCTTCCTCTTCGATGAGCCCACCACAGGTCTCCATCTGGCCGACATCGACCTGCTCTACCACACCCTTCGCCGTCTCGTGCAGCGCGGCGACGGCGTCGTGGTGGTCGAGCACAGCCCGGACCTCATCTCCCGCGCCGACTGGCTCATCGATCTCGGTCCCGGCGGCGGCATTCACGGCGGCGAGGTCCTCTACTCCGGTCCCCTGGAGGGCTTTCTCGACGGCGGCGCCAGCCCCACGGCCGACGAGCTGCGGCGCCACCTCCGCTGGGGGGAAGCGGCGTGACGATTCGGATGCGGATTTTGGATTTTTCGCGGGCGACAGCCTGTTTTCCCGTGGGAGTCTCGTTTTGCGGCAGCGCCACCGGGCCGCCAGGATGAACCACCGACGATGATCGCGACCCCGACAGCCACGGCTCAGCCGGAGGCGGCGAAAGCGCCCTCTCATCCGCTCCTCTGGTGGATCGGGACGTTCGCCGGCGCCTTCCTGGGAGGCGTCCTCCTCTTCGCCGTCTGGGCCAAGGTCCTCGATCCTCTGGGCTTCGCGGAGCAGATCCGCGTCGAAGGGCTCGATTTTGCGCTGCCGGCTCAAAGCCTCGCATTGATCGCGCTGGCGCTGGAAACCGGCCTGGGCCTGGCGCTCCTGCTGGGTTTGCGCCGAAGCTGGGTGCTCGTCCCCGCCGTCTTGCTGGTGGCCTTCTTCCTCTCGCTTACGGGCCGGGCCTGGTGGCTCGCCGCGCACGGCCTGCGAAGCGCGGACGCCTCCTGCGGCTGTTTCGGCAACCTGGTCCAGCGGACCCCTGCCGAGGCCTTCTGGCAGGACCTGCTCCTCCTTGTTCCGCCGCTGCTCCTGGCCTTCCTGGGACGCGACCGGCGTGCGCCGCGCTTCCCGCCGGCACGCACGGCGGTGGCCGCCATCGGTTCTCTGGCGGTGGTTGCCTTCGCCTGGAAATCTCCCGAGCTGCCGCTCGACGATTTGGCCACACGCCTGCGCCCCGGAGTCAGGGTGGGAGAGATCTGCGCCGGAAGCGAAGCGGATCGGATCTGCCTCGGCTCGCTGGTTCCGGAGCTCCGGGAAGGCCGGCACATGGTCGTCATGGCCAAGCTCGACGATCCGGCATTGACGAAGGCCGTGGACGCGCTCAATGCTTACGCGGGCGACGCCGGCAACCCCACTCTCTGGCTGCTTGCCGCCGCGACGCCCGAGCAGCAACGGGCTTTCTTCTGGCAATGGGGGCCGGTGTTCCAGATCCGCGAGACCCCGCCCGAGCTGTTGCGTCCGCTCTACCGCCGGCTTCCCCGCGCATTCGCGGTGAACGACGGGCGGGTGACTCAGACTTTTTCGGGGATGCCGCCGTTCGCGGCGAACCCCAAAGACTCTCTTGAGAGGTCCTCGACATGACCCACAGGAAATTCGCAGTCCTGGCCACGCTGGCGATCGTCGCCCTGGCCGCATCCTCCGTTTCCCGCGCCCAGGGAGTCCCTTCGGACGGCGTGCTCCGCGGCTTCCAGCCGAGCGGCGAGTATGCCTTGCTCGTCGACGGCATCCCGGTTCCCAAAGCCGAGATCTACCAGAACGACAAGATCCCGGCGATCCTGGTCCTCACCTCGGCCCTGCCTTCGCCCGTCCTGCTGACGCCGCGAGCCGGCACCGTCGAGACCGTCCACATCATGAAGGTCGCCAAGCAGGCCGACGGCACGGTCGATCTGCTGGCCGACGCCGTGCTGGCGCCGATCGGACGGTTCGAGATGGCCGGCGAGAACGTGAAGTTCGCCTATGAGGGGCGGAAGGTGAGCCTTAATCCCAAGCCGCCGCTCATCGGTTTGCGGCAAGGTGCCGAGTTGAAGGCGCACAATCCGGAATACGCCCGCGGCGCCAGCGGCTATAAGCCGAATGACGCGGCCATCGCCTCTCTGAAGAGGGAGCCCAAGCCGGTGACCGTGCGGATCTTCTTCGGCTCATGGTGCCCGCACTGCCGGGAGCACGTCCCCTACATCCTGCGCGTCGAGGACGAGCTCAAGGGCTCGCAGGTCAAGTTCGAGTACTTCGGCCTGCCGCGCCCGCCCCAGGCCTGGCAGGACCCCGAGGTCAAACGGTTGAAGGTCGGCGGAGTGCCCACGGGAATCATCTACGTGAGCGGCAAGGAGGTCGGCCGCATCACCGGCGATGGCTGGAACGCTCCCGAGGTGCTGCTCAACAAGATCATCAACGGCCAGGCGGCGAAGGGAAAGTAGCCAACGCCTCCAGGGGATTGATCCCGCCGTTGTGCCAGGTGGCGTCCGGCGATTGCAGCTTGCCGGGTGGCGCGCGGCGGGAGATCCTCAGTTTCGTCAACGCGGGCTCCAACCGCCAGGCATCCTCTCCCGCCAGCGCCGCTCCCTGCAGCCTGCCGCGCCAGGGCCTCAGCAGGTCGGGTAGATACGAGAGATCGGCGAGCGGATGAACCCGCACGGTGCGCAGCCCCGGCGAAGGGCGCATCTGCGGATCAGGGTCCACGATCACCGTTCCTTTCCTCAAGGGCAGGGAGGACTGCCACAGACCGCGCATCTCGGCTTCCAAGCGCGCATGTTGAACCGCGGCCATCACGGACCTGCCCGGCGGGCCCGGAGGCCAGAGGCGGGCGAAATCAAGGAGCGCAGCTTCGAGTTGCCCGGCGAGCGCCGCCGCGTCCCCCGCCGTGTAGACGGCCGCGACCGACAGGCACCCTCGCTGGTCGAAGAGAGCAATATCCCGCGCCAGCCCTTCGGCCGCCTCGCGCGGATCCACCCCCGCTCCGATCACCGCCAGACTCGTCTTCGGACCGTACCCGATCACCCTGCCGGGCGCCCGCCGTTCCAAATCATCCAGCGCTGAATCCTCCCCATAGGCGAGGATGGTGCCGACCTCCGCCAGGACTGGCTCTTCGAGGTCGACATCGCCTCCCGGCCAGGTCGCGGCGGCCACGGCGCTGGCCAGGCGAGGCTCCCGCCTTGCGAGAGTTGCCAGGAAGGCTGGAGCGAAGAGCGGCTCGGCCGAAGGGGACTTCAGCAGCACCGGCCGCCGCAAGATCAAGACCGGCAGCAGCGGCTGCACGGCCAATCCCGGAAGATTCGAAGCGAGCACGGCCAGCACCGGACCAGTCTCGGCGGCCGCCGCTCGTGGAGCCTGACCCGCGAGCGCCGCTGCCGGCTCCCGCCGTACGCCGCCTAGCACGGCCTCGAGACCCGCCTTCAATCCCTCGGGAGAAAGCCCGCACAGCCGAGCCAGCGAGGGATCGAGAGCCCGCCGCGCCAGCGAGCCGGGGCGAAGGAAGGCCGCCACCGTATCCCCCCAGACGGCCAGCAGGTCCTCGGAAGAGATCTCCCTAAGGGCCGCGGCTCCCTCGCGCAGCGCCGCCATCAGTTTCGCCAGTGAATCCGGAGTCCATCGGGCGGAAAGGTAGGTGGCGGGCCGCTCCACTCTCCGGAGGTGTAGCTCACGCGCACCGGCCAGATGGGGAGGGAGAAAGGCGTCGCGGAGCATACAGAGGCGATTATGACTGCGTCGCAAAGGCCGAACTCAAATGATCGAACACCAATGAGACCTCCCTGGTTCTAGACGCCCCGCAGCTCCTCCACCACCAGCGAGCAACCCCGCAGCTCCGCTCCGGTGGCGCGGCCGAGGAGACGGAATCCTTCTCCTTCAGCAACGCCCAGATCCTCGGTCAGCAGGTGGACCGCCGAGCCGAGATTGGCGAGGTCGAAGACGGCGATCAGGCCAGGGGTGCCGGCCGGAGCTTCCTCGAGCGTCTCGGGATCGAGGACACGGACCCGCACCCAGTGAGGCGCCACGAACACCTCGGGATCGCCGCCGAGCAGCGTCCCGGTGTAGCACTGGCTGGTGAGCTCGGTCATGCCGTACTCGCGAACCACGGACTCGGGCGGCACGCCGAGCCAGCCCTGGACACGGCCGAGGAGGTCTTCGCGCGTCAGCTCGGTCGTCCGTCCCTTAAAGCCGCCGGTCTCGAAGACCGCCGTGCCCGCCGGCAGCCGGAACTTGAGGTCCAGCCGCTCCAGCGCGTCCAGCCACTGCGCCAGGGCGAAGGCCGTGGCGAGGATCAGCACGGGACGCCCCTCGCGCTGCCGCGCCCCCGCCCATGAACGTGCCTTCGTCGCCTCGACGCCGCGCGGCCCGAAGGCGGTGGCGCTCTCCGGACTGCCGTAGCGGGCGAGGATGTGATCGGCCATGAACGACAGGCTGGAGTCCGGGAGCTGCTCCCGCGGTGGAATCAAGGAGAGGATGGGCAGGCGCCCTCCTGGACCGGCGACCGGCAGACAGAAGCGCGGGAACGAGGCATCGATCACCTGGCAGTAAAGGTCCGGATAGGGCTGATGATGAACGCTCCGCCGGTCGCCGGTCGTGCCGCTGCTGCGAAAGACCTCCACGGCCGGCGCTGCGGCGAGCGTCAGAGTCTTGAAGGCCGCTGCCGGTACGGGCGGCACGAGCCGCCAATCGTCCACCGTCGCCGGGGTGACACCTCTACCCTCGCACAGCCTGCGGTAGGGCTCGACGCGCTCGAACTGCCAGGAGAAAGCGGCGAGAGCCAGGGTCTCGAACGATTCGGCCCCGGGGTCGGTCAGGAATCGGGAGACGCGGTCGAGGATCACGGACGGGATTTTGTCACGGGTCTCCTTCCGTTCTGGTACAGTAAGGGCGCCTTCAACGGCCCTGAATCCTGGAGCGCCGACCACTATGCCCGAGGCTTTCCCCTATCCGAAGAAGATCGAGATCGACAAGCCACCGCGCGCCAAAGCGCCGAAGCAGTTGGCGGTGATCGATCAGACCGGCTGCACCGGCTGCGAGGCCTGCATCTCGTTTTGCCCGGTGGACTGCATCGAGATCGTCCCGGGCCCCGAGTTCCGGGATTTCATGAAGCTGGTCGAGGTGGACCTCGAGCGCTGCATCGGCTGCCAGCTCTGCGCCCGCTACTGCCCGTGGGAAACCATCGACATGTGGGGCTACGAGGAGGGGGTCGCCCTCGCGCCCGAGAAGACGGTGCGCTCGCTGATCTACGAGTACGATCCGGAGACGATGCACGAAGCCGCCGAGTGGCGCAGCCGTGCCTGATCTGCCGTCTCCACCCGATCCCGAGCTGGACGCGGCCCTCAAGGCGGTCCTCCAGATCATCTATCGAGATCACCCTTTGCAGGCCAATCAGATCCTGGTGCTGGCCGCCGAGCTGCAACGGCTCGGGATGCACCGGCTGGTCGAAGAGCACATCAACCGCTTGCACCAGCGGCCACCCGACGTCCACAACTGAGCCTTCCCCGCGGCCGTCCCGCAGGTTTCCTCCATTCGGCGGGTTCCAGGAAACGCAGTGACGACCGATTCCGCAACGTCGGCCGCCGCCGATCCAGGCTGGGAAGCGCTCGCGCGGGTGGCTGCCGGCGACGTGGAGGCGTTCGCGCTGCTGGTCGAGAGCCACCAGGAACGGCTGCTCCGGCTGTGCGAACGTCTGCTGGGCGACGCGGAAGAGTCCCGCGACGCGGCTCAGGAGGTCTTCCTCAAGGCGTTCTGCAAAGCGGGAGACGTCCGTCCTCAGGGCCAAGTCTATACCTGGCTCTACCGCATCGCGGTCAATCACTGTCTCAACAAGCTGCGCCGCCGCAGGCTGGTGCGGTTTCTCCGCTGGGACGACCCTGCCGAAGAGGCGCCAGCCTTCGATCCACCTGACGGCGCAGCCGACCCCGCAGCCGTGCTGGAGGCCCGCCGCCAGTGGCAGATGACGCGGCAAGCCATTGCCCGGTTGCCGGAGAACCAGCGATTGGTGCTGACGCTGGTCCGTTTCGAGGGTCTCTCCTATAGAGAGGTTGCCGAGGTGCTCAGGATCACCGAGGGCGCGGTGGAGAGCCGGCTGTTCCGGGCCATGCGCAGGATCGAGGCGGCGCAGGAAGCTCAACGTTCGGGGGTTTCAATGAAAGAGGCCAGACGATGACACCCGGCATGGAACACGATCTGATGCGCCTCCTGCACGGCGAGCTGCCGGCCGATGAGGCGCGCGTGCTGAGAGCACGGGTCTTTCGCGAGCCCGAGCTGGCGGAGACCTATCGCCGGCTGGAGCAGACCTGGCACGGCCTGTCCCTGCCGCCGGCCTCGCCCATCCCGCCCGGCTTCACCGGCCGGGTGATGGCGCATGTCCGGACGCAGGCTGGCTCCGGCTCGCTCTCCTGGTCCGCGGCGCCCGGCTGGGTGCGAGCGACAGCCGCCGCCGCCCTGGTGACGGGTGCGGTGCTCGGGATCGGAGTCGGCCGGACCTTGCCGGCACCAAGGGGTGACACCGACTCGGGCGCGGAGACGTCGCAGACGTTCCTCTCCGCCACGGCCGAGACCAGCCTGGCTGACAGCTACTGGAGCCTGATCGAGGACGCCACCGCCGCGGACGCGGAAACCGAGGCCCAGCCATGAGCCGCTGGTGGCTGATCATCGCGCTCCTCCTCTCGGTGGGGCTCAACGTCGGCATCCTCGCCACCATCGCGGCGCGGCAAAGCGGGCGGCCGCAGGAGGTCAGGAATCCGAGGGCGCCGGAGGTCGCGAACCCCGGCAAGGACCCTCTGCCGATGCTTCCCCGCTTGGCCGACCGCCTGGGACTCGAAGGCGAGGAGCGGCGGAAGTTCCTCGATCTGCAATGGAACCTTTTCCAGGAGACCAGCCGGCTGCGTCTGCAACTGGGAGAGGTGCACCGCGAGATCCGTCGGGAGATGATCCGCGACGAGGTCGATCGCCAGCGGGTCGACCGGCTGCTCGCCGAAACATCGCGGATCTACCTCGCGCTGGAGCGGGCGCTGGTGAGCAACGTCCTCGCCACTCGGGAGCTGCTCGATCCGGAACAGGAACGGCAGTACATGGCCTTGATCGGAAGGCTCCGGATCGCGGCTCCGCCGGGCGGGCTGGGAGGGCCCGGAATCAGGCCGGACAACCCGCAGAGGCTGCAGCCTCCCGCCGAGGAGAGGCAGCGGATGATGGAACAGCGCCTGGAGCAGCGCCGCCTGCGGCAGGAGGCTCTGCGAGAGAGGTTTCCGGGGCGCCGTTTTCCGGGAGGTCGACAGCGGAGGTTCCAACGGGACCGGCCTCGAGATGCGGTGCCGCCGCCGTAAAGCCCCCACCTCACCGGGAGAGGAGGGAGAAAAGCAACGACGAAACCTGGAGCTGGCCGTCTGATCTCGCTCCTGGTTTTCTCCCCTCTCCCGGTGAGGTGGGAAGGGAGGGGGCGGGAGAGGCGCCGGGGGTGAGGGTTTACTTCTCCGCCTTCGCTGCCCGCACCCCCCGCAGCTTCTCCTGGATCTCACGGAACGCCTCAGACGGCAGCCGCAGCACGACGTCGCGGCCGCTCGCCCGGGCCGGCACCCCTTCTTTCAACGGCGGATACAACGTGAGGGTCTCGTCGCCCGCCTCTTTCGAGTGCAGGTTGAAGGTGAGGACCGGCTTGGCGAGATCCGCACCACTCGCCTGCGCTTCCTGCGGCGTCAACAGACGGTCGGCGCGGGCACCGGTGACGGCGAAGAGGAGATCGCTCACCGGCAGATAGGAGATGAGCGTCTCTCCCCGCTTCCAGTCCGTGCCGGAACGGGTGAGCTTCACCTCGGTCCGGTCGTCTCGCACCGTGGCGGACTCGACGTCGTGCACCGCGAGAGCTGAGAGCTGCAAGGCCCGCCAATCGGCCGGCGAACGGCGCGCGGACTCGGCAAGACGAGTGCGCACCTCGAAGATCGTGTTTCCCACCCGGGCGTAGCTCAGCTCGCCGCTCGTCTGCCCTTCCGGAGCTGCCTCGCCGGTCACCGGCCCGCCCAGCTCGATCCGCACCGGCGCCGCGACTCCCCGGAAGACCACATCGACCGCTTCGCGCGGTGGCGCCAGACCCAGCTCGGCGAGCGGCCGGGAGGCGTCGACGAAGCGCTCGGCGGTGAGCCCGGTCAGGTCGGAGAGCAGGCCGTCCACCAGATCGCTGTCGGCCCGGTCGGCGATGGGCTTCTCGATCCAGAAGCCGTTCGCACGCTTGGCGAGGACGACCGGGCCTCCCGCGGCGCCGGCGGTCAATGCGATGCGCTGGACGGCCTCTCGGTCGCCCCGGAACATCAGCTTGTCCCGCCAATCCCCCGGCGGCCTCTCCAGATCGGTGAGAATCGAGTCGCTCACCACGTAGGCGCCCTTCTCTCCCTTGATCCCGGCCACGAGAGAACCGCCGGGCGGCACATCGGCGCCCAGCTCCAGAACGGTCTCTCCCTCCTTGGTCGCCAGCCGCAGGGTGGCCCGCGGCTTGTCGAGCCCCACGTCCTTCCGGTCCACGTCTTCGAGCGTGCGGGTCTTTTCCAGCGAGCTCACCGCATCGAGCAGCCGCTCGACCGCGAACGTGTCCGCCCGGGCGGCGAGCGGCCGGGTCATCCGCCATTCGGCGGGCTCCGTCGCCGCTTCCCCATCTTTCTTCGCGGGCTTCGGCGGCTCGATCCTCTCCAGGCGGATCGTGCCGGCCTTCGCGGACTGGATCGTCACCGCCGTCACATCGCCCTTCTCGATCTCCAGGACCTTCTTCTGCAGCTCGGTGCGCTCCTCGCTGGACGGCAGCTTGCGCTCGTAGAACCAGATGAAGGCGCCGAGCCCGAGAACGACGACCAGCAGGACCAGCAGGGTGCGGGGCTTCATCGCCTCTACCTTCTGCGGCGGAAGAACACCGCGGCGCCCAGGATCACCGAGAGAATCGGCAGGGCCGCGGCCAGCAGATAGATCATCCGCATCTCGTCGCGGGTCAAGGTGAGCTTCACCTGCTCCGTCTTCTTCGGCGGAATGCCGAGCAGGGCCTCGCGCTCCACCAGCCAGTTGAGAGCGTTCGACAGCAGCACCGTGTTGGCGACGTTGGCCTGCATGAGCTGGTTGGCGGCGAAGTCGGAGTCGCCGATCACCACCAACCGCATCGGCCGCTTGCCGGGAGCCGTCGAGCTGCTCTCGGCCACGACGCCGATCGGCACCGGGCCGGCCAGGTCCCGCGGGTCGCGGCCGACCTTGTCGAGATTGGCGAGATCGGTCTCTCCCCAGCCCTGGGAGGAGGTGCGCACCAGCTCGGTCAGCTTGATGCCGGGAGCGCTCCCGGACGAGACGGAACGGACGACGCTGAGCAGGACCGGCAGGTTCCCCTCGGTCAGCGCCTTGGTGATGGGATGGTCGCCGTACTCCTTGGAGAAGATCGTCTCCGGCCCGAAGAACGGCAGCGGGTTCGAGGGGTCCACCACGATGTTCTGGCCGATCTTGACGCCGAAGCGGGCGAGCCAGCCTTCGAGGCCGGTGTTGATGATCCCGGACCCCGCCGCCGGCCCCAGATTGGGATCGAGGAGCACGAGCATCCGGCCGCCGTTGTTGAGGTAGGCCGAGAAGGCGTCGAGCTCCGGCTGCACGAAGCTGCCCGTGGGACCGCCGATCACCAGCAGGTCGGTGCCCGCCGGCACGGCGCCCTTGCCGAGCGAGGCCCACTCCTCCAGCTCGAAGTTGTCGCGCCCCAGGAGCTGCTGGGCGCCCGAGAAGCCGCGGCCGCCCTGATCGTCGAGCGAGTGCTCGCCGTGGCCGGTGGTGAAGAGGATCTTCGGCTTGCGCCCTTCGGAGAGCTGGACGATGGCGCTGGTGAAGAGCTGCTCGCCCTTGTAGCCCGTCATCTGCGGCGCGCCCGTCGTCTGCAGGGTGCGGAAGTCGAGCTCGGCGAGGTCGTTGCTGTCGATCACCCTTTTGTCGTTGCCGCTCGTGACCACCACGCCGGTCGTCGTCACGCCGTACTTCTGCACGAGCTGCTGGGCCTCGACCGGCCGCTTCGCGGCGTCGACGATCCGCACGTGAACCCGGTGCGAGGCGGCCCCGTAACGGGCGAGCAGCTCCGTCGTCGGCTGATAGATCTCGCTCTGCTCGGGGGAGAGGAAGACGACGAACTCGACGTCCTTCTGCAGCCCCTTGAGCACGTTCAGGGTCTTCTCCGACAGGCTGTAGAGCTGGCTCTTGGTCCAGTCGAAGCGCTTGTAGTACTTCCAGCCGAAGTAGTTGACGATGATGAGCAGGGCGGCGAGCAGCAGGACGGCGGCCGACAGCGTCCCTGTCCTCACGAGCCGGCGGCGGTTGACTTGATCCATCGCGGCCATCGCGTCATCTCCACTTCTTGTCTTCGAGCGCCCGGCTGGCCAGGAACAGGAAGAACAGGGTGCCCGAGAGATAGAAGACCAGCCGGCGGCTGTCGACGATGCCGTTGGCGAACTCGTCGATGTGGTTCCAGATGCTGACGTAGCCGAAAGCCTTCTTCATCACGTCGTTGTTCACCAGCTCCTCGAAGACGCCGAGCAGGAAGAGCAGGAAGAGCACGGCGGCCGTCATCATCGCCGCCAGGAGCTGGCTGCGCGTCATCGCCGAGGCGAAGATGCCGATGGCGAGGAACAGCGAGCCGATCAGCAGGATCCCCAGATAGCCGGCGGCGACCGGCCCCCAGTCCACCGGCTCGTAGGCCGAGATCACCGCGCCATAGGCCGCCGTGGGGAGCCAGAGGAAGCCGTAGAAGGTGAGGGCCGCCAGGAACTTGCCGCCGATCACCTGCCCCTCGGTCACCGGCGCGGTCATCAGCACCTCGATCGATCCCGAGCGCAGCTCCTCGCTCACCAGACGCATGGTCAGCACCGGTCCGAGCAACAGCAGCATCAGCCAGGTGGCCCGGAAGAAGTAGCCGAGCGGCGGTCCCCCCGCCGACCGCGGATCGTTCAACTGCCCGATCAGGTAGACGAAGATGATGCCGTTGACGGCGAGAAAGAAGAAGAGCACCACGTACGCGAGAGGCGAGAAGAAGTACGCCCGCAGCTCGCGACGATAGGTCGCCAGCACCCCGCTCACGACACCACCTCCTGCGGTGTCTCGAGGGGTTCGGCCAGCGCCGCCGCCGCGTCATGCGTGGTCAGGCGCACGAAGATGTCCTCCAGCGTCGCGCCACGCTCGCGGGAGAGCTCCAGCAGCACCCAGCCGCGCTCCACCGCGGTCCGGAACACCGCCTCGCGAACGTCGCTGCCCCGCTCGCACTCCAGCAGCCAGACGCCGTCGCTCGCGCCCGCCCTCACGGCCAGGACGCCGGGGATCGCCGCCAGCGCGTCGCCAACCCCGGCGGCGCCGTCCTTGAGCACGAGCCGCACTCCAGGGTTGCCCATCGCGCTCTCCCGCAGGCTCTCCGGCGTCCCCTCGGCGACGATCTTGCCGCGGTCGATAATCACCACCCGGTCGCACAGCAGCTCGACCTCGGGAAGGATGTGCGTGGAGAGCAGCAGCGTGTGCTCGCGCCCGAGCTGCCGGATGAGCTCACGGATGGAGATGATCTGCTTCGGATCGAGGCCCACCGTCGGCTCGTCGAGCACCAGGACACGAGGGTTGTGCAGGATAGCCGTGGCGAGCCCCACGCGCTGGCGGTAGCCCTTGGAGAGCGTGCCGATGATCTGGTCGCGCACGTCCGTCACTAGGCAGCGCTCCATGGCCACCGGAACGGCCTGGCGGATCTCGCCGCGCGAGAGCCCCTCCAGCCGGGCGCGGTAGGTCAGGTACTCGCTCACCCGCATTTCAGGGTAGAGCGAGACGTTCTCCGGCAGATAGCCCACCTGCCGCCGCGCCTCGCGAGGAGCCTCGAACAGGTCCTTGCCGGCCACCGTCACCTTGCCGCTGGTGGGCGGCAGGAAACCGGTGATCATGCGGATGGTGGTCGTCTTGCCCGCGCCGTTCGGACCCAGCATCCCCAGGATCTCCCCGTCCTTGACGGAGAACGAGATGCCGTCCACGGCCGTGAAGTCGCCGTAGCGGCGGCTCAAAGTTTGCGCTTCGATCATGCAGCCTCCTGGTGGGACTCGCTGTGACCCGCGTGCCCGCGGATTTAAGGGGGACAAGTCTTAGCAAAACGAATGCCGGAACGCAAAGGGGGCGGACGCCGGGCGCAAATACCGGCAGCAGCGAGAGATCCGCGACGTTCCGGCGCCTGCGTCTCCTCCGGACGTGCCACTTTGACACGCGCCCGGCGCCCGATGCTATCCTCTTCCCATGGCGGAAAAAGACAAAGCAGCGGGGATGAAGTCAGCTTACGAGCTGGCGCTGGAGCGGCTGGAGAAGCAGGGTATCGAGCGGCCCCGGGAGGAGACCTTCGGCGACGACCTGCGGGAAAAGATCGCCGACGCCCGGCGCAAGGCCGAGGCCAAGCTCGCCGAGCTGGAGATCCTCCACAACAACCGCCTGAAGACGATCTACGATCCCGCCAAGCGCCAGGAAGAAGAAGAGGAGTACGTCCGCGAGCGCCGCCGCATCGAGGATGAGCGTGAAAGAAAGATCGCCGAGCTGCGGCACGGCTGAGCCCCCTCCCCCTGCGGCCCGTTTTTTTCGACCTGACCATGGTCAACGTCTCGCAGACCATGGACGACGGTTCGTAGACCACGACGGAACGTCGACCGCGGCCGATGGTTCATAGACCCGGGTCGACGGAACGCGGACCCTGGTCGACGTCTCGATGACCACGACCAACGGAACGCGGACCGTGCCCGACGTTCCATGGTCTCGGGTCTCCGGCTCATCGTCCGCGGTCGGCGTTTCGTCGACCCGGGACGAAAAATCGCGTCCCAGACCGTTGTCCCCGCACCGAGGGCGGTCCGCACCGTATTTGAGTGAGGAGTGCAGAAAGCGAGGTTGCCATGAAGAAATTGTGTGTCGGCATGCTCCTGGCGTCAGCCCTGCTGTTCGCTCAAGCGGTCTCTGCGGACCCGTGCGGGCTCTGTCAGGCCTACTATCCATGCTACTGGCCCTGCGAACATTGCACGGGATTGTGGACGATCGACGGCTACTGCCAGGGCGAAGTGATCGAGGGGACTTGCGGCGACATCGGACAGTGCAGCGGGCAGCCGGGAGCCTCGGCTTGTTCCTATACGCCCGTCATCGATCAAGCAGTCCATTCGGAATCGGCCGCTCAGCCGTTGCCCATCTTGATGCCGGCCGTCCCTCCGATCCGCTGAGCCGTCCGGCGGCTGCCTCCTGAAGGTCTCGCCCTCGGTGCTATCCTCCGGGAGGCCGTGTCGAGGGTGACGGACATCTATCGAGAGATCGCGCCGCCGCCGGAGCTGAGCTCCCAGGTCGAAGCGTTCTGGATCCGCGAAGGCGGAGAGAAAACCGACGCCCATCGCGTGCTGCCGGACGGCTGCATCGATCTCCTCTTCGTCGACCGGCAGTCCGGCGGCCAACGACTCCACAGCCTCTTCGTCGTCGGTCCCATGACCCGCTTCATCGACGTCAAGAGGAAGCCCGGCGACAGCTACGTGGGCGTGCGCTTTCGGCCGGGAGCAGCGCCGGCGGTGTTGGGCATTGCCGCCAGTGAGATCGTGGACGCCAGCCCCACCCTGGAGAATCTCTGGGGATCGCGCGCCCGCAGCCTGCTGGACCGGCTGGCGGAGCAGGGGTCGGCGCAGGAGAGAGTCGACATCCTGCGGGGTGCCCTTGCCAGGCCCGGGGCTCGCGGACCCGAGCTCGATCCGCGCGTCGCGGCCGCCGTCCGGCTGCTGCGTCACAGCTCGTCCGAAATCCGCATCGAGAGCCTCTCCGCGGCTGTCGGAGTCAGCCCACGCCAGCTCCGGCGGCTCTTCCATGAATCGGTCGGTCTGTCACCCAAACGGCTGCATCGGATCCTGCGGCTGAGGTCGGTCCTCGACACGGCCCGCGAGAGCTCCCGGCGGGAGTCCCGCGATTGGTCCGCGATCTCCCTGGACGCCGGCTTTTACGATCAGGCTTACTTCGTCAACGATTTCCGGTCCTGGACCGGCTTGAGCCCGACCCGTTATCTCGCCGCTCGCTGAATGGCCGGTTTTTCCAAGACAGCCTCCTCCTCTCTTGGGTATCCTCCGGCTCGAGAGCAAGGAACGGGAGGAAATCCATGATCAAAAAAGTGACACCGATTCTGATCGTCAACGAAATCGAGCCGAGCCTGCGACTCTGGGTCGACCGCCTCGGCTTCCAAAAGGTGGTCGAGGTGCCCGAAGGGGACCGGCTGGGATTCGTCATCCTGGCCGGGGAGGGGATCGAGCTGATGTACCAGACCCGCGAGAGCGTCGAGAACGAGGTGAAGCACGACGGCCTGCCGGCGACGATGAAGCCCGCGCCCGGCCGCTCCGTCCTCTACATCGACGTCGCGGATCTCGGCGAGCTGCGCGAGAAGGTGGCCGGCTTCGAAGTCATCCTGCCGGACCGCAAGACATCCTACGGCGCCCGCGAACTCTGGCTCGTGGAGCCCGGCGGGCATCTGGTGGCTTTCGCGGTTTCTCAGCAGGGGTGAGGCGCCCGGCTCACCCTCGCCCGAACACCTCCTGGAAACGCCGCACCGCCCGGCTGCTGCCGCAGATGTAGACGGCGTCCTCGGGACGGAATCGGAAGTCGGAGCCGAACTCGACGATCACGTCTTCCTCCCGCTCGACGGCCACGACGGAGCAGCCGGTGCGCTCGCGGATGCCCAGCTCGGCCGGCGCCCGCCCGGCCAGGCCGTCCGGGGAGACTTTCAGCACCTTGAGCTGCGGATCGACCGCCACCGCCTCCTGCCCCAGCAGCTTCTTCGCCAGCATCTGCCCGGAGACCTGGCTGATCGAGAGGGCGAAGTCGGCGCCGGCGCGATGGATGCGCTCGACGTTCTCGGCCTGGTTCACTCGCGCGATGACCGGCACCTCCGGCACCAGGTCCTTCAAGATCACGGTCGCGAAGAGGGTGGCGCTGTCGGTGTCGAGCGCCAGGATCACCGCCTGGGCGTCCTTGACACCGGCCGACTCCAGCATGCGCGCGTCGAGCACGTTTCCCACGAGGTCCACCTCCTCGCCGGGCCGGCGGTCGATCAGCTTGACCTCTTCCCCCACCGCGTGCAGCAGCTCCGCGACTTTGCGTCCCACCTCGCCGCCGCCGCCGACCACGAAGGGCCCGCCACGCCGCAGGGCGACCGCGCCACCGGCGAGTTCGTGGAGGCGGTCGATGCTGGTGTGGCTCCCCACGACCACCAGGATGCCGTCCGGCGCCAGCCGCAAGCCGGAGCGGTCGGGCACCACCAGCTCGCCGCCGATCCACTCGCCGATGACGGTGGCCCCGGTGCGCGCGCCGATGGCCGCCTCGTCCAGAGTGCGGCCGGCGAGCGGGCTCTGGGGATGGACGCGGATCTCGGCCACCTTCAGGTTGCGCCCGAGCTGTTGGACGCCTCCCACGCGCGGGCTGATGCGCGCCGAAGCGCGCGCCGCGAGGGCCGCTCCCAGGATGTGGCGCGGCGTGAAGACGGCGGTGGCGCCGGCCAGCATCATGGGCTGGCGGTGCATGGGCTCTTCGACCAGCGCCAGGATGGTGCCCGTGTAGCCGAGCTGACGGGCGGCCAGAATGAGCGCGGCGTTCTCGTCGTCCGTACCGTTGGCGATGATCGCCTTGGCGCGGTCGAGCCGGGCGGCTTGCAGAGCGCCGTCGCTCAAACCGCGGAGCATCACCCGCTCACCGCGTTCGAAGAGACGGCGGGCCACCGCCTCCTCCGTCTCCACCACCAGGGTGGGCATGCCGGCGCCCGCCAGCTCATGGAGGAGCGTCTCGACCCCCGGACCATAGCGGTAGATCACCGCGTGTCCCTCGAGCTCCCGGTCGGCCTCCTGAGGCAGCCGCGTCTCGAACCGCTCCTCCAGGAACGGGATCAGATAGATCGGAAAGATCAGGAAGACCAGGAAGACGCCGAGAAACTGCACCAGGACCACCAGCAGCACCATCGCGGGATGGCCCCACTTCGAGTCCGCGCCGTAGCCGGTGGTGCTGAGCGTCTCGGCGGCCCATTCCAGGCCTTGCCAGAACGTACGCGGCTTGCCTTCCAGGGCCGCCATGCCCCACATGTAGAGGAATGCCGAGGCCAGCACGGTCAGGAGCAGACCGAGGATGAGGACCGCGAGCCGCTGGCGGGAGCGTCGCATGGGAGGATTCTAGAACGCCCTCACTTCCCCAGCCCTCCTCTCCCGACCCCTCCCTCCCGCCCCTACCGGGAGAGAGGGGGGTTGGAGGAGTGAGGGTCAGTACGGCATATCGTCCTCATCCAATCCGAAATGGTGGCCCAGCTCGTGGACCACCGTATCCCGGATCTCGCGGATGACCTGCCGCCGGTTGTCGCAGGCCCGCACGATCGGGCCGCGGTAGAGGATCACCCGGTCGGGCATGGCGGCCTGGTAGAAGGTGTCGCGCTCCGCCTGCGGCACTCCCTGGTAGAGGCCGAAGAGCTCCTCGTCCGGCTCCAGCCCGAGGGCTTCGAGGTCCTCCGGATCGGGCTCGTCCTCCACCGTCACCGCCACGTTCTCCAGCAGCTCGGCGAACTCCTCGGGCAGTCCGTCGAGCGCCTGTTCGACCAAGGCCTCGAACTCCTCGGGCGGAATCCGCATGGCCCATAGATTACCAGTCCGCTACACTCCCGCCATGTCCGTCCGGCTCGACAAATGGCTGCACGTCGCCCGCGTGTTCAAGACGCGCAGCCAGGCGACCCACGCGGTGGACCTCAACCGCGTGCGCGTCAACGGCCAGTCCGCCAAGCCCCACCGGAATCTCGCCGTCGGCGACCGGATCGACGTGGAGGTCGGGGACTGGAACCGCGTGCTGATCGTCAAGGAGCTGCGCGACAAACCGGTGTCGAAGGAAGAGGCGCGCACCCTCTACGAAGACCAGAGCCCGCCGCGGCCCGAGGCCGATCCCTTCCAGCGGCTGCTTCGCCGCCCTCCCGTCCTACGCGAGCCAGGAGCCGGCCGCCCCACGAAGAAGGAGCGGCGGGACATGGAACGCTGGGAGGAGGGGGAGGAGCTGCCGTAGCACGGCGCCCTACGTGCCGTCGTGCGGTTCTCCCGCGAAGCCTTCACCACCCCGACCCTCCTCTCTCAGGGACAGGTGAGGCTCCCTACGAATTCCCCAGCAACTCGCCGAGCGGCGCCAGCGGCTCGCTGTGATCGCAGAAGATCTTGAACACCACCATGATCGGCACCGCGAGCACGGCGCCGGTGATTCCCCACAGCCAACCCCAGAAGGTCAGCCCCAGGAAGATGAAGACCGGATTCAGCGTCAGCCGGCGCCCCAGCACCAGGGGAGTGAGCAGATAGCTCTCGGGCAGGTGCAGGCCGATGTAGGCCCCCGGCACCAGCAACGCGTGGCCGAGATCGTTAAAGGTGAGAAAGCCGACCATGGCCAGCACCACGCACATGGCGATCGGCCCCAGATAAGGAATGTAGTTGGCGAACACGGCCAGCACGCCCCAGAGGAGCGGGTTGGGCACTCCGATCAGCGACAGGGCCCCGGCGATGGCCGCTCCCAGGACGAGGTTGATCAGCGTAATGGTGGCGAGATAGGTGGACACCTCCGTCTCGATCTGGCGCGCAATGTCGACGGCCCGTTTCTTGTCGGAGAGACTGGGGAGCGCCCGGATCAGCTTGCGGAGGAACCTTTCTCCCGAGGCGAGCAGAAAGTAGAGGAGAATGAACATCACCACGCCGCCGGCCACGAACTCGGTGGCCTGACTGAACACCTTCTGGCCGAGGGTTTCGGTGATCACCGTCACCTTGGCCGGCGCTCGGCCGCCCGCCACCTTGGTCATCTTCTCCATCTGCTCAGTGGCTTTGCTCATCGTCTGGACGGGCTTCTTGAGACCGCGCAGCTTGCTCTCCACCTTGCGCAGGCTCCTGGGGGCCGACTCCATCCAGTCGTAAGCGGGCACCGCGAGCTCATAGACGCCCAGGCCGAGAGCGCCGAGCAGGCTCAGAACCACGATCGCGGCGCCCAGCCCTTCGGGGATGCGGAGCTTCTTCAGCCAGCGCACCACCGGACTGAACAGAAAGCTGAGCAGGAACGAGAGGACGATGGGGAGGAAGAACGACCGGCCCAGGTAGAGCGTGTAGAAGGCGGCAAGAACGAAGAGACCGGTCAGCGACAGCGATTTGACGTCGAGAGGGCCCTGCAAAACTTCGCGCAGCCTGGTGACGGTGGGACGGGAGCGCTCCTCCTCGGCAGGCTCCTCGCGGATGGCTTCCAGCATCGTATCCCCTCGGGCGAACCCGGCCCGCGCGCAACGCGGCGGCCGGCGCGAGCCCCAGGTCATTCTAAGGCCGCTGGAGCCCGCGCGTTCAGGCCCGCCGGACCAGGCCCATGATCAGTGAGATGACGAAGACTACCAGGAACAGCACGAACAGGATCTTCGCAATTCCAGCCGCGCCGGAAGCGATGCCGCCGAACCCGAACACGGCCGCGATCAGCGCCACGATCAGGAAGATCAATGCCCATCTCAACATGCCCGTTTGCCTCCCGTCCCACAACCGGCCGCGCCGGCCCGGGATCCCAGAAAGAGCCAGGAGCGCACCCTGTAAGCGTTCACCGGATGTCGGCACCCCTGGCGGTTCGATTCGTGAGCAAGGCGTGTGCCAGGGATATTGTACTCATCCGAACAGCGAGAGCTGCTCGATGCGCTCCCGCACCAGGTTCGAGGCGGTGACCCCGAGCAGCCGCACCGGCCGGGAGATGGCTTCGGTGCGGCGCAGCAGGTCCTTCGCGGTCTCCGCGATCGCCGCGCGGTCGTAGACCGGCACGGGGAAAGTCCGGGAGCGGGTAAGAGTCGTGAAGTCCGCATAGCGCAGCTTGAGAGTCACAGTGCATCCGGCGATGCCGGAGCGGGACAGCGCCTCCGCCACCTCCGTCGCCATCCGCTCGAGCTCCTCCTCCATCCGCGCCAGCTCGGTCAAGTCCTCCGCGTAGGTGTTCTCCGTCCCCAGGCTCTTCCGCTCGCTGTAGGTCTCGACGGGGCGCTCGTCGATGCCGCGGCAGAACTCGAAAAGGATGCGGCCATGCTTGCCGAAGCGGGCCGTAAGGGTCTCGACCGGCACGGCGCGCAGCTCGGCCACGGTTCGGACCTCCAGCTCGGCGAGCGCCTTCTCCGTGGCGGGTCCGACGCCATGAAGCCGGCGCACCGGCAGCGGATCGAGGAAGGCCTGCACCTTCTCCGGACGGACGACCGTCAAGCCGTCGGGTTTGTCGAAGTCGGAGGCGATCTTGGCGATCAGGCGGTTGGGTCCGACCCCGACGCTCACCGTCAGGCCCCGCTCCTCGCGCACCCGCCGGCGGATCTCCCTGGCGATCGCGGTGGCGCTGCCGGCCTCCCCGAGATGGTCGCTGACGTCGAGGTAAGCCTCGTCGATGGACACCGCCTGCACCACCGGCGTGAACTCCCGGTAGATGGCGAAGATCTTTTCCGACTCGCGGGAGTAGCGGCGGAAATCGGGAGGGATGAAGATGGCGTCCGGGCACAGACGCCGCGCCTGCGACGACGGCATCGCCGAGTGAACCCCGAAACGCCGGACCTCGTAGCTCGCGGCGGCCACCACGCCACGGCTCTCCGGCCGGCCGCCGATCACCACCGGCTTGCCCCGCAGCGAAGGGTCGTCCCGCTGGTGCACGGCGGCATAGAAGCAGTCCATGTCGCAGTGCAGGACGCGACGGCGCCGTTCCCGCTCCTCCTCCAGTCGCACGGGCGTAGCTTAGCGCGAAATTCGCCGCATTTCCGCCCCGCGGAGATCTTGTCCCGTACTCTTTGCCCGAAGCGATAAAATAGGTACGAGACTTCGCCCAACTTGATACGCTCTGAAGTCAGGAGATCCCAGTCCGCGGTAAAGCGCCTTGAAGTGATTAAATGACGACAGGATGAGTTTTCCGCCCGTGTCAATCCGATCCGCCCCGTTTGTTCGTCGCGGCGTGCCTCGGCTCCTTGCCTGCCTTCTCCCGGTCCTGCTCGGCCTGGCCGGCTGCGCGCCTCGCCCCCAGCCGCGGACGAACCCGGAGCCGCCTGTCCTCGAACGGGAGATCCATGGAGACGAAGCTCATACCTACCCCGTCGAGCTACAAACCGGGCAGTTCCTGCGGGTCCTCGTCGAAGAGGATGGCGTCAATTTGGTAGTGCGGCTCCTTGACCCCAAAGGGAAGTTGGTGGTTGGAGCCGACAGCCCGCGGACTGAGCGCACCTTCGTAACGGAGGATCTCGCCGCTCTAGCGAAGGAGAGGGGACTCCATCAGCTCGAGGTGAAGGCCGAAGGGAAGGGCTCCGGCCGCTACCTTCTGCGGATTGAAGAGCCGCGAGCACCCGCCGAAGCCGACATCGCGCGGGCGGAAGCGGTCCGGGCTATCTGGAACGGCCGTGCCTCGGACGACATCCTGGTGAAGGATCGAATCCAGTTCCTGGAGCGCGCCCGGGATCTCTGGCGCAAGGCCGGCGACGCCGAAAAGGTGGCGGAAGCCCTTTTCGGCCTCGGCCTCGAACGCTACGAGCTCCCATTGCACGCCGGGGCATTGGAGGATTTCCAACAGGCCGCGGAGAACTGGAAAGGACAGTCCGACCACAGGAGCAAGCTTTTCCTGACCGAATCCCTGACCTTCGTAGGCCGCTGCCTGAGGCAATCCGGACGCCCACTAGAGGCGCGCACGGTGCACGAGCAGGCGCTCGCTCTCGCCCGCGAGCTTGCCGAGCCCGGTCTCCAGGCGGACAACCTGAACCTTCTCGGTGTGATCGATCAGGGGGAGGGCGAGATCCTGAAGGCGGAGGACTGGCTGCTCCAAGCCGTCGAAATGGCACAGAAAGCCGGAGACCTCGCGACGGAGGCCCGCGTTCTCAATAATCTTGGCGGCATCTACGAGCAGGTAGGCGAGCTGCAGAAGGCGCTCGAAATCTATCAACGGGCTCTGAAATTAGCTCCCGGCGTGCCTAAAAGAACCGAGATGATCTGCTGGAATAACCTCGGTCTCACCTACCGCTTGCTCGGCGACTTCGACAAGGCGCTTGAGCATTACCAGCGTGCAGCCGAGCTGAGCGCTTCGTTGGGGAGTCCTCCTGAGGCCAGCAAGATCTTGATCAATCTGGGGGACCTCTATCGCCAGCAGGGACAGCTCGGTGAATCTCGGACCCATCTGGACCGAGCCCTTGCACTGGGCCGCCAGCCCGAGTTCCGCGATACCCAGAGCGTCGCGCTCGCGCACCTCGCCCTCCTCTTGCTAGAAATGAGGGAGCCCGCGCAGGCGGTGCAATACGCGCGCGAGGCCGTGACCCTGAAAGGCACGCTGGAAGCGCAGACCATCTCCCGGTACGCTCTCGGAAGCGCTCTTCAGATTTTGGGCGAAACCGTCTCCGCGCGGTCAGAGTTGTTGAAAGCCCTTGAGCTCGCCACTAAACGGGGAGTCCGTAGCGAGGAGACCGAGTTCAAAATGATCCTCGCGCGGATGGAGCGGGATGCCGGTGATCTGGCTTCCGCCAACTCCCAAATCCACTCCGCGATCAAGCTTTTTGAAGCGCGGCACGGCGGAGTGGTCGATCCAGAGCTCAGGGCCTCCTTCCTGGCTTCGAAACAGGATTATTACGAGCTCCACGTGGACATCCTCATGGCTCTCCACGCCACGAAGCCGGCCGACGGATTTGCGGCAGAAGCCCTTCAGACCAGTGAGAGGGCCCGCGCGCGCGGCCTGCTCGACGTCCTCAACGAAGCGGGAGCGGATATCAAGCGAGGGGCCGATCCCGTCCTGATCGGGAAGGAGAAGCAGGCGCGCGAGGAGGTGAGTGCTCGCGACTGGCACCGGCGAGAGATCCTGACCGACGAGAACCCGAACCGTGAAAGGTTGGCGGAAGCCGAAAGAAAGCTCGAGGAAGCACTGGACCGGCACCAGCAGGCCCAGGTAGAGCTGCTGCAGAGCAGCCCGCGCTACGCCGAGCTCACGCGGCCGCAGACTCTCGACGTTGAGGAGATCCAAAGGCAGGTCTTGGATGGACAAGCCCTGCTCCTGGAGTACTCGCTCGGCGCGAAGCGCAGCTTTCTGTGGCTCGTCTCGCCCAGCTCCATAGAGAGCTTCGAGCTGCCCGGGCGCGAAGCGATCGAAAAGGCCGCTCGCGGCTACTACGAGCTGCTCACCGTGCGCAACAACCGCCGTGAAGCCGAGACCGTGGCGGACTGGATAAAGCGGATCGCCCAGGCGGACCGCGACTCCGAGAGCGCTGGCCGCGACCTTTCTCGAATGATTCTCGGACCGGCCGAGAAGCTGCTGGGTGACCGGCCGCTGCTCATCGTCGCCGACGGAGCGCTGCAGTACATTCCGTTCGCCGCGTTGCCGATTCCCACCACTGGAGCACCGCTAGCCACGCGTCACGTGATCGTGAACCTCCCCTCGGCCTCGGTGCTGGCGGCGTTGCGCCGGGAGAAGCGGGACCGTTCACCCGCTTCCAAAACCCTGGCTATCTTTGCGGACCCGGTTTTTCAGAAGGACGACAAGCGGTTCTCTCATCTCGGGAGCGGTGGAAACCGTGCACCCCGAAACCAGGAGGAGGCTCGCCAGACGCGGGATTCCTTGGAAGAGAACCGCGAGAAAGGACTCGACCTTTCGAAGCTCCGCCGGCTGACTTTCTCGCAGAAGGAAGCGGCCGCCATCGCGGCCCTGGTCCCCGCCGGCGAGGTGTTCAAGGCGGTCGGCTTTGAAGCGTCGCGAGAGGCCGCCACGAGCGATCGGCTCGAGGACTACCGCGACGTCCACTTCGCTACGCATGGGGTCCTGGACACTGAGAACCCCGATCTGAGCGGGCTCGTCCTCTCTCTCTATGACTCCAGCGGCGAAAGTCAGGACGGCGTCCTCCGCCTCAACGACATCTACAATCTCCGCCTCAATGCCGATCTGGTCGTACTCTCGGCCTGCCGCACCGCCCTCGGCAAAGAGATCCGCGGCGAGGGACTGATCGGGCTGACCCGCGGCTTCATCTATGCCGGAGCCGCTCGCGTGCTCGCGACTCTGTGGAGCGTCGAAGACCGGGCCACGGCGGAGCTGATGACGAGCTTCTATCGCGGCATGCTGCGCGAGGGACTTTCGCCTGCCGCTGCCCTGCGCCAGGCGCAGCTCGAGATGGCCGGCAAGCTGCCGCCTTATTTCTGGGCCGGCTTCTCCCTCCAGGGAGAGTGGAGGTGATGAGCAAGGGAAATGGCACGCCTCCGATCAAACCTTCCGGACTGACCTCCGAGGGCTTCGACGCGTTGCTCGACTATCTCGATCCCGACCGCGAAAAGGCGGGAGAGCGGTACGAGACGATCCGCCGCCGGCTCGTCCGCCTCTTCGAATGGCGCGGGTGCGCCACGCCCGAAGAGCTGACCGACGAGACAATCGATCGCGTGGCCCGCCGCATGAAGGAAGGCATCGAGCTGAGGTCGAGCGATCCTTTCGGTTACTTCTGCGGTGTTGCCCACCTCGTCTACAAGGAGGTGTTTCGACGATCACTGCGGGAGCAACGGGCCCTGGAAAGGAGTGACTGGCCCGCGTCCGCCTCGCTGCTCGACGGCGAGGAAGTCGTGGACCGCCGGCTCGACTGCCTCCGCCGCTGCATGGATCGGCTGCCGCCGGAGAAACGGGACCTCGTGCTCCGCTACCACCAAGGACAGAACAACATCCGCAATCGGCAGACCCTCGCCAACGAGCTGAGAATCCCCCTCAACGCGCTCCGCATTCGCATCCACCGCATCCGTCGCCAACTCGAGGACTGTGTCCGTGAGCGCCTCAAGCGCTGACCGTGGCTTTCCGGGGCGAAACGTTTTCCGCCAATTGGACATTTGTTAACGGACAGCGAGCGGAAGAGGCGAACCCTATGACACACCATCCTACTGACGACCAGCTGCTGAGCAGCTACCTCCGGGGAGACCTCCCCGAACCCGAGGCGGATGTTCTGGAGCGGCGGCTGCTCGCCGAAGACGACCTCTTCGATCTGCTGGAGGCCCTCGAAGCCGAGCTCCTCGCGGCCGTGAGCCGGGGAGAGCTCCCGCCAGAGGAAACCGAGTGGGTCCTGAAGCGGCTCGCCTCCTCCCCCCGTGGAAGGGAGCGCCTGGCGCTGGTCCGGTCGTTCAACGTCCTGGCGGATGAGCTCCCCGAGCCTCAGCCGTCCCCGGCTCCCGTCGTGCTCATGCCGCAGCGATTCTCTCAGCCGCGGCTCGTCTGGTCGGGTCTCGCTGCCGCGGCGGGTCTGCTCCTGGTAGTTGGCCTCTGGGTCTTCTCGAAGCAGAGCGGAACTCCCGGTACCGAGTCTGAGCAGATCGTGACAACAGATTACGAAACACAAGGAACACGAGAGGAAAGCCCGGAGATCCTTCGAGGCACCCAGGCTTCTGGCGAAACGGAAAAACAGGCCACCGCACCCCAGGGAGAGCCAGAAGATCGCCGCCCTCGCGAGATCCATCTGATCAAGCACACGTTCGAGCTTGCCCTGTTGACGACACGGAGTGCCGAGGAAACCGAGAAGATAGCGGAAATGAACATCCCGGCTGGCACCGACGTGATCGAGCTGAAACTGTACGTCGACAGGCCAGAGGACTTCAAAGGCTCTCAGGTCACGGTGAGGAATGAAGCGAAAGAGGTTGTCTTGAACCAGACTGGGCTCGCGCTAGGGCAGGTGGAAGGAACAACCGTTCTGGTGCTCGAAATCCCCGCCAAGCGGCTGCTCGACGGCCGGTATGAGATCGCTCTAGGCGCTGAACCCGAGGAGCTTACCCAGGAGTTCAAGGTGACGCGAGAGGAGAGATGACTTTTCGCTCAGCTCGCCCTGCCGGCCTGACCCGGCTTGGCTTTTGACCTATCACTTGGGAGGAATCCAATGGCAAAGCAACCTGTGATGTTCGTCGAAAACAGTACCGACGATGACGCGGTTTGCAAGGTTTCCGGAGGGACCGGCGGCATCGGCAAGGGGCAGCAGTGGAAGTTACCCAAGAAGAAGATCAAGAAGCTCCCGCCTCTCACCATTCCCTGCACCCTTCATTTCTCGATCGAGATCGGTGACCAGGAGGTTACGTCCGCGATGAAGGGCCTGAGGCTATTGAGGGGGGCGAACGGACTCCAGGTCGAAGTGGTCAAGAACGGCGCCAAGCCGTAGCGCGGCAGCTTCTTCATTTCAGACCTCACCTGGGCGGCTCCTCGCAGAGCCGCCCCTTTTTGTCTGGCGCGACGGCGAAATCTTTTCGGCTCGGACGTCACTCCACAGTGGAGTCCCGAGCATGGCGGAGCCCCAACGCGCCTCCCCGCTTCCCGATGCACCCGCCCGGCCGAAACCGCGGCCTCCGCATCCTTATACCCACGCTCGGATGCGGCCTCCTCTCGACCCGACGGAGAACCTCAGCCCTCCCGTCCAAACGCGAGAGCACTCGGCTCTCCCACAGCAGGCCGAAGAGGCCGACGACCTGGCGGCATCGGAGTCTCGCCGGCAGGAACAGGAGTGGGAAAAGCGCCCGTCCTCGCGGCTGACGGGCGACTGGATCGTGGCGGGGATTCTCCTGCTCGGTCTGGCCCTGAACGTAGCCGTCCTGATGACCAGCGCCGCCCTCACCCGCGCCGACTTCCTATTGGGCGCGGCCGTGTTCGTCGTCGGCGTCGCCCTGTTGGTGCTGATGGTGCTCTGCCGGAAGACCGGCGGCCGCTCGCTTTGATCAGCCGCCGGCGCCGCCGCCCGCGTGGATGCCGCCCTCGGTCTGCCCCCACGGATCGAGCGCCTCGTTGAGCTCCGCCTCGGGCAGCACGTTCTTCTCGCGGCACAGCTCGCGCACCGTCTTGCCCGTCCGCATCGACTCCTTGGCGATCTCGGCCGCGGCGTCGTAGCCGATCTTGGGCACCAGCGCCGTCACCATGGCCAGCGAACGCTCCACCAGCTCCTCGCAACGCTCGCGGTTGGCCTCGATCCCCTCGACGCACCGCTCCGCCAGCAACCGCGAAGCGTTCGCCAGGATCTCGATCGACTGCAGCAGGTTGTAGGCGATCAGCGGCATCATCACGTTCAGCTCGAAAACGCCCGACATGCCGGCGATGGTGATGGCCACATCGTTGCCCACCACCTGGGCGGCCACCATCAGCACCGACTCGGGGATCACCGGGTTGACCTTGCCGGGCATGATCGAGCTGCCCGGCTGCAGGCTGGGGATGGAGATCTCGCCGATGCCGCAGCGCGGACCCGAGGCCAGCCAGCGGATGTCGTTGGCGATCTTGGTGAGCGAGGCAGCGATCGTCTTGAGCGATCCCGAGGTCTCGACCGCCGCGTCCTTGCCGGCCATGGCCTCGAAGCGGTTGGGCGCCGGCACGAACGGGCAGCCGGTGCGCTCGGCCAGCCGCGCGATGACCTTCGGCGCGAACTCGGCCGGCGCGTTCAGCCCCGTGCCCACCGCCGTGCCGCCCAGCGGCAGCTCGGCCAGCCGCGGCTTGACCGCCGCCAGCCGCGCCAGACCGTTCTTCGCCTGCTGCGCGTAGCCCGAGAACTCCTGGCCGAGGCGGACCGGCACCGCGTCCTGCAAGTGCGTGCGGCCGATCTTGACGACGCGATCGAACTCCTCGGCCTTGCGCTGCAGGGCTTCGGCCAGCCGCTGCAGCGCCGGCTCCAGCTGCTCGACGATGGCGAGGTAGGCCGAGACGTGGATCGCCGTCGGGATCACGTCGTTGCTCGACTGGCTGGCGTTGACGTGGTCGTTGGGGTGGACCGGCTTCTTGCTGCCCACCGTGCCGCCGAGGATCTGGATCGCCCGGTTCGACAGCACCTCGTTGACGTTCATGTTGGTCGAGGTGGCCGAGCCGGTCTGGAAGATGTCGAGCGGGAACTGCCCGTCGTGCCGGCCTTCGATCACCTCGCCGGCCGCCTGGCGGATGGCCCGCGCGGCCTCCCCCGGCACGATCCCCAGCTCCTCGTTGACCATCGCCGCCTCGCCCTTGATCAAGGCCACAGCCGCCAGGAAGCGCTTCGGCAGCGTCAAACCGGAGACCGGGAAGTTGCGCCGCGCCCGCTCCGTCTGGGCGCCGTACAAGGCCCCGGCCGGCACCTCGATCTCGCCGAGGCTGTCCTTTTCGATTCGCACGTCCGCTGTTTTGTCTGCCATCGGGACTCTCCCTCATCGAAGGGTGCCACCACACCCACCCGGCTATCGTATCGGAGATTCGGGGAGGAGCTCGAGGAGCCCGGCAAGCCCTCACTTGGCGAACGCGGCGTCCATGGCGCTCAGCAGCTTGAGGATCGAGCTCTTGCCGATGTCGTCGCGAGTATTGCGGAGCGCCATCAGCGCGCTGCCCCGGATGAAGGGGACCGTGTCGCCTTTGAAGCCGTTCATCGTCAGCAGCTCGCGGACTTCCAGTTCTACCAGTTGCAGCAACTCGGGGTCGTCGATCAGGTCGACCTTGTTCAGATAGACAATCACGGATTCGATACCGCTCTTGTGGGCGAGGACGATCTGTTCGCGCGTCTGTGGCATCGGGCCGTCCGCGGCGGAGACAACCAGAATGACGCCATCCAGCTTGACTTTCCCGGACAGGAGCTTTTCGCAATCAGCGGCGGCGCGGCAGTCGACATGAACGTAGCGCGCCTTCTCCGTCTCGTACTCCACCTGCGCGGCTGCAAGCTTGACGCCCTGGACGCTGATTTCCGACGCGTTGGCGAGCTCGTTGTAGGAGGCGAGCTTGGCTCCGCCGGTGTCTGACAGCACGCGGGTGATCGCGGCCGCCAGAGTTGACTTGCCGTGGTCCTGGTGTCCGATGGTGGCCACTCTTACGACGGGCTTGGAGGGTTGCGCAGAGCCCTGCTGGGCGGAGATCTCCATCGCACAACAGAACAGGAGCGAGAAACTGAGAGACACCAACGCGCTTGCCCGCCATCGGTTGAAGATCTTCATCATGGCTTTCGCGCTCCGCCTGGTTTCATAATTACTCTTTGCGCCGATTCTAACACGGACTGAATCATTGGGTCTCGCGCAACACGCCCAGCACGTTGGGAATCGGCCACTGCTGCCGGTTGCTGTCGTCCGGCAAAAAGCCCGTCTCATAGCTTCCGGAAAGGTCGAGATCGAGACCCGCCGTGTGAATCGACAGGCTCGCTTCAGGGCCGCCTTCGAGATGCATGGCGCCGGCGACGTCCAACGGCAAGCGCAGGAGGAGGCCGTTGAAATCTCGCATCGAGAAAGGCGCGCGGGAGAAAAGGAACAGCAGCCGCCCTCGCGAATCGATCGCCAGGGCCGCCTCGCTCCACCTCTTGACGCTCTGCGACCAGACGTTCTTGCGATTCCCGGTGAGGAGCCGGAGGTTTTGCACCACGATGTCGTAGTCGGCAAGCCGCGGGTCCGGTTTGGACGGTTCGAGATCCAGCCACAGCGCCGCGGGCCGTGACTTCTTCAACGGTCCGATCGCGACGACGGACCGGTAGCTGTTCCAGCGCCGGTTGTTCACGTGCGGGCCATGGCGCAGGTAGCCGACGTTCGACCGATGATCGGTCTGAAACATCCCCAGATTGATCGCCACGGTGAAGCCCGCCGTTCGGCACCACTCACCGGCTGTCTTGGCGGGGGCTTTGGATTCTGACGCCAGACCCACACCGATCCTCGCACGCCGCGGGTCCACCCGCACGGCGTAGAGGCGGCCGGGATCGCCGGCAGGCATCTTTCCTGCCGTAATCGAAGCGAGCTCGACACCCGGCTGGAGATGGCGCCACGAGACGGTCTGCGCAGCGCCGGAATCCGGAGCCCTGACGCTCAGGAGAGCGGCCGAGCCAAGGAGAACCCCAAAGGCCTGGAAACGCATAGTCAGTCGCCGCTCCGCTTGCTCTTACGCCACCTGCCCGAAGGATTTCGCCACTCGCCGCATCTTACTCTTCGAGGAGCTTCACGAGGAGGCTCCTCAGCTACCAGGAGGAGGAACGCACATGGCACGCAGACTGTTCAAGCTCGCAGCTATCCTCGCACTCGCCTTGAGCGCTTCAACGCCAGCGGTCTGGCCAGCACAGAGGCCGGCAGAAAAACGCATCCCGCTGTCAGAGGCGACGATCATCGTCGAGCTCAATGCCACCGCTCAAGACGTCGGCGTTCAGGTCTTCCTGGACGGCGAAGCCTGGCGATCGATGAAGATCTTCGACCCGAAAGGGCGCAAGCTGGTCGACGTCTCCAATATGGGCTCCGTGGGCGCGCTTGGCATGACCGAGCTGTTTTTCGAAAGCGAAGAGCCCTCCCTCGACGAGCTGCCTCTCGACGAGTTCCTGGCGCTCTTTCCCGCCGGCCAATACAGCTTCGTCGGCGAGACGGTCGACGGCGAGAAGATCTCCGGCCGGGCCAGGTTTACCCACGCCATTCCCGACGGGCCTGTCATCATCGCGCCCACGGCAGGATCCATCGTGGACCCGGCCAACGCCGTGATCCGGTGGCAGGCGGTCGCGAATCCGCCGGGATCCGAAATCGTCGGCTACCAGGTCATCGTCGAGCGCGAGGATCCCTTTCGGAACTTCCAGGCGACCGTTCCGGCCACGGCGACGAGCGTGACGGTTCCGCCGCAGTTCCTCGAGGCCGGCACGGATTACAAATTCGAGGTGTTGGCGATCGAGGCCGGCGGCAACCAGACGATCTCGGAGGGTTCCTTCAGGACGCAGTAGGGTCCGACGCGCGAGAGGATTGAGTTGGCCGTGGCCCTGTCACGGCCTCCTTGCCCTGTCACGGCCTCCTTCGCCGACTGCGCCAGCGGTCCGGCGCAGGGGCTTTATCACGCGCGTTCAATGACGTACCGCCTCTCGCAAGGCCGCCCGCGCGAGGATGCGTGTCGAATCGAGCGTGGGGAGCGGCGAGTCGTCGTTGCCGAGGAGTAGCGGGAACTCGGTACAGCCCAGGATCACCGCATCGCAACCCCGCCCTTGAGCCTCGCGGATGACTTCCTTGAAGTACGACCGCGCCGGCTCCTCGAATCGGCCGTAGACGAGCTCGTTGAATGTAAAGTCGTTGATCCGTTCGCGGGCTTCAGCGTCGGGGATCTCGTGCTCGATGCCCCTGGCGCGCAGCTTTGTCGGGTACACCGGCCCTTCCATGAGATAGCGGGTTCCGAGGACCAGGAGGCGCTTGTAACCTCGCTCGGCCGCCGTGGTCGCCACCTCCTCCGCGATGTGCAGCCAGGGCAGCGGTGACCGGTCGCGCACGATGTCGAGCGCCTGATGGGCGGTGTTGTCCGGGCAGATGAGCAGCTCGGCACCGGCCGTGCGCAGCTTCCCGGCCGACGAGAGCAGCATCTCGCCGACTTCCTCCCAGTTGCCGGCATCGATAGGACGCATGTAATCGGCGAGGGGATAGGTATGCATCGTGACCTCAGGATGAGCGTGACGGCCGAGGACCGCTGCTCCCTCGGCACAAAGGGTCCGGTAGCACAGGGCCGCACCCTCCGCGCTCACGGCGACGATGCCGATGTGCTTGACCATGCGCTCAGCCTAACGCACGATCTCTTCGCTGACCACCGACCACGTTGATCGAGACAGATCGGCGAATTCGGCCAGATGCTCCGTTGCGCGCTTACCTTCGGGCGACCTCCAGGCTGCCTCCATCGTCTCC
>DASYTJ010000007.1:0-20845 GCA_036002325.1 Thermoanaerobaculia bacterium | reverse complement strand
CATAGGTGCCATACAGAGCGCTGGTGCCGGTGCCGGGAGCCGCCTCGATGTGGACCAGCGTCTCGCCCTGGGCGAAGTTCTGCCCCGGGTTGACGTAGAAGTAGTCGCCCCAGAGGACGTTCTGGTTGGTCACGTCGCCCGAGCCGCCCGGCGCGAAGTAGCCGGCGTCGCCGGGGAAGCGCAGCGTGCAGTTGTTCACCGTGTCGACGGTGACGTAGCCGCGGGCGATGTTGTCGCCCAGGGCACGGCCGGCGCAACGGTTGCCGAGGATCGGCGACGACTGCCCGGTCAGTGACAGCTGCAGGTGCTGAACGAACGACGCCGGCAGGTTCGGCGGCGGCAACTGGCCGGTGCAGCTCGCGAAGTTGATGTCCTGCGAGAAGTCGCCCTTGGGGCTGATGGTGTCGCCCGGATCCTGGCCCGCGGACGCCGTCCGCGGCAGGATACCGCTGACCAGGATGTCGCGCAGGTTGATCGTCTGCACGTCATAGCCGGTCAGGTAGATGTTGAAGTCGAGCACCGGCACCGACAGGTCCGCCCACACGACGACGTGGGCCAGGATCGCCGTGGCCGAGGCGTTGTTGATCGAGAACAGGGTGGTCACCCCGTTCGCATTCGAGAGGTCCACCTCGAAGTACGGCAGCAGCAGCGTCGCCGCCGGCACGTCGTCGATGGTGCAGATTACTGCGTGCGCCTGGCCGCCCAGGGCCAGCAGGCCCAGGAGCGCGAGACACAATACGGTTCTCTTCATGACAGACAATCTCCTAGAGTTAGTTTTGTTGAAGCTGAATTCCTTGAAACGCTTCGAACTGCTTCAACCGCTGTCTTCGCGAAGAGATCACCTCCCGTTCAAAGTATTGAGTGCTACAAACTTATGACCTTCTGAGCCCTTGATGAGCCCGGGTCGTCGTCAGCTCAACAGGCGGGCGGGCCACAGCCTGCGCGTCCGGCCGTCAGACTTCCTGAAGCTGAGTTGCAGAAACCGAAAATACTACTAGCGGCGGATAGTACCACAAACGATTGAAACTGAGCCATTTTTCTTTGTCCAGGAGGGACAACGGGGGGGACAACGGGGCGGAAGCCCGCTCCGCCCCCCTTCGGACTCGCCCGTCAGGAGCCCGGAACCGCATGAAACGCCGTGCAGGCGCTGTCGAGCTGGATGGCGTCGAAGCCGACGGCGAACCGCCCCTCGGCCGTCATCACCGCCATCACCCAAGCCTGGGCCGCCGCGGGATCCTCCGGCGGGTTCGGATTGCCCGCCACCGTAGTGTTGAGGTTCAGGTAGAGCCAGCCGAAGGACGCGGTAACCGGCAGATCGGCGCCGTCCACCCGCGTCCGCTGCGCCTCGGCCGGGAAGGGAATGAGGCCGGTCTGCGGCGGCTGCGGCGACACGGGGAAGGTCGTCGGCACCTCGGGATTCTCCTCCTCGTCGAAGATGACGATGCCCTCCTGGCCGAGCGGGAACCATGGCGGCCTGACGCCGGCCACGGCCGGGCAGGTGAAGGGAGCCTGGTTGACCTTCGAGTCACGCCATACCAGAAGGTCGGTGCCGCCGTCGAAGGCGCCGCCGGTGACGAAGCGCACGGCGAAATTGGTGGCCAGAGGCTCGCGGTTGTCCGCCGCCGTCCAGCTCACGTAGCGGCCGTAGAAGGTGTACTGGCCGGCCACCGTGGTCTCGGGGCTCGGACCGTACGTACCCCACTGTGCGCTGGTGCCGGTCCCGGGAGCCGCCTCGATGTGCACCAGGGTCTCGCCCTCGGCAAGATTGGCCATGTCCTTGACGTAGAAGGCGTCGCCCCAGAGCACATTCTGGTTCGTCGCGTCGCCCGTGCCGCCGGGGGCAAAGTAGCCGGCGTCGCCGGGGAACCGCAGGGTGCAGTTGTTGACCGTGTCGATCGTGATGTAGCCGCGAGCGATGTTGTCCCCGAGGTCGCGGCCGGCGCAGCGGCCGCCGAGGATCGGCGAGGCCTGGCCGGTCAGGGAGAGCTGCAGGTGCTGGACGAAGGACGCTGGCAGCGGCGGCGGCGGCAACTGCCCGGTGCAGCTCGGGAAGCTGATGTCGTCCGAGAAGGCGCCCTGGTTGCTGATCGCCGTCGGCGTCGGGTCCGGGTCCGGCTCGCTCTCGCCGGTGTCCTGCACCGCCGAGGCGGTGCGCGGCAGCACCCCGTCGACCAGGATGTCCCAAAGGTTGATCGTCTGCACGTCGTACCCCGTCAGATAGACGTTGAAGTCCAGCACCGGCACGGAGAGGTCCGACCAGACCACCACGTGCGCCAGCACTGCGGTCGCCGAAGCGTTGTTGATCGAGAACAGCGTGCCGATCCCCCACTGGTTGTCGAGATCCACCTCGAAGTAAGGGAGCAGCAGGGTTGCGGCAGGCACATCGTCGGCGGTGCAGAGGACCGCGCCGGCCGGGCTGGACGCCAACAGGCCGAAGAATAGCAAGACGATCGCAATCTTTCTCATGGAGAGCCCTCCCCTGGATCGGGTTGCTTCGAAAACTGTCCACCGCTTGAATGAAACTACGAGCCCGAGTATATGTGCAATCCCGATGCCTTCCTAGCTCGCCCCTCCAACAAAAAGGGCGCCCGCGGAGGGGCGCCCAACAAGCGACGTTGTGCCGTCGAGACCCTAGAAGCTCCACAGCAGACCGGCGTTGACGCCGAGACCGCCGAAATCGATATCGACGTCGCCGGTGATGTCGCCGGGATCGTCGCCACGGACGGTCGCCTCCATGCCGCGGTAGATCCCTTCGACCATGAAGCCGAGGTTCGAGCTCCCCTTGATGTTGGCGCCGATCACCCCGTACCACCCCGTCTCGTCGTCGATATCGCCGCGGTTGGTGTCGAGCAGGTAATAGCCGATGCCGCCACCGACGTACGGCTGGACCCGGTCGCTCTGCGCGAACTTGAAGTTGACCCCCGCCTCCAGCGGCAAGGCCTTGAGCTCGAAGTCCCGGCTTTCGGGCGAAGTGTCCGCCGTCAGGTCGCTGAAGTAGGAGGCCCGCAGCTCGAGGAAGCGTGCGAAGTCGACCTTGCCGCCCACGCCGAGCGCCTGGTCCGCGTCCTTGGTGTCCCAGTACGAGCCGAAAAGCCCGAAATCGGCTGCTGACGCGGGGCCGGCCAGGAGCGCCAGCACCGCCACCGTCCAGAGAATCTGCCTTTTCATGATGACTACCTCCGTTTCACGTTTTCCGCAACCCACCCATCACGGAGTTGCGTCGTTGAACCCCCGCGGCCGGATGCAAACCGGCCGACTGTTGCACGCGCACTCCCCTGAGGGAGCACGCGTGGACTCTGCACAGAGGTATGTGCAAGGGGCAGGCCAGGCCCTCACCTCCGGTTGGCGGCCAGCACCCGCTTGCGCAGGCGGAAAGTGGCGGGTGTCACCTCGACGAGCTCGTCCTCTTTGATGAACTCCAGCGCCTGCTCGAGGTTCATCACCCGCGGCGGCACCAGGCGGATCATGTCGTCCGATCCCGAGGCACGCATGTTGGTGAGCTTCTTCTCCTTGGTGATGTTGACGTCGAGGTCGTTGGGCCGGGCGTTCTCGCCCACCACCATCCCCTCGTAGACCTCGTCGCCGGGCGAGACGAACAGCTCGCCGCGCGGCTGCAGGCCCTCGATGGCATAGCCCGTGGCGCGGCCGGAGCGGTCCGCCACCAGAGCGCCGTTGATGCGGTGCGCGATGTCCCCCTGCCAGTCGTCCCAACCGTCGAACAGGTGGTTCATGATGCCGGTGCCGCGGGTGTCGGTGAGGAACTCCGAACGGAAACCGATCAGGCCGCGCGACGGGACGCGAAACTCGATGCGCACCCGGCCGGAGCCGTGATTGATCATCTTCGCCATCCGCCCCTTCCGCACCCCCATCTGCTGGGTGACGACGCCGATGTACTCCTCGGGGCAGTCGATGACCAGTTGCTCCATCGGCTCGAGGAGGCGGCCGTCGGCGCGGCGGGTGATGACCTCGGGCTTGCCCACCGACATCTCGTAGCCCTCGCGGCGCATCATCTCGATGAGGATCGCGAGCTGCAGCTCGCCGCGGCCCGAGACCTTGAAAGCATCCGGCGAGTCGGTCGGCTCGACGCGGATGGAGACGTTGGTCAGGGCCTCCTTCTCCAGGCGTTCCTTGAGCTTGCGCGAGGTGACGTGCCTGCCGTCACGGCCGCTGAACGGCGAGTCGTTCACCGACAGCACCATGGCGATCGTCGGCTCGTCGACCTGGATGGGCGGCAGCGCCCGCGGGCTCTCCCGCTCGGAGAGCGTCTCGCCGATGCTCACCTCGGCGACGCCGGCGACGGCCACGATGTCTCCGGGCCCGGCCTCGGAGATCTCCACTCGCCGTAATCCCTGATAGCCGTAGAGGAGGGAGACCTTGACAGGGATCACGCCGCCGTCCAGGCGGCAGACGGCGACCTCCTGGGCCTTGCGCAGCCGGCCGTTGAAAATCCTGCCGATGGCCAGCCGGCCGACGTAGTCGTCGTAGTCGAGATTGGTGAACAGGAGCTGCAGCGGCGCCTCCGGATCGAAGCGCGGCGGCGGCACCGAGCGCACGATCTCCTCGAACAGCGGCTCCAGCGATTCATCCTCCCCGTCGGGCGTACGCCGGCAGCGGCCCGCCCGCGCGTTGCAGTAGAGCACCGGAAACTCGAGCTGCTCCTCGGTGGCGTCGAGGTCGATGAAGAGGTCGAACACCTCGTTGAGCACCTCTCCCGGCCGGGCGTCGGCGCGGTCGATCTTGTTGACCACCACGATCGGCGGCAGCCCCGCCTCCAGCGCCTTGCGCAGCACGAACCGGGTCTGCGGCAGCGGTCCCTCGCTGGCGTCCACCAGCAGCAGCACGCCGTCGACCATCTTCAGCGTCCGCTCCACCTCGCCGCCGAAGTCGGCGTGGCCGGGCGTGTCGACGATGTTGATGCGGATGCCGCGGTATTGGATGGCCGTGTTCTTGGCCATGATGGTGATGCCCTTCTCCCGCTCGAGGTCGATTGAATCCATCACCCGCTCGGCCACCTGCTCGTTCTCGCGGAAAATGCCGCTCTGCCACAGCATCGCGTCCACCAGCGTGGTCTTGCCGTGGTCCACGTGAGCGATGATGGCGAGGTTGCGCACGTCGTCTCGGTTCTGCAAGCCAAACGTCCTCTCTGTTGCAGGGATAAAAGGTTGAACGGCGGGCCGCGTGCCGTTCTCGATTCCGGGGGGAAGGAGGATAGCACAGATCGGTGTGCCGACGCAGGCGCCCTCGCCCGTCAGGGAGAGGGGACAGGGGGTGAGGCTTCGGAGGGCTGACGGTGGAATTCCAGAAAAACCGTAGAACGAGCGCCCCTCACGCCTTCGGCAGGCCGCGCATCGATTTCAACGCCCGCTGGATCGTCTCCACCTCGCGGGGCTCGAAGTAGGCGAGGTCGCAGCGCCGGCAGATCCAGGCGGGGACCTTCTCCCAGGCCAGCCGGTAACCGTTGCGCTCGATGCGCACCGGAGCCGTCCCTCGCTCGACCGGACCTTGGCAGCGCAGGCAGCGCATCGGCAGGAGCTCGGAGGAGGAACGCGCCGCCTGCCCCAGCGGCATGGTCTCCTCGAGATCCACCGGCGGCGGCACGACGGCTCGGGGGCCCGAACGGCTCGGGGAGGCGATACGCGAGTCAGCCTTCAGCAACATGGGATCCTCCAGCCAGAAACGTGGAGATCCTTGCAAATTTACTGCCCGACGCTCGGGGGAGCGGCTCGCCCGGCCCTGGAATGCACGCCTCCCGAGAGAGATTCAAAGAGGATATGAGACCCATCCTCTCGCTCATCCTGTTGCTCGCATCGCCGGCCGGCGCCGCGGAGGCTCCGGCCACGGTATGGACGGCCGGCCAAGTCGTCGACGGCGTCCGCTGCGCCGCCCAGCCTGAGGAATCGTACGCCCTTTACCTCCCCAGCGGCTACACCCCGGAGCGCAACTGGCCCATCCTCTACATTCTCGATCCGCGCTCCCGCGGCGCACTGGCGGCCGAGAAGTTCCGCGCCGCTGCCGAGAAGCACGGCTACATCCTCGCCAGCTCCAACAACTCGCTGAGCGACGGCCCGATGGAGCCCAACCTCAAGGCCATGCGCGCCCTATGGACCGACACCCACAGCCATTTCCGCATCGACGATCGCCGCGTCTACGCCGCCGGCTTCTCCGGCACCGTGCGCTCCTGCTGCACGCTGGCCCGCGCGGTCCCCGGGACCATCGCCGGCATCGTCGGCGCCGGCGCCGGCTTCCCCTTCGACCGGCCGCCGCAGAAGGGCGACCCGTTCGTCTTCTTCGGCACCGTCGGCGACAAGGACTTCAACTACTACGAGATGATGGAGCTCGAGCCGCGGCTCGAGGCAGCCGGGATCGTCCATCATCTGGAGATCTTCGACGGCGTCCATCAATGGCCGCCGGAAGAGCTCGCCATCCGCGCCCTCGACTGGATGGAGCTGCAGGCCATGAAGGCCGGCGCCCGCCCCAAGGACGCCGCGCTGGTCGAGGCCCTCTGGCAGGACGCCGTTGCCCGGGCCCGCAAACTCAAAGCGGGCGGCGACCTGTTCCAGGCGCACCGCGCCTGGTCGGCGGCCGCCGTGGACTTCACCGGCCTGCGCGACACCGCCGAGGCCGCCGCCAAGGCCGCGGCGCTGGCGGCAACTCCTGCCTTGCAACGCGATCTCAAGGAGCGGGAGAGCCGCATGAAGCACGACCAGGAATTCCTGGAGACGGCCCCCGGCATCCTCGCGGCCGTCAACCCCGCGGGCGAGAAAGTGACGGTGGCCCAGGTGGTGGCGGCGCTGAAGATCCACGAGCTGAGAAAGAAAGCCCAATCGGCGGCGGCGCCGGACGAGCGGCTCTCGGCGCAGCGAGTGCTCAACACGATCGGCGTGCAGACCAGCTACTACCTGCCGCAGAAGTTCATGGGAGAGAAGAAGTACGACCAGGCGGCCTTCGTCCTCTCCATCGCCGCGGAGATCGATCCCGACAGCCCCTCCGTCTGGTACAACCGCGCCGCCGCCTACGCCCGCAAGGGCGACCGCAAGAAAGCGCTCGCCGACCTCCGCCAGGCCGTCGAGAAGGGTTGGAAGGACGCCGCCCACCTCGAGAAGGACCCGGACTTCGAGAGCCTCCGGCAGGACGCGGAATACCGGGAGATCGTGAAGGCCCTCACTCCCCCTTCCCCCTCTCTCCCACCTCACACCCGCCCACCGGGAGAGAGGGGGTTTTCAAAAAACCAATCGAAAGCAGTCTCCCTCCTCTCCCGGCGGTTGGGAGTGCGGTGGGAAAGGAGGGCGCCGCCTCCGGCACGGTTTACGAGCTCGTATGGATCGGGAATGGCGGTCCCTGTTCTGTTTTTCCTCCCCGCCTTCGCCGCCCCTGCCCCGGCTCCCGACCTGCCTCGGGGGCAGGTGATCCCGAAGGTCGTCTGCGCCGGCCAGCCGGACCGTGGCTACGCCCTCTATCTGCCGGCCACCTACCGGCCCGAGCGGCCGTGGCCCATCGTCTACGCCTTCGACTCCCGCGGCATCAAGAACGACCGGGAGATGATCGAGCTGTTCAAGGCCGGCGCCGAGCGCTTCGGCGTCATCGTCGCGAGCTCGAACGAGTCCTCCAATACCGTGCCGATCGAGGAGAACTTTCGCAGCCTGCGAGCGCTGTGGACCGACACCCACGCCCGTCTCGCGATCGACGACCGGCGCGCCTACGCCTTCGGCTTCTCCGGCATGACGCGGTTCGCCATCACCGCCGCCCTGCAGGCTCCCGGGACGTTGGCCGGGATCGTCGGCGCGAGCGGCGGTTATCCCTTGGGCCATCCACCCTCGAAAGAGGAGACGCCCTTCCCTTTCTTCGGCATGGTCGGGGACAAGGACTTCAACTATTACGAGATGCTGGACGTCGAGAGCCGGCTCGCCGCCGCCGGCCTTCCCCACCGGCTGGAGATCTTCGAGGGCAGCCACGAGTGGCCTCCTGACGAGCTGGTCGCCCGCTCGCTGGGCTGGCTCGAGCTCCAAGCTATGAGCCGAGGAACGCGGGAGAAGGATCCGGCGCTGATCGAGGCGCTATGGAGCGAGGATCTCGCCCGGGCGCAGGCGCTCGAAGCGGCGGGCAAGCGCTGGCTGGCCTGGCGAGCGTACCGCTCCGCCGCCGCCGATTTCGCGGGGCTGCGCGACGTGGCAGCGGCGGACCAGAAGGCCAAGGCCCTGGCGGCCGGCGAAGGATTCCAGCGTGAGCTCCAGCAGCGGGCGGAACGGGACCGCCGCGACCGCGAATACCTCGAGCGGGCGCCGCGCCTGTTCAACGCCGCCGCTCCCGAGCTCCGTCCCGACAGCGTCAGCCAACTCCTCTCCGACCTCCAGATCCCGGACCTGAAGCGGAGGGCGAAATCGACGGACCTTGAAGAGCGCCTCTCCGCCGAGCGCGTCCTCTACGCCGTTTACATCCAAACCGGTCTTTACCTGCCGAGGACGTTCATGGAGAGGAAGCAGTGGGACCGCGCGATCCTCTTTCTTCAGGTAGCGGCGGAGATCGACCCTGAAAGCCCCCGCGTGCCCTACCGGCTGGCGGCGGCCTACGCCGGCAAGGGGAACCGCCAGAAGGCTTTCGAGTCCCTGCGCAAAGCTCTCGAGCTGAAAGGCACGGACCGCGCCGAAATCGAAAAGGATCCCGCCTTCGCCGAGCTCCGGCGGGATCCGCAGTACGGGAAGCTGTTCGAGGCTCTCAACCGCTAGTAGCGGCCGCCGCCGTAGCCGCCCCGGCCGCCACCACCACCGCCGTAGCCGCCCCGGCCACCCCCGCCACCGCCGCCGTAACCGCCCCGGCCACGACCGCCGCCGCCTTCCTCGCGGGGACGCGCCTCGTTGACGGTGAGCGTGCGGCCTTCGATTTCCTTCCCGTTGAGCGCGGCGATGGCCGCCTTCGCTTCCTGATCGCTGTCCATCTCCACGAAGCCGAACCCCTTCGAACGCCCCGTGTCGCGATCCGTGATCACCTGCGCGGACTGCACGCTGCCGTGGGCCGCGAACATGTCCTCCAGGTCACTGTCCCTGACGCTGTAAGCCAGGTTGCCGACGTAAAGCTTCTTGCCCATTGCGAGACTCCTCTGCTGACCTTCGTTGGATTTCGGTCGTGACGACCTGAATGCCTGACCTCTTCTGTTACGGAGCGTGCGGGGTATCCGAAATCGATGCTTGCGAAGGTCCGATGCCGGAGTCTGTCACGCCCAAGCCACCCCGACGGGTCAGTTCCCGTCTGGAGTTCATCTTAGCATCCCTTGTGCCAACTCCGACCCGGTACGAGCTCTCAGGGGCAACTTTTCCACTTTGCCGCCGTCCCTGAGAGAGGATGCCGGGCACGCTCCCTGCCCCTTCCTGCCGCCTCAGGTCTCCCGCCGCCAGAACGAATACAGTAAATCCACCACCAGCGGGATCAGGATGACCAGGATGAGCCCCGTGGTCCGGCGCGAGGCGTCCAGCTCGCTGCGAACGGCGAGCCGGAGCTCCTCGAGATTCCCGCGCCGGGCCCGGTCCGACTCCTCCATCTGCGTCGAGAGCGACCTCAGGCTCTGGTTGAGCCTGACGAGAGATCTCTCCGGGCTTCTGGAATCGACGACCTGCTCGAAGGCTCCGCTCTCGTCTTCACCCCTGCGCAGCACCGCATCGGGGATCGGCTGTTGGTCCTCTTCACCTCCCTGAGCCATGGACTGCCGTTTGCTGAGATCCGCCCGCAGCTCGGCGAGGATCTCCGCCTTCAGCTTGGTGCGGGACTCGGCGAGCGCGTCCTCCAGCCGGGCGGCCGCCACACGGGCCTCCTCCTGGCGCGACCGCAAACCGAAGATCTGCACGTAGAACGCCATGACCAGGGCCGTCAGAGCCACCACGGTGGCGGCCATCTTCCAGGTCTTCTCCGCAGGCTTCTGCATTTCCCGCTCCTCTCCCTAGCGCGCCGGAACAGACCGTTTGGCGGCGCGAATGGCGTCGACGATATGGCGGATATCGAAGCCCACCACGATGCCGGAGTTGGCCCTCGTGTACAGGTCGTTGTAGGCGCCGGCGAGGGGATCGCCGAGATTCTTCTTCTTGAGCACCGGCAGGGCCTCGTTGCGGTACCCGCGCACGACTCCGGCGATGCGGAACCTGCGGCTCCGCGCGTGCCAGAAGACGATGGGGCCGCCGGAGAACCCGGGATTGTTCTGGCCGTCGAGATAGAGGATGTTCGCCTGCGGGTCGCGGGTGTCGATCGCCGAGATGACGCCGCTCTTGAGGAATGGGATCTCGCCGAACCCCGCCGGCGCGGGCAGCGAGCCCGGGGTCCCCGCGGGATAACCCAGAAAGTAGACCTGCTGGCCGAGGGTCAGCCCGGCCGAGGTGGGCTCCAGAGCATACGTGACGGTGACCGTCCTCCCCAGGTCGAGCGCCGCGATGTCCACGTCCTCCCGCGCGGGATAGATGGCGTGCGCGCGCATCCGGCTCCACCGCCCCCCCAGCCAGAGGTCGATCTCGCCGTCGCTGCCGAAGTCCTTCAGATTGTGCCGGGCGGTGATGAGGTACTGCTTGCCGTCCACCTCGATGGTGAACGCCGAGCCCGTGACGGCAGTGGTCCGCAGCCGCAGGACGCGGTAGAGCACGTTGGACGTCGGGACCTCGGCTGAGGCGACGGCTCCCGCGAGGAAGAATGCCAGGACCGTTGGTGAGACTCTCTTCATCCACCCCTCACGCCCGAAGGGCCGCATGCAGCCCTTGTGCCGGTCCCTCACCCCTCCACTCTTGCAAACAGGGATTCGTGGTGAGGCCTCCCCCGCAGTACCGAACGGAGAAGTGCCTATCCTTCAGTTGTCAAAGAGCTTGCCCGCTTGTTCCATGCGTCACAAGCTGGCTGTTACCGCCCATATCCAGCCCCCACGCTCGCCGCGGCATAAAAAATCCGAATACTACGGCTTGACGACTGGAATATGCATCCTATACTACCATGTTATCGCCGAACAAGCAGTAGGCGCGAAGTATTCCGGAGCCAATGGCGGCTCCGTGACATCTCAGAGGAAGGGAGGTGAAGGAGCTCGGGGACGAGCCGCGGTAGCAGCACCCGTAGATCCTGGCCGATGGTGCCCGGGGGCGTTCCCCGGCGCGGCGGAGGCCCGGACCGGCTCGCGGGAAGCCGGGAAGATCACTGACACCCCAAGAGATGGCGACAGGAGAAAACGACCATGGCAAGAGAACAGTCCACCCGGGGCAAGCTGGGAGAGCTGGAACAGCTTCTGGCGGCCCTCACCAACAACAAGGACAACCTGGCGCACCTGGAGGGCAGCCGCGTCATCCTCGAAACGCTGCTCAACCAGGCCCGCGAGGCCTTCACCCAGAAGCTCATCCACACCGCCGCCAAGCAGGAGGCGAGCCAGGGGCTCCTCGCCTCCCTCACCGAGGGGACGCGGCTGGCCACCGTGCTGCGGCTGGCGGTCAAGTCGTTCTACGGCATCAGCTCGGAGAAGCTCGCCGAGTTCGGCATCCAGCCGTTCCGGGGCCGCAAGGCTCCCCAGCCGGAGGAGCCGACCGCTCCGCCGGTGGAAGAGCCTCCCACCCCTCCCGTCGAGTAAAGCCGTTCACTTTCGCTTCGGGGCGTGCACCGCACGCCCCGTCTTTTTCTCCCGCGAGCCCGTGGGGAGACCCGATGAGCTTATGTCGCGGCACAATCTCCTCATTCTGCGGCAAACGAGCGGAGGTCGCCGCACAATGGCGCGATGTTGCGGCAAACGAGCCGATCGGGTCATCGAATGAGCTCATCGGCTCGCTCGATGAGCCCATCGGCCCGCAGAATCGAGCGATGGGTCGCCCGATCTCCCGCTGGCTTCACCCAATCAGCTCATCGGATGACTTCATGAGCTCATCGGATCACCCGATGGGCTCATCGGGCCGCAAATGAGCCGATGGAGCGGCCCGATGGCGAGATTGCCCCGGACACTCCGCTCATCTGCGACGAAACGAGCTCATTGGCTCACCCAACGAGCTCATCGGGTCACCCAACGAGCCCATTGGATGACTCAACGAGCTCATCGGTCAGCCGATGGCCTCATCCGGTGAGCCAACAAGCTCATCGGGTGAGCCGATGGAGCGATGTTGCGGCAAGTGAGCCGATGTTGCGACACGATAAGGAGATTCTGCGGCAAAGTGAGTTGATGTTGCGGCACTCACTCGTCGTGTGATGGTGACCGAGCAGAAACCGGCAGACGCACCACCGTGTCACGTTCCCGCACCTCGATCGGCTCGAATCCACGCGCGTCATACATCGACCGCGGGCCCCGGAAATGGCCTGCGTCGCTGTCTTCGGGTTGGTTGTGAGGATATCCCTCGATCCACCGCGCACCGCGGGCTGACGCGTCCGCAATTACGGCATCGAGGAGCGCCGCGGCGACTCCGTGCCGTCGAAACGGCGGCGCTATGACGAAGCACGACACTCCGATCACGGACGCCGGCTCGGGTCCGTCGGGATCGACAAGTTGGTAGAGGCCGTAGTCCGAGCGCAATGAGGCGTTCACCCACCCCACGGGTCGGCCGTCGACGTACGCGAGGTATCCGAAGGTCGCGCCGCCCCGAAGGCGCTCGGCCACGGTCGCCCGTCTCTCGCGCCATGCACGCTCGGGCTGCTCCGGCGTCGCCGGTAAGTGAGGTTCGAGGCAATAGCACGAGGCCCAATCGGGGTTGCCGGCGAAGGCGTCGTGGTCGAAGAACCGGAGCCAGTCGGGCACGCGATCCTCGGTCATGGGATGTATCGTGATGTCGCCGATCTCGGGCAGTCGTTTTGTGCCCCCTGTGAGTCGCTCGACCGCCTCGCCATAGTTGCGGGCGTAGTTCCGGATCGCCTGCTCAGGATACGCCCAGGTGTGGCTCTCCAGCCCGTGGGCCACGAAGGCCTCGGCGACGGCATCGGCGTCGGCGGCCTCGATCAGCGCATCACACTCGAAGCATTTGACCTCCACGGTCTCCTCCTTCTTGCGGATCTTACAACCGAGATGTCCCAGAGCGCAGCCCGGTAACAGTTATTGGCCGTTGCGATAGAGCTCGATGACCAAAAACTGCTCCCACTCCTCGCCGTCATTCGATCGATCGCCTTGCCAGGTAAAGTGATCTGCGGAGATGTTGGTGTACGTTGCGCGGGTGAACGCGTGCTGGGCTACGGGCTCCTTCATCAGGTACGATATGACCTTCCCATCGGCCACAACCCCGCCCAGCTCCTCCGGTCCCAGGTCGGTCCAGGTTCCGGTCAGCGCATTCAGCCATTTCAAATTCCAGGCCTTGTTCTTCGCATCGTAGGAGCGGAAATTCATGCCCAGCACCAGAAGCTCGCCGGCCGGTGTCGTCATTCGGTATTCGTCCGCGATCGCATACCCGTCCAGAATGTAACGGCCCTCCCAGAACGCCTTGAAATTCTCCCAGGTCCCGTCCTCCCGCTTCAGCTTCGCATCGCCCTGAAACCTGCCGACCAGAAAGGCGAATCGAGACAGTTCCTGCGGCGCGGTGGGGTTCGGCTTCCCGTCTTCGTGCTCGTTTCGCTTCCACGGTTTCATTGTTAGTCTGCCATCGGGCGGCCGCCAAAGCAGATGATGTAGCCGTCGGGATCCTCTACATAGAAGTCCTTCGTACCCCACGCGGTAGGCGTGAGCGGCTTCAGAATCGTGGCGCCGTTGGCGACGCACTGCCCGAAGAAGGCTTCGATGCCATCCACACCGGCTGCAGCGTCGAGGTGCTCATGGTCGCGCCGGTATCGACGCTCGTCTTGATTCTTCGGCGCTTCCTTCAGGTGTAATTCCAGTCCGTCCAGATAGCCGATGGCGTAGAAGCCATCCCACGGCTCCCCGAATGTGAAGCCGAGCTTCTCGTAGTACCCGATCGAGCGCTCAAGGTTGTCGACGAGAAACTGCGGAGCGAAGGACGTGACGCGCGGCTTTATCGCGGTTGTAGTCATCGATGTCTCCTTTTATCAGACTGACGGTCCTCGCACCTCGTAACGAAGCGCCACCATGCCGCTCCTATAGGCTTTGACTTCCACGAGATGGAGGGCGACATCTCTGCCGAGCTTCTCGAAGAATGGGATTCCATCGCCAATCAAGATCGGCAGGATCGAATAGCGAACTTCGTCCGCCAGCCCGAGACGAAGGCATTCGCCGGAAACGACACCGCCTCCAACAAACCAGATGGTGCGGAACCTGGGCCGCAGGCGCCCATTCACGAACTGCGCAAGATCGCCTGAGTAGAGCTCGACGGTATCCCGGGTTCGCGGCAGATCGCGACGGGTGAGGACGAAGACGGGTTTGTCGCCGTATGCCCACCCCAACCCTTTGGCTTCGAAATTCAACGCGGTCTCATAGGTTCGCGACCCCATGACGTAGCAGTCGATCGTCTTGAGGAAGGCCTCGACGAATCCCGGGTCCATGGTGTCCCCGCCTGCGAATTCGTCCGAGGTTTCGAGCCAGTCGACGCGCCCATCCTTTCGAGCGATGAAGCCATCGAGGCTCGCCGCCATGTGAATCGTTACGCGAGAATCAGGGTTTGCCATCGTGTTGCCCTCACGTCATCAAACTATACCCGCGGCCCGGTCCACTGCATTGGTGTTAGGCGTTGCTGAGCTTCATGCCTTAGCGCTCGCGGCCCGGTGCAAGCGTACGACGTCTTCGGTCGCGATCTTATCGCCTAGCGCCATCAATTCCTTGACCATCTCCTCGCGCAGTTGTGGTGCATGCGACCGGTTGGCCGACGCCAGTGCGACACGCAACTCGTCGGCCGTGAGTTCCGAGCAGTACGCCCTTGTAATGGGTTGCTGTCGCCAGGACTCGGCGAGAGAGCCGCCATCAATGGCGTCAAATCCGGTGTCCTCGACGAGCGACATAATAACCTTCTTGGCCGCCGGGTCGTCGCCTGCCACGGAGAGCGCGATACGTCCTTCGGCCCCTGCGGGTAGCCCTTTGCTGGCCAAGACTACGGCGAGGACGTTGTTCCAAGCCTTGATCACGGGATGACCGATTTGCTCGGACACCCACAAGCTCTCGACCTGACCGCCGTCAATGGCGGGGATCTGTCCGTCGCGAACCGGAAAGTAATTCGAGGTATCGGCCACGACCACGTCATTCGGCAATCTGGTGATGAATTCCCTCAGGAGCGGCAGCTTGGCAAAGGGAATCGAAAGGATGACTACATTCACTCCTTGCGTGGCGTCCCGCGCCGAGACCGCCTTCGCCCCCGTCTCGTCGGCGAGGTCCTTCAAAGTTTCCGGTCCTCTGGAGTTAGCGATGACAACGGAATGGCCCGCCTTGGCGAGCTTTCGTGCAAGGGTGGAGCCGATGTTGCCGGCGCCGACGATGCCGATTCTCATGTGCTTGCTCCTATCAAGGGTTCAGCGACTTGCTTCGCAACCCTAACGTTGACGCTTGAGTGGCCGGCGGCCACGAACGGTCTTGCATGCATGCCGAATCGGTTGCTCGCCGGTCCGCTCCAAGCGGGGGTTAGCCTCAAAGCCGCTTGACCAGCGCCGCAGCCTTGGCGTCGGTCTTTGAGCCAGTTGCTCTCGCAAGCCTTACAAATTCAAGCACTTGTGGCTTGTGAGCCTCAAGTGCACGTACAGAGAATTCACTTAGCACGACGACGGTGTTGTAGACGCCGTTCGAGTTCTCCCTGTTGTTGGTAGCGAAGTCGACCAACGCCAGCACAACGCTCGGTTCATTCCGCCAACCCTCGATCAGGTCTTGAGCAGCCCCAATTCGTACCCGAGCGTCTTCTGAAAAGAGGTCACGAATCAATGCGCTGACGCGCTGCTCTAGCGAAGTCTTCGCGGCGGCTTGGACAGTTTTGTCTTCGTCATACTGGGCGATAGTTCGGACCAGAATCGGACCTTGCTCCGGGAGCGCAATCAACACGGCTTCGACAGCTAGCTTTCGCTCTTGTGGATTCGAGCTTGTTAGCGACTTCATCATTGTGTTGATGAGACTCGCTTGGGCAATCTTTGTGTTGGCGTCGGCAATTAAATGGGATTGCTCTGCACGCCTTTCTTCGCTACTGATCTCCGCCTGCTTCAGTCCTTGGGCGATGAAGTGGCCGGCGAGAGCAATGGCGGCTGGAACCAGAATAGTGGCCAGCGCTGTGAGTCGATCCCATATGTCCTTCTTGTTCGGAGCTTCAGGCATTTGACTTCCCCGGGAGGCTAACAGTACAGCTTACTGACTCCCTGTCTGCATATCATAGTTCTTCTGCGCCGATCGCTCCCTCAGCGGTTGAACGGCCACTCGTTGATCCAATGGAAGCCGCGGCTGAGGAGCGGGAACCGGGAATCGTCCATGCGGCGGAACCGGCCGCGGATCTGCTTGCCGTCCACCGTCCCCTCCAAGGCGAGCACTTCCGGCTCGACCTGCTCGAAGGAAATGGCAGCCTTCCACTCCGGGTCGCAGCAGAGGGTGTACATGTGCGGCCCGGGGTCCAGTCTGAGCTCGTAGTCGCGGACCTCGGTCTCGTGTGCGTACTGGATGCCGATGGTCCCCGGCCACTCGAAGACCAGCCGTCGCCACAGCGTCTCGTCCGTGACCAGCAGCGGCCGGACGGCCCCGTCGACCGCGAGCTCCTCGACCTCCCAGATCCCGTACAGCCGCTGCCGGGTCACCACGTCCGCAAATTGCAGCCTGTCCTCGTAGGATCGGTGGAGCGCAGCGACGGCGACGTACAGAATGAACACCGTGCGGAAGACCAGCACGGCGAGGTTGCTTTGGCGACTGGCGAAAAGCGGGCGCTGCTCGGCCGGCGGCACCCGGCGGTTGCAGACGAACAGGCTCGCGAGCCGCCTCAGGTCGGGAGCGGCCAGGAAGACGGCCATCAGGAACAGGTGGGATGAGTACAGCTTGACCGGCACGTCGTAGCTGAAGTTGAGCATGACCACATTGCTCAGGACTCCGATGCAGACGAGCGCGCCAAGCAGCGTCGTGCGGCGGGCGGCGAGCAGCAGGCCGCCGAGCATCTCGGCCGCGCCGGTGAAGATGACGTAGGGAATGGACACCCCCATGAACGTCCACAGGAGCCCCATCGGCGAGCCCTCGCCGATCGGCTGCAGGAGGTCGCTCGGAAGCGGCGTACCGAACTGCTCCGGGATGACCTTGTACGCTCCATACAGGATCATCGCAGCCGCCAGCGTGAAGCGGACGTAGACCCGCAGCCATTCGTGGAGCCGCGCGTAGTTGGCGCGCCGCCTGTCCAGGAGCGTCCAGACGGCCGTGGCCGCCAGCGCGAGGAGCAGATAGCAGAAGAGAAGCACGTAGTTGTAGGCCGTGTCCCCGCTGCCTGAGGGGTGATAGCGAGCCTTGACCCCGAGCACGTGCTCTCCCACCCAGGGCACGACTGCATGCCAGATCTCCATTTGCGACTGGTCCAGGACCGTGCCGTAGACGGGAATGACATCCAGCGGGAAGGGGAAGTTGTAGAGGACCAGGTAGGAGAATAGGAGCCGGAACAAGGCCCTCCGGAGGGTTCCCCACCCGGGGACGCTTGCCCCTTCCCTCTCCTCCGCCTGCGGGACGGCGGCCACGGCTAATGTTCGGCTGAACGGCATCGTGGGGAGGTGCTCGCTTGTGGCAGATCCGCCTCACCGCAGCGCATGATCGTACCAGTCCTTCCACCAACGCTTCTTGCGCCACGTCAAGCGAATGAAGGCAGGATGGGTGAGAACCAGGACCCGCCACAGGTTCATCTTGTTGAATCGTCGGCCAGACGTTACGACGTTCGGTTCACTCAATACTTTGACGTTGCCACCGTGGCGCCTCGCGTATCGGCGCATCCGCCAGTAAAAGTCGATATCCTCGCCCATGAAGATGCCTTCGCGCGGGAGCGTCGTCGGCAAGACCGCCTCCTCATTGTAGGCCGGAACAATCACAGATAGCTTCATGTCTACGGCCGCGATGCACTAACGTTCGCGCTCACCTGCGATCGCGCATTCCTTTGCGGGCGTGCCGTCGTCAGGTGCAGCGCGTTGTTAATGCGTCGGCAGTCAAAGCGATCTTGGAATTGGCGGGAACCGGCGTGATATGCGCCTGGGATCTCATGAGGCGATTGATCGTGTGTCATGCGACATGCTCCTTGGATATGGATGAAAGCGGCCTAACGTCGCCAAAGACACTCTTGAAGGAAGCCTCCTTGAAGGAAGCCCCGATGCGATTCTACACCCAGGAGGGCGCATAACGGGTTGGCGGTGAGCGGCGGAACCGCGCTTCTTGCGCCTCAAGACGCCGGCCAACGGCTTTGAAGCTCACCGCGCGGCAATAGATCGACATTGCCTCCGCCCCTGCTCCTTACTGACCAAGAAATACTACTCCTAAAATTCGCTCGGATCCAGCTATGGACTCCGCTGAAGCCCTGCGTCGGGGTTCTGTCTATCGAAGATTAGACGGTGAATCGAGTCGTCACCCTCCTCCTGATACTCGATCGTTAATACGTCGCCGACCCACGGCAGATCCTTTGCCTGAATCCAGGAGAAGTACTCTTCTCCTCCAGTTTCGACGATGTTGGCAATCCTGCTTGCCCGGCAATCGTCAATACCGAACGCTTGTTTATCCGCTAGCGACAAATCCTTTGTGACCTTCAACCAGAAGAGCGTCGAGTCCAATCCTCCAGCGCCACACTCGCCTTCTATATTGCAGTTGGGCGGGGCCGAGGCTAATAAGACCAAATAGGTGTAAGGTGCCCCTTCGATTTCATCCACGATCTCGAAATCAACTTCGGCGTCGTACTCTTCATTGACAGTGCGATCGTAGGTTTGGCCTGTACAGCCCGAAATCTGTCGAGCCAGGTTCAAGACCAGCCTGTGGCCTGCTCGCTCGAGCCGAATGCGACCTTCGTTCAGATTCTCGACGGCGACAGGCATCCGGCCACTAGGTGGAGCCTTCAGGCGGGTCGATGCCCTAGTGGCACAACTTTCCTCGAGCACGACAGCCCCTAGGAGCAAGGTAACAGCCACGGTCTTCGAATTTCTCAAATTTTTGAGCACGACTTGAAACCTCGCCGGCCAACGCCCTGGAAGCTCACCGCGCGGCAAGCGCGCAGGGCGCGGTTGCCGTCCGGTGCAGCGCCGGGGTTGTGCAGTCTTGCTAGCTCATACTGTCCCATGCCGTTGGATGTACCTTCAATACTCTCGGGTCATTAAGGTTAGCTTGGAATTCACGTCCCTTCTTTAGTAAACCTAAGGACAACGGAACATCAGCCAAGGGATTGTGAACCACGACAAAATCACCACCAGTGTTTGTGGGCCTATTGTAGGCATCAGCATGTGAATAGAGCACGCTACTGATTCCCTTGTAGGCCTCATTAAGGAACGAAGTCGTCGGAACTGACTTGCCTACTTTCTTTTGAATAGAATCTTGATATTGATAAGTCACATCCACAGTTCGCAAAGTTTCTCTGTCCAGATGCACTACTTCGATACCGATCGGGAATACAGATGCGACTATCCTAGGGACCGTTCTCTCAAGCATGGCACAGGGTACACGTGCAGCGTTTAGAGCCACTATGTATCCATCCGCTGCTCCTATCCACCCCCTGAGCCGATAGTCATTGTACTTCTGTAGCTTATTGACAAGTGCTGACTGGAGGCGGAGTTTGATCTGATCATCCGGAACATCATGGGCGACACCTTTCTCCTTCAGGGACAGCATCTGGCCCGGTACCTGAGGAGACAGTGACTGCCTCAACCCAGAACCGTTGCTCCTCAACGATCGCGAGCAAATCAGGTCCTTTCTGAGCGGGATGACGGAGCTTGCGCGGGACTAACGACACGCCATTCGTCAACAATACATGCGCCAGATACAGTTCCCACCACCGCTGATGAAAATTGATGCGCGCATCCCGCTGGAGATCGGAGTCCAAGAACTCAGCGCAAGGAGGCCAGATGCTCTCAATGAAGTCCCGAGCTTCTCGGCACCAGTCATTTCTTCCTTCACGTACCCAAGAGTACTCTTCTGACTGAGAGTTGTCTTCTAAGAAGAAGCTCATCACTGCTCCTTGCCGCACAACCATAAAGGGTCTATCCGAAGTCCTCCCGCATGAGATCGCCCCGACGTCCCCCATCGGTGCCGGGAGGATTTCGGATAGACCCAGGTTGAACGAAGCCGCGGGTGAGTCCGAGCTGCCCGCTATGGAGTTTGAATCCTCCGCAGGGGCTTCGCGCGAGATCCTTGCCGCTGCCTCGTACGCCCCGAAAGCCGCTGGCGTGCGTTGGCAATCACGTTGGGTGTCGCGGAAAGCCCCGAGCTGCGTCGCTGTGCCAGCGGTTTTGCGCCTGCCATTATACCGCAGCGGCCTCGCGAGCAACACAGCTCCCGATCTCCGAAGGGAGCGGCCGGAGAAAGAGAAATAGAGCTATGAATCTTCATGTCGCAGGCGGGGCTCTACCGCAACGCGGTATCGGTGTCACCGGTTCGATGTAGCGCATGGCGGGCTGGCCGCAAGCTGTACAGAGGAGAGGATCGATGCCGGTGAGTCGCTGCAATCGCGCCTGCCAACTTTCGACCTCCAGCTTCGGTGGCGGCGGCCCAGGCAGGAGATTCCTGCACAGGGCCACCTTCTGCTCGCGATGGCGATTGGCAAAGAGTCCGAAGTAGCGGATGCGGACGAAGCGCTCCGGCAGGACATGGAGCAGAAAACGGCGGAGGAACTCTTCTCCGGAAAGCGTCATCTGCCGCTGTGTCTCAGCGTCAGCGTAATCCTTCCAGGTGAAGGTGACCTCCTCAGCGGTGATCCTGACCAGCCGCTGATTGGTCAGCGCGACCCGGTGGGTGTAGCGGGCCAAATAGGCCAAGACCTGCTTGGGGCTGCCAAATGGCGGCTTGCTGTAGACC
>DASYTJ010000006.1:0-107080 GCA_036002325.1 Thermoanaerobaculia bacterium | reverse complement strand
CATCGCCTGGACGCGCGATCTCTTCGACGCCATGCGCCCGTTCGCGGCACAGGGCGCCTACGTGAATTACCTTGGCGGCGACGAAGGCGCCGATGGACTCAAGGCGGCCTACGGCGCGAAGCTGGCGCGCCTCGCGGCGCTGAAGGCAAAGTTCGACGCGACGAACTTGTTCCGGATGAACCAGAACATCGCGCCCGCCCCGGTCGTCGAGACGGATGCGGCGGTAACCTGAAAAGGCCTACACCTTTCGTCACTGTCTTTGCGTCTTCAGGCGGCGGTCTAACCGCGCGCTGCAGCCGCCGAGTCGCGCGCACAAGGCGGGAGGGTAGGTCGACAAACTGTCGGGCGCGACTCGCGGCTGAGCGCGAGATCGTTAGGCCGCGTCCTATCGCGTGAAAATCCGGAAGGCGACGACGACCCCTCTGCCGAGCGATGTCCAGGAAAGAGGTGGTTGCGGGACACTGCCGCCAGCCGCCGCAACCCCATTGGCTACACCGGCACCTTGATGCCCGAATTAGGCCTCATTCGTGGACATCGCCAGGCATGGGCCGTGGGCGGTATTGAAGGTAGTCAGCGGAGAAGTTTCGGACCCATTTCACCATGTCCTCAAGTCCAAGGGATCATTCACCCGGCTCGTGCGGAAAGCTGAGCGGCGTCGAGCATCCTCCATCCACACAGGCTGCGTCACACGGCGGCGACAAGGTGGCTCGAGGCGGGAATGAACCTCGCGGTCGTGCAGCAGCTTCTCGGTCACCGGTCGATCGTCACCACACAGCGGTACGCACGTCTCAGCGACGACGCCGTTCGCGCCGAAGTGGAGCGCGTGTGGAATCGAACCGGATCAGTTACCGGGTCACCCCGCCCAAAGCATGTCTCAAGAAAACGTGGTAAGTTACTCGCTTCAGTATCGTCGGGCCGTTAGCTCAGGCGGTAGAGCACCTGCCTTTTAAGATCACTCACACGAATTAGGCCCGCTCGGCCAAGCTCCAGTGCGTCAACGAAATACCAAGCGCCCCCGCGAGATACGCCTCCGGGGGCGCTGGGCTTTTGCCGCCCTTTGCAGTCCTATGGAACCCTCATAAGGAACTTGAAACCGGGAATACCGGGAACGCCGTGGCGGTCTTTTGACGGCGTCGACAGACTGACAGTAACCACGTCCAACTCGCGAGAACGGTCGGCCTGTACCGCGCGCACGGCCTCTGCTATACCAGGGACATGACGATCAAGAGATTGGACCACGTCAGCGTCGTCGTCGACGACCTTGCATCCGCTATCGCTTTTTTCACCGCGCTCGGCATGACGCTCGACGGCGAGACGTCGGTCGAGGGCCCGTGGGTGGACCGCATCAACGGGCTCGAAAGTGTCCAAGTCGACATCGTTATGATGCGGACCCCAGATGGGCACGGGCGGCTTGAGCTGACGAAGTTTCGCAATCCAAAACTGGTCGAGATCGAACCGGCGATCGCACCGCCGAACACGCTGGGTCTCCGGAGCGTCATGTTTACAGTCGAAAGCGTCGACGACACTGTCGCTCGCCTGCGCGCCAACGGCGCCGAACTCGTCGGCGACGTGGCCCAGTACGAGGACAAGTACAGACTCTGCTACATGCGAGGCCCTGCGGGCATCATCGTCGCGCTGGCCGAGGAACTCTTCTGAAGCGTTCACCGCCTTCGGAGAAACCGGTGGCAAGAAGGCAGCGATGGGCTTCGAGCCGCCGAGGTGAAGCCCTGATCTTCTGATGCCGTAAATCCCGGGGGAGGGAGCTCGAAGCGGGGCTCTTTCCCCCTGTCTTCAAGCTCCGAGACCGTCTATTTCGGCTGATCGCCGCGGTCGCCCTGGCCCTTGGGCGCGACCGTCTTGGCCTGCTTGCGGCGGTCCTGGGCGAGGGACCGGCCGACGTCGACGACCTCCTTGAAGCGGCCCTGCTCGTCGCGGCGGACGAAGCGCTTGTCTTTCCCAGTGTCGATCAGCTCGCGTTTCGAAGGCATTGCGGTCTCCTTTCAGGCGGCCTGCCGGCGAAGGGGCCATCAGACCGCGACCTGCGCGAAGGACGCCGTATCCTCCAGCGCGGCGGCGCGGTCGGCGAGGACCTCGCCGTAGGCGGCAAGGTAGGCCTCCACCATGCGCTCGGAGGTGAGCTGGAGCGCGCGGGCGCGGCTGCCGGCGGCGAGCGTGGACCGCCGGTCCGGGTCAGCGATGAGACGACCCAGCGCGTCCTCCAGCGCCTCCGGATCGTCGGACGGCACGAACACCGCGCGGTGACGCCAGATCTCACGCAGGCTGGGGATGTCTCCCAGCACCAGAGCGCAGCCGGAGAGGGCGGCCTCCAGCACGGAAAGGCCGAACGGCTCGTAGCGGGCCGGCAGGCAGTAGATGGCGGCGCGGCCGAGCCAGGCGGCGAGGGCGCGCTGGGAGAGGCGCCCGAGAAGCCGCGTGTGGTGCGGGCGCGCCTCGCCGCCGTCCGGGTGGTGGTTCTCGCCGGCCACGAAGGCCGGCCAGGAAAGACGCGGCGCCACCCGCTCCAGGGCTTCGAGGTTCTTCGCCTCGTCCCACAGGCGGCCGGCGGCGAAGACGATCGGCTCCTTAGCGGCGGACTTGAAGAGCCGGGGATCGCGGCCGTTGAGGATCACCCGGGTGCGGGGCAGCGTGCCGTAGTGCTCGGCCAGGACGCCGAGCATCGCCTGCGTCGGAGCGATCACCAGGTCGGCCGAGGCGAGGCCGGCGGCGACCTCGCGGGCGTAGCGATCCCAGCTCTCCGGCGCCGGCTCGCCCTTGACCGCCAGCCACCGGGAGAGCACGCACGAGTGGCCTACCATCACCTTGGGAGCGTTCCAGGGCAGGCTGCCGTGCACGTAGCCGTTGAGGTGGACGAGGTCTGGACCGATGCGGTCCTCGAGGCCGAGCAGCCATTCGCCGGCCTTCTCCACGTCCCGCCACGGGTCTTCCATCCACTCCAGCTTGAAGGCGCTCTCGAAGACCTTGAGATGCGGGATGCGGTCCGCCTTCTCGCGCTGCAGATCGTTCAGCGGGTCGCCCATGGTGGCCAGCGCCACCTCGACGCCGCGCTCGGCGAGCCCCCGCGCCAGCTCGACGGCGTACGTCCAGACGCCGCCGACCGTATCCGCGGTCATCAATACCTTGCGGGGAAGTGGAACGCTCTCGCTCATACCGGCTCCTCCTGGCTGCGGCACGGTCGCGGGGGTGGGGTTATCCAAAATTCGTGCCGTCCTCGTCCTTTCTACGAGGCATGGCGTCCCACCGCCACGGGCGCCTCAGCGAGGCTCCGGAATTCCAGCAATCAGTTGTAAAGGTTGCCGACGCCGGCGCGCCCGTTTACACCCGGGCGCCAGCCGGTCGCGGCCTCGAAGCGGGGAGAAATCGGAGACGTAGTACCGCTGGCCGCCGGGTGCGCCAGCCCCCTGCCGTTCGCGGCTTCTATCTCCCTATCGCCTCCCAGAAAGCCGCGAACGGCAGCGTATTCAGCACGTCGCGCGCCTCCAGTCCGGCGCGCCGCGCCTGCTCGATGCCGTAGCGCATCAGCTCCAGCTCGCGGATGCGGTGCGAATCCGTATCGATCACGATCTTGCAGCCCAGCTCCTTGGCGAGCTTCAGGTGGGTATCCTTCAAGTCGAGCCGGTTGGGGTTGGAGTTCAACTCCACGGCGACGCCCAGCTCGGCGGCCCGGCGCAGGACGCGGTCGATGTCCATCTCCACCGGCTTGCGGCGGTTGATCATCCGCGCCGTGGGGTGGCAGAAGATGTTGACCTCCGGGTGTTCCAGGGCCCGCAGCACGCGCGCCGTCTGCTGATCCGCCGGCAGATCGAAGCGGGAGTGGAGAGAGACGAGCACGAGGTCGAGCCCGGCCAGCATCTCGTCCTCCAGGTCGAGCGAGCCGTCGCCCAGGATGTCGACCTCCATGGAGCGGAGGATGCGGATCTCGGGATGGCGGGCGCGCACCGCCTCGATCTCGTGCCACTGCAGGCGCAGCCGGTAGGCGTCGAGGCCGCCGGTCATCGCCAGCGCCTTGCTGTGGTCGGAGATGACCATGTACTCGTAGCCGCGGGCGGCGCACGCCGCGACCATTTCCTCGATGGTGTTGCGGCCGTCCGACCACGTCGAATGCATGTGGAGGTCGCCTCGCAGGTCCTCGAGGCGGATGAGATCCGGCAGCCGGCCGGCCGCCGCGGCCTCGATCTCGCCCCGGTCCTCGCGCAGCTCGGGCGCGATCCAGGCGAGCCCCACCGTGGCGTAGACGTCGGCCTCCTCGCGGCCGGCGATCAGCTCGCCCTCCGCCTCAGGGTCCTCCCCGTCCACCCGGTAGACGCCGTACTCCGAGATCCGCAAGCCGCGCTCGACCCCTCGCCGCCGGAGCTTGATGTTGTGCTCCTTCGAGCCCGTGAAGTAGACCAGGGCCGCGCCATAGCACGCGGCGGGCACCACCCGCAGGTCCACCTGCAGCCCCGAGCCGAGGACGACGGTGCTGCGGGTGTCGCCGGCCATCAGGATCTTCTCCACCTGAGGATAGCCGCGGAAGCGCTCCATCACCGGCACGGGATGCGCGGCGATCGCCAGCAGGTCGATATCGCCCACGGTCTCGCGGCGCCGGCGGTAGCTTCCTGCCACTTCCAGACGTTCCACCTCGGGGGTCTCGCGCAGGTAGGCGAGAAGGGGCTCGACGGAGCGCTCGGCCTCGTTCAATTGGAAACGGCTGCCATGCAGGCGATACTCCTGAATACCGGCGAGGATCTTCTCCTGGCTCTTGGCGCCGAAGCCGGGGATGGCCGCGATGCGTCCGTCCTTGGCGGCGGCCTCCAACTCGTCCACGGAACCGATCTTGAGCTCGTCGTAGATCTTCTTGGCCTTCTTGGGCCCCATCGCCGGCAGACGCATCAGCTCGACCACCGAGCGCGGCACCTCGGCCAGCAGCTCGTCGCGGAAGCCGAGAGTGCCCGTCTCCACCATCTCGCGGATGTGGTTGCCCATCTCCTTGCCGATCCCCGGCAGGTCGGTGAGCTGCCGATTTTCCTCGACCCACTTGCGGAGAGGCGTCGTCAGGGACTCGACGGTGCGAACGGCGTTCCGGTAGGCGCGGATGCGGAAGGGATTGGCGTTCTGAATCTCGAGGATGTCGGCGACTTCCTCGAGGACGCGGGCGATCTCGGGGTTTTCCATGGCGGCTCTGAGGAAAATACCATTTCCAAAGGCGGCGGGACGTCGGTTCCCTTCGAGGCCTCACCCCCTGTCCCCCTCTCCCTGACGGGCGAGGGGGGACGCCTGCGAAGGGATCTTGCCGATAGGAGGCCTGCTTTTTGGGCAACCGCCTTTGTATGGGTCCCCCCTCGCCCGTCAGGGAGAGGGGACAGGGGGTGAGGCCTCGGAGGGCAGACCGGCACGAACAGCTACGCCTTCGTTATCCGCCCCCGTTCCCGTACGCCGCCGCCCGGCCTTGCAACTCGTTGTTCTCCACCGCCGCCTCGTCGACCAGCCGGGTGAGGGCCGAAGGGACCCAGCGCGAGGTGTGCTGCCATCCGGGCCGGGCTTCGTCGCCGTCGTTGCCGGCGGGGCCGGGGAGCAGGCGCGCCGCCAGCTCCATGACGCGAGCCGTAAGGTTGGGCGCCAGCGCGCTGAGGGCCGCCGCGGCGCGCGCCTGCGGCGTCAGGATCAGGCTCGGCTCGCCGTAACGGCAGGCTTCCAGGATGCGCCGCGCCGCCCGCCGGCCGGACATCGACGATGGCGGCAGCGCGCCGCCCACCGCGAACCAGGCGAGCTCCTCCTCCCGTTTCCCCTTGAACCGGGCGTTCACGTGCGAGCCGGTGCGCATCAGCCCGGGGCACACGGTGGTGACATAGATTCCTTCCTTCGCCAGCTCGGCCCGCAGGCCGTCCGACAACCCGACCAGGGCGAACTTGCTGGCGCTGTAGGGAAGGAGGTGAGGAATGACGATGCGGCCGCCGATCGAAGCGATGTTGACGATGCGCGCGGTCGGCTGCTGCCGCAGGTGGCGAAGGGCGGCCAGCGTCGCGTAGAGCGGCCCCCAGAAGTGGACCCTCAAGGCCTCCTCGAAGTCTTCCACCCGCATGTGCTCCAGGGGACCCACCTGGATGGTGCCGGCGTTGTTGATCAGGATGTCGAGGCGGCCGAAGCGTCCGGCCACGGTATCGATGGCCCAGCGGACCTCCTCGCGGTCGCCGACGTCGCAGGGGACGGCCAGCACGCGGTAGCCGCTGATCGCGGCCAGCTCGCGGCGGGCGAGGTCCAGCTCGGCCGGATCGCGGGCGAGGATGGCCAGGCGGGCGCCCTCGGCGGCCAATTCGCGGGCCATCAGCAGGCCCAGGCCGCGCGAGCCGCCGGTGACCACCGCGACGCGATCGCGGAACTGGATGGGCGGGCGCCGCCGCAGCGCGCGCGCCGCGGCGGCCATCCCGGCGCCGGCGAGCAGGATCGCAGCCGGTCTCGCCAGCCGCCGCAGGTTTGTCGGGACCGCCCTCATGTCCACTCGCCTCGCGCTTGGCCGTTGCCGCCATGGCCGCGATTGCTGCGCCGCCGGGCGCCGCCGTTGCCGTCCGGTTTGAGCACGATCTTGATGCAGTTGTCCTGCTTGTCGCGGAACGTCCGGTAGCCCCACGGAGCGTCCTCCAGCCCGAGGCGGTGGGTGATGATCCGCGAAGGATCGATCTCGCCGTTGACGATCCGCTCGAGCAGCGGACGCAGGTAGCGGTGGACGTGCGTCTGTCCCATCTTCAACGTCAGTCCCTTGCCGAAGGCGGCGCCGAACGGCACCTTGTCGAGCAGGCCGCCGTAGACGCCCGGAATGGACACCGTGCCGCATTTGCGGCAGGCCTGGATGGCCTCGCGCAGGGCGTGGGAGCGGTCGGTCGCCAGGTGGACGCTCTGCTTGGCCTTGTCGTAGAGGGCGTCCACGGTGGTGCCGTGCGCCTCCATGCCGACGGCGTCGATGCAGGCGTCCGGACCGAAGCCGCCGGTCATCTCCCGCAGGGTCGCGACGACCCCGTCCACCTCCTCGTAGCCGATCACCTCGGCGCGGCCCCAGCTCTGGGCGAGGAGCAGCCGCTCAGGGAAGCGGTCGATGGCGATCACCCTCCCGGCCCCCAGCATCCAGGCGCTTTGGATGGCGAACAGTCCCACCGGCCCGCAGCCCCACACGGCCACGGTGTCTCCCGGCTGGATGCCGCAGTTCTCCGCCGCCATGTAGCCGGTGGGGAAGACGTCGGAGAGGAAGAGGACCTTCTCATCCTCGAGACCGTCCGGAATCCTCAGCGGGCCGACGTCTGCGAATGGCACGCGGGCGTACTCGGCCTGGCCGCCGGCGTAGCCGCCCATCATGTGCGAGTAGCCGAAGAGGCCCGAGCCCGCGTGGCCGTAGGCCTTCTGCATCATCCAGGCGTTCGGGTTCGAGTTGTCGCACGCGGACCACAGGCCCTGCCGGCAGAAGAAGCACCGGCCGCAGGCGATGGTGAAGGGGACCACCACGCGATCGCCCGGCCGCAGGTTGTCGACCTCCCGGCCGACCTCGACCACCTCGCCCATGAACTCGTGGCCGAGGATGTCCCCCTTCTTCAGAGTGGGGATGTAGCCGTCGTAGAGATGGATGTCCGAGCCGCAGATCGCCGTCGAGGTGATCCGCACGATGGCGTCGCGGGGATTCAGGATCTCCGGGTCCGGCACCGTCTCGACCCGGATGTCGGTCTTTCCGTTCCAGCAAACCGCTTTCATGTCGATCCTCCCGGCCTTGTCGAGGCACCGATGTCCGAGCTCAAAGAGGGTTGTGCAAATTGATCAGGGAGCGCTCTCCCGCGGGTTGGCCGTCCGTCGTCGGGATCTCGCCGGCTTCCATGAGCTGCTTGAAGCGCCGGAGATCCTCCCGCACCTGCTGCTCGGTGAGTGGAGCGAGCACTCTGCCGACTGCCTGGCCGAGGGCGTTGCCGGAAGGCACGAGCTCCATCGATACCCGCACCACCGTGCCGCGGCCGGCGGCAGCGTCCTCGAAGAGCACCGTGCCGGCGCTGTGGACGAGCGAGCCGGGCAGCGACCGCCAAGAGAGGAGCTGCTCCTCGCGTTCCTCGACGATCTCGGCGTCCCACTCCACGCGGAAGCCGAGCGGGCTCTTGCCGGTCCAGTGCGACCGGCCGCCGCCGAGGTCGATGACCTCGTCCAGGTGGCGCATGAAACGGGGCAGGTTCTTCAGCCGGCGCCAGAAGGCGTAGAGCTCGGCGCGGGAGCGTCCGATGGTGACGGCGGTCTCGACCGGCGCCGGGGCCACCGCCTCAGAGGCGCGGCGGACTAGCGACTGCGGCAGAGGCCAGCGGCCGGTGGCGCCGCGATAGATCAGGGGAGCTCCGGCGAGCGCGGCACCGAGTATGGGCCACGACCGCTGGCGGGCGGCCAGGGCCACCAGCGCGGCGCCGCTGGCGATCATCGCGGCCTGACCGACCCGGAACATCGTCCCGGGCTCCTCGCGCACCGCAGCCGAGGGGTGTTCGAAAGATCCCGTGCCCTGTTGCCATGGACTGGAAGCGGCAGCGTCTCGCACGTGGATGCCTCCTTTTTTGCAAAGAATTTTGCGGGTGCTGCGGCCTTCTGGAACGATTTCAGGGAAGACCGGCGTTCGCGCTTGTCAAGAGGAGAAAAAGCCGCAAGAGGCATGCCATCGCGGTTTTGCTTTCTTCCGTCGATTCCTCTAGATTCCGCCCACTCTTCGGAGACCCCGATGGTCGAATCCCTTCCCGACGTCACCATCTACACGGACGGCGGCGCCGATCCAAACCCGGGCAACGGCGGCTGGGCTGCCATCCTGATCGATACGCCGAGCGGTCAGGTCCGGGAGCTCTCCGGCGGCGAGCCGCTCGCCACCAACAACCGCATGGAGCTGACGGCGGCCATCCGCGCCCTGGAGGCGCTGAAGCGGCCGTGCCGAATCCATCTCTTCACCGACTCCCTCTATCTGCGCAAAGGGATCACGGAATGGCTCCCTGATTGGGTGGCCCGCGGCTGGCGGCGGAAGCAGGGCGAGCTGCAGAACGAGGACCTCTGGCGGCGGCTCGCCGAGCTGATCGAGCGCCATGAGGTGCACTGGGAATGGGTGCGGGGGCACGCCGGAAACAAGCGGAACGAACGGGCGGACGAGCTGGCGACTCTGGAGATCCGCAAGCAGCGGGTCGGCAAGGGCGCCGCCGTGGAACGAGCGCCTGACGCGGAGGTCTTTCTGCGGGTCTCCTGCTCCGGCCGCAAAGGCGGCTGGGCCGCCCTCATCCGGCATGACGGCGGAGAGTTCGTGCTCTCCGGCGGCCTGGACTCCACCACCTCCAACCAGCTCGATCTCCTGGGTGCCATCGCGGCCCTGGAGCGCTTGTCTCCCGGCATTTCCGTCGCCGTCTATACCGGTTCGGACTATCTGAGGAACGGCGCCACCCGCTGGCTCGCGGGCTGGAAGCGGCGCGGCTGGAAGACTCAGGAAGGCCAACCGGTCCTCAATCGCGAGCTCTGGGAGCGCTTGGAGAAGGCCATGACCGCCCGCCACGTCACCTGGCCGGAGATCAAGGGCCGCGAGGTGCCGGAGCTGAAGGAGTTGGGCAAGGTGGCGAAGGAGGCGGTGCAGGCGTAGTCCTCTCCTCGCCCGGCGCTTCCGCACCGGGCGGAACGGTGCACGATAGACTTCCAGCATGGCGACGAAGCCCAAAGACGCCGTCCGCCCCTTGGCGAGCAACAAGCGGGCGCGGCACGATTACCACGTCCTGGAGACCTTCGAGGCCGGCATCCAGTTGGCCGGCACCGAGGTGAAATCGGTGCGCGAGGGCCGGGTGCAACTGAAGGACAGCTACGTCGAGTTCAAGGACGGCCAGGCATATCTGGTGGGCGCCCACATCAGTCCCTACAGCCATGGCAACCGCGAAAATCGCGATCCGGAAAGGGTCCGCAAGCTGCTGCTCAAGAAGCGGGAGATCGACCGCCTCTTCGGCCGCACCCAGCTGAAGGGACTGACGGTCGTCCCCCTTGCGGTCTATCTCAAAGGCAACTGGATCAAGGTGGAGATCGCCCTGGTGCAGGGCAAGAAGCTTTTCGACAAGCGGGAGGCCGAGAAGACGCGCGAGCTCGACCGCGAGGCCGAGGCGGCGGTCAAGGGCGGCCAGTGGTGAATCCCGCCCCTGACACGCGACTCAATCGCTTCCGACCTCCTGCCGCCGGCGCCGGCCGCCGGTGTCCTGGATGCGCTCCAGCGCCGTCTGCCCGCCGTAGCGCTTCACGATGCGGTCATCGTAGTCGTCGGCGACAGTGGCGACGGCCGTGATCGCCCGCAGCAGGTCCCGCGGGTCGAGGCTGCGGCCGAAGAGCGAGTGGGCGAAGAAGATGTCGTTGCCGACCACCGAGAAATGGCCGCAGGTCATCTGGTGGTTCAGCTCCAGCAAGCCCGCCAACAGCTCCTCTTCCAGCTCCACGTCCTGGACGCAGTAAGCCATGATGACGACGATCGTCTCCTCCGCGCCGTAGGGCTCGACGGAAATCTCCAGCACGGTCGTGCCGTAACGCACGTAGAAGTGATCGTTCTCGGGATCGTGGTAGGGCTCGTCGAACAGCTCCCCGAGGTACTCCTTCAGCTTGTCAAAGGTCTCTTGGTGGACCGGACTCGCGAACATGATGCTCACCTCCAACGGGGCCTACTCTAGCAGCAGTTCGGGCCGTTGCGGGGCGTTGACACTCCCGGGCGTTGAGACTAACGTTGAGGCGGGCCGTGAAAGACCATTTCAAGACCCGAATTCCGCAACTCTGGGGCATGCGCGGAGGGAAAAGGCGCGCCCGGGTCAACCATTTCTCATAGGGACAGGAGGAGATTTATGCAGAGGCGAGGCAGTGTCATGGGGAGGGCCCTGGTGTTTACCGCCCTCGTCGCGCTGGCCGCAGGACCGATTCACGCGGCCGGTTTCAGCATCTTCGAGCAGGGCAGCAAAGCCATGGGCATGGCCGGCGCCTTTACCGCCCAGGCCGACGATCCGTCGGCGATGTTCCATAACGCCGGCGGTCTCGCGTTCATGACCGAGCGGGAGTTCTCCGTCGGCGCCACCTGGATCAAGGGCACCAAGGCCGAGTTCGAGGGTGCCGCGCCGTTCCCCGGCCCCGGTTATACGGCCGAGCAGAAGAAGCTCTCCGAGTTCCCGCCGCATCTCTACTACGTGCAGCCGATCAACAACATCTGGAAGTTCGGCTTCGGCGTGGAGACGCCCTTCGGTCTGGTCACCGAGTGGGAGAACCCTGATCAGTTCGCCGGCCGCTTCCTCAGTACCAAGGCCTCGCTGCAGGTGATCGACCTCAATCCCACGCTGGGCTGGCAGATCACCCCCAACTTCGGCCTTGGCTTCGGCGCCATCGGCCGCTTCTCCAAAGTCGAGCTCAACCGCAACATACCGTTCCAGAACCCGTTCACCCAGAGCACCATCGACATCGGTCGCTTGGAGCTGGAGAGCGACTTCGACAACGGCATCGGCTGGAACGTCGGCCTCCTGCACAAGGTCAACAACAGCTTCTCCTGGGGCCTCTCCTACCGCAGCAAAGTCAAGGTGGAGTACGAAGGCGACGCGCGGATCAACCGCATCCTGACCGGCAACGCGCAGCTCGACGCGGTCCTCGCCGCGCAGGTTCCGTTCAACCGCGACCTGCCGGTGGAGACCGAGATCGAGTTCCCCGACGAGGCGAGCCTCGGCCTGGCCTTCGCCCTCTCGCCCAACCTGCTGCTGGAGACCGATTTCAACTGGACGGGCTGGAGCAGCTTCGACGAGGTGCCCATCACCTTCACCGGCACCACCACCGGCGGCTCCGGCGACTCGCTGCCCGACCAGACCCTCCCCGAGCAATGGGACGACGTCAACAACTATCGGATCGGCCTGCGTTGGACGACGAGCCCGGCGGCGCAGTGGCGCTTCGGCGCCGTCTTCGATGAGACGCCGCAGCCCGAAGAGGGCGTCTCGCCGCTGCTGCCCGACGCCGACCGCACCGGCTTTACGATCGGCTACGGCCACACGGGAGCGATCGGCTTCGACGTCGCCCTCATGTACCTCGACTTCAAGGAGCGCACCCGTAACAAGAGCTTCCCGGGCGAGGGTCCGTTCTTCGGCACCTACAACACCCAGGCCGTGCTGCTCGGCTTCACCCTCAACTTCTAACCGAGACCCGATCGAGGAGACACGACGATGCAACGCCTCAAGGTCCTGGCGGGCGTCCTGACGCTCGCCCTCCTGCTTCCCGCCGGCGCGGCGTTCGCCCAGGTGGACACCGGCTCGGCCAACTTCACCCGCTATGTGGCTTTCGGCGACAGTCTGACCGCCGGTTTCTCCAGCGCGGCTCTGGTGCAGACCTTCCAGAAGAATAGCTATCCCATCCTCATCTTCAGGCAGGCCACCGGCCGCACCACGGGCTTCGAACAGCCGCTGGTCAGCGAGCCCGGGTTCAGCTCGGCCGCGCATTTCGGCATTCTGCGGTTGGTGAGCCTCGTGCCCGGTCCGGTCATCGCGCCGACGCCCGGTGACGCGGTGCCTCTGAACCTAACGGCACCCGCCTACAACAACATCGCGGTGCCCGGTGCCCGGCTGCACGACCTTCTCGCTACCACCTCGGGTGGTCTCCACAATCTCATCTTGCGGGGAGGCCCTCCGCAGCTCCAGCAGGGCCTGGCGCTGCAGCCGACCTTCGCCACCCTGTGGATCGGCAACAACGACGTGTTGGCGGCCGCCACCTCGGGCATCGTTATTGACGGCGTGACGTTGACCACGGCGGAACAGTTCGATACCGAGTTCCGCCAGGCGGCCGCAGCGATCGCTGGAGCCGGGGCCAAGATGGCGATTGCCAACATCCCGAACGTCACCAGCATTCCTTTCGTCACCACGATTTCCCGGACCCAGAGGCTGCCCACCGGTCAGACGGTCACGCTCTTCGGTCCGAACGGCCAGTTGCAGGCAGGTGACTTCGTGCTGCTCAGCGCCAGCGCCGATATCGCGAACGGCCGCGGTTTCTCCCCCGCGAATCCGCTGGCTGACTCCCAGGTGCTCTCCGCCGCCGAAGTGGCCACGATCCAGGACCGGATCAACCATTACAACGCCACGATCAGCGCTGTCGCCAGCGATCGTGGCGCCGCGCTGGTGGACACCAACGCCGCGCTGCGCCAGCTCTCCACCACCGGTATCAGCGTCGGCGGCGTTACCTATACCAGCGCCTTCCTGACCGGCGGCATCTTCTCTTACGACGGCGTTCATCCGACCGCGTTCGGCTACGCCTATATCGCCAACCTGTTCATCGACGCGATCAACGACAAGTTCGGCGGCGACATCGAGCCGGTGAATCTGCTGCCGTTCGTGTTCGGAACGGCCAAGAGAGCCGCGACGGGTAAATCGGTCTTCGGGGATGCCGGCCAGGTCGATTTCGTCTTCACCAACGAGGCGCGGCGCAACCTGCTGCTGTCGCTCGGCGTGCCCAAGTGGATCGTCGACAACCAGCCGGCGCCGAGCAACAAGCCTCCCCGCCGGCGTGGAGGAAAGCACTAGCAGCATCGACAACTCTTTCGCCGGAGAGAAGGGCGGGAGGGATCCCGCCCTTTTTCTTGGGTAGACATTCTCATCGTCTAATCCGTATATAATCACAGACGCACTTTGTAAGGAGGTAGCCGATGAGAAAGGCAGTGGTCTTCTTTGTGGCTTCGGCGAGCTTGGCCTCAGTCGCCCTAGCCGGACAGTTCAATCCCGCGAAGCAGGAGGAGCGCCCCGTGAAGGACCGCTACATTGTCGTCCTAAAGCCCAGGAGTAGCTCAGCGGCCCGACATGCCGCCTGCTCCGGGCCTCAGCGTTCGAGAGGTCGTCCAAGCGATGGTGCTCCTTTACGGAGGCCGAGTCGAAAAAACCTTTGAGCATGCGATTCAAGGGAGTCTCCTAACTATTACCGAAGCTCAGGCGAAGGTGTTGGCACAGGATTCCCGCGTCTCCTATGTGGATCAGGACCGCGAGATCCCCCTCTCGGCCACCTATCAGGCGCCACCTGTGCAATGGGGTTTGAACCGCGTCGACGAACGGGATTTCCCCTTGAACAACCACTTCACCTACACCACGACAGGAGCGGGGGTGAACGCCTATATCCTGGATACCGGAATCTCGGCCGACGATTTCATGGACTTCGGCTCCCGTGTCGTGAACGCCTTCACAGCGATTCAGGATGCCTCCGGCAACCCTTTGTTCGGGGACTGCAACGGCCACGGTACGAAGGTCGCCAAGGCTCTGGGTGGCTCCATTAGCGGAGTCGCGAAAGGAGTGACCCTGAATGCTGTGAGAATCGCCACGATCTGCAACTGCAGCCCAGGGCAAGGTGACGGAGGCTTTGATCCGCCGCTGTTCTCCACCGGCTCTTGCCAAGGGATCCTTCTCTCTGACGCTCTGGATGGTATCAACTGGGTGACCGCGCACCGGGTGAAGCCGGCAGTAGCGAACATGAGCTTTGGCGGCAGCGCCAACCAGTCCCTGGACGACGGGGTGCAGGCAATGATCAACGCCGGGGTCGTAGCGGTGGCATCCGCAGGCAACGCAGGAGTCGATGCCTGCGGCCTTTCGCCAGCGCGAATTCCGGGGGTCTTGACAGTGGGAGCCTCGGACCAGAACGACGCCCGTTCGGTTTGGAACTCCACCCAATCGAGCAATTACGGGTCCTGCCTCGACCTCTTTGCCCCAGGCACGAATCTAGACCTCTGGAACACCACGGCGTTCAGCGGTACCTCCGCGGCGGCGCCTCTCGTCGCAGGGGCTGTGGCTCGCTATCTCCAAAGTACCCCTTCGGCGACCCCTAGCCAGGCTCATAGCTACATTATCAACAACGCCACAGTGAGTCACCTGACCAATATCGGAAGCGGCTCCCCCAACCGTCTTCTCTTCTCCCCGCCAGGGGGCCCCGAGGTCGACGATCCGCCTGTGGCCAATTTCACTTTCTCCTGTACGGGAAGGGCTTGTAGCTTCACGAGCACATCCACGGATGACTTTGTCCTGGCTTCCTGTGGGTGGGACTTCGGTTATCCCTACGATCCTTTCAACCCTCCGCTCAATAACGTCTGCGTCTTGAGCCACACTTTTCCTGCGGCCGGTAGCTACTCCGTGACGCTCTATGTGCGGGATGATCTCTATCAAACAGGACAGAAGACGAAGCTCGTTACGGTGAACTGAGGACGGAGACGCCCTATCAGCTGGCGAGCCCGGGCCTCGCGGCTCCGGGCCCGCCGAAGGGGTTGATCAGCTAGGCGGGGTGGCAGCCCTTGGCGCAGTCCGCGTCCGCGAAGCACTGGTTGGTGTAGGTCACCCCGTTGTTGCAGGTGACCGGGGCGAAGATGAGCGGGCAGATCGCGTTGGGGTCGGGCACGCACTTGTCGGCGTAGGAGACGGCTCCCGTGGCGCCGGTGAGACTCAGGCCGAGCAGGAAGATACGGATCATCGTGGCTCGCTTCATGTGGGTACTCCTTTCGTAGTTGTGAGCCCCCCGCCTCACGCCGGATCACGTCCCCGGCCCTCGGCGAGTCCGGTTACTGTATGGGCTCCGCTCAATTCATGCAAGTTCATCTATGTGACGAATCTGTGTTCCTGCGCCGGCAGGGCGGACGGTTTGTCACAAAAATTGATTCCCAAGCACTTTACTTTGGATCTATACTATGCCGTGGTCTCATTCCTTTCTCTTGTTGGAGTTTTGTCTTAAAACCGCCGGTTTGGACCTCCCGGAGGAGAGGACGGAGGCGCTTTCATGTCGGAGGTCCCATGCGCGCGCGCACGGAAGCGAAGTACGTGGGCGGGCTCTGCCTTGCCGTGGCAAGCTGCCTTTGGGTGGGCCAGCTCGCCTGGGCTCAGGCTCCCGCCGCCTCGACGGCCATAACTGAGCAGGAAGCCAGCATCCTCGGGCTGCAGCCGGAAGGGAAGATTCCGCCGCAGCGGATCCAGGAGACCTACCGCAAGATCCTTCTCGACTGGTCGGCCGGCCAGACTGACCGGGCGCCGGACGAGCTGATCGAGCTGGAGACGGCCGTCGTCGTGGACGGCGAGATCGGGACCCGCAAGACCCTCCTCAAGGCGGAGCAGGCGGTCATCCACCAGGTTGGCGCGGCCGATCTCGAGGTGCTGGTGCCCATCGCCGTGCTGCATCACCAGGCCTACCGCCGCCTGCTCGAGCGGGGCTGGCGGGGCGAGGCGATGGCGATGGTCCACACCCGCACCATGGCGCGCGACCTCGCCGTTCTCTATCACCAGCAGTCGGGCTCCGAGGGCGCCGCCCTGGTTTCCAGCCGGCTGCTGACCAGCCTCGGCGGGCTGCTGCTGCAGACTTCGCAGCAACTGCCGGCGGCGGAGATGTTCCAGCAGGCCATCGAGCTCGACGGCCGCAACACCGCCGCCCTGATCGGGCTGGCCGCGGTCTATGAGAAGAACGCCCAGGCCGAGAGCGCCGTGAAGCTGCTGCGCCGAGCCGTCGAGGTCGATCCGGGGAACGCCGAGGGGAAACTCCGCCTGGCACTGAACCTCAAGCGGGTGGACCAGCGCGACGAGGCTCGCAAGCTGCTCGAAGGGTTGACGGCCGTCGGCGAGTCCACCTGGGTCACGCCGCTGGCCTTCCAGGAGCTGGCCCGCCTGTATAGCGACCAGGAGAAAGCCGCCGAGGCCGAGAAGGTGTTGCGCCAGGCCCTCAAGCGCTTCCCGGACGATGCGCGACTCACCATCCAGCTCGCCGCCGTGCTCGACCGGCGGGGCGAGGCGCGGGAAGCGACGGCCCTCGTCGAGACGCTCCTGGCGGCGTCCTCATCGACACGGGAAGCCGCCTCGTCCCGGTATCTCTACAACACGGTCCGGCCCGAGGCTTTCGCCGAGGCCCGGTCGTTCCTGGACGAGAACTCGCGGTCGCGCCTGCCGGTCCTGTCACAGGCCTTGAACGCGCCGGCCGACGCCGGTGGCACGGGGGTGGGGCGGTGAGGCGCGCGGCTCTCCTGGCCGGATTCCTGGCGCTCCTGCTCTCCGGCGCCGCGGGCGCCCAGGTGGCGGTCCGCATCCTCAGCCCGACACCGGACCAGCCGGTCTTCGGTCCCGTCGAGGTCAAGGTCGGCGTACAGACCCGCGAGCCCGTCGACCGCGTGGAGGTTTTCGTCAACGGCAAGCTGGCGGGCTCGTCCAAGACGCCGCCGTTCCGCGTCAACGTCGACGTCGGCGACGACAACATCCGCCGCGAGTTCCGGGCCGTCGCCTACACCGCCTCGGGCGCCAGCGGCGCCGACTCCCTGGTGACGGTGCCGGTCGCCATCATGGACGAGATGGACCTCAAGCTGCGGGCCCTCTTCGTCAGCGTCCTCCGCGGCGGCGCCCGCGACCTCAACCTCGGCGAAGGGGACTTCGAGATCTACGACAACGGCGTCAAGCAGGAGATCGTGACCTTCGGCCGCGACGAGCTGCCGCTCACCGCCGTGCTGCTCCTCGACACCAGCGAGAGCATGCGGGAGAAGGAGCTGGAGGCCGTCCGCCGCGGCGCCAAGGCCTTCCTCGACGGCATGAAGTCCTCCGACGAAGCCATGCTGGCGCTGTTCTCCGACCGCCTGCTGCGGCTGACGCCCTTCACCTCGGACAAGGCCGCCCTGGGCTCCAATCTCGCGGGGGTCAAGTCCGCCGGCGGCACGGCGGTCAACGACTTCCTCTACCTGTCGCTCAAGGCGCTCGACACGCGCCAGGGCCAGCGGGTGGTCGTGCTCTTCTCCGACGGCTCGGACGTCCATAGCGTGCTCCCGGCCGCCGACGTCCTGTGGAAGGCCCGCGCCGGCCAGTCGCTGATCTACTGGATCCAGCTCGGCGGCAAGCACAAATCGTTCACCTCCTCCTGGCGCGACTACGAGGCCAACGACCGCGAGTACGAGAACCTCGAGAAGGCGGTCAAGGAGAGCGGCGGTCGCATCCTGCCCATCGAGCGCGCCGAGGAGCTCGAGTCGGCCTTCCGCAACATCCTCCAGGAGCTGCGCCAGCAGTACGCCCTGGGCTACTACCCGAGCAACGCCAGGGGCGACGGGAGCTGGCACAAGATCGACGTCAACGTGCGGGGTTTCGGCCGCGTGCGGACCCGCGAGGGGTACGCGGACTATTGAGACGCCCCGCCGATGGCGATTCCGAACCGGTTTCGTTGATCGACTGGGGCGTCTCTACGGGAAAACCAGCGAGCGGTGCACCGCCACGCCGGCCGTGACGCCGTCGGCGCTCGCCCACGTCGCGTTGTGGGCGGACCGCGTGATGTCCCCCGCGGCGTAGACGCCGGGTACGGTGGTCATCTTGTCGCCGTCGGTTCGGATGATGCTGCCGAGAGGCATCTCCTCCAGTTCACAGCCCAGTTGCTGCGCGATGTCGCTGTTCAGGCGATTGCGCGGGCCGAGGTAGAGAGCCTCCACGTCCGACGTTCGCCCGTCGATGAGCTCGACCGCGGAGAGCTGCGCGCCGTCGCCATGCAAGGCCCTCACCGGCGCCGGCTCGATGGCGACTCCACGTTTCTGCAACTGGGCGAGCAACGCGTCCTCGGGCCCGGAAGCGCCGTTCAGATAGAACGTGGTCGGCCCCCACTCGGCGATCAGCATGGCCTGGTGAGCTGACATCGGCGAGACGTTCAGCACGCCCAGTCGCCGGCCGCTGAACTCGAAGCCATGGCAGTATGGGCAATGGAGCACCGATTTACCCCAGCGTTCGGGCAGGCCGGGAATGGCAGGCAGCTCGTCCGCAATACCGAAGGCGAGCACCAGCCGGGCGCTCGCGAGCACTTCGCCCGTGGCCAGCTTGACCGAGAAGCCATCCGGCTCTCGCGCCGCGCCGATCGCCTTCCCCTCGATGAAGGTAGCCGTGGGATAGGCCGCAACCTGCGATCGCGCGGCGGCGATCAGGGCGCCCGGCTCACTGCCGTCCCGGGTGAGGAAGCCGTGGGAGTGCGCCGCGAAGCGGTTGCGAGGAGCCCCCGTATCGATGATGCAGACCGAACGCCTCCCCCGCGCGATGTACGTGGCTGCGGACAGTCCGGCGAAGCTCCCGCCGATGATGATGGCGTCATGACGCATGAACAGTCTCCAGATGATGGGATCCGCCACGGGCAACGAGGCGTTCATGGAAGTCGGCGCTCAGCATGGCCAGCGTCACTTCGCCGAAGCGCGAAAGCAGCAGCGTCTCGGTATCGTGGAAGGCCTGGTTGAGAGCGGCATTCACGGTCTCTTCGACGAGGCAACCGGGGGATTCCGTCCGGTTGCCGATGGCGAGAAGCGAGGGGCAGCCGAGCGCGGTGTAGACGTCGCGTAACGTCACCTTCGACAGGTCGCAGGCCAGCGTCCACCCGCCACCATGCCCTTTTTCCGACCGGACATATCCCTGGTCCCGCAGACCGGCCATCACCCGCCGGACCACCACCGGATTGGTGTTCATGGCGCTGGCGAGCACCTCGGATGTCACCGGACCGGGCTGCTCTGCCATGTGCAGCAGGACGTGGAGCACGCCGGACAATCGACTATCGCCTCGCATCACGCAACATCATATGTTGCGAGAGGAGAATCGTCAAATGGGGCTTGACCCTCACGTAACGTGAGGGTTTATTGTGCCTTCATGAGCGAGACGAACCGAAGTGAAGACTACTACCCCATGCCGTCGTTCCCGACGCTCGACGTGAAGGATCTGCCGGCGTCCGCGCGGTGGTACCAGGAAGCGCTGGGCTTCCGGCACGTGTTCTCGATTCCAGGCCCTACAGGCCAGCCCGCGCTGGTCCACCTTCGCTGGACCAGATATGCGGATCTCCTGCTGCGCCAGGACCCTTCCGGAGATCTCCCCGCTGTCAAGGGGAAGGGCGTCACGCTGACCTTCAATCTACTCGACGGCGGCTCCGTCGACGAATTGGCGGCGCGAGCCCGCCAGCACGGCGCCACCCTCGTCAGCGAGCCGAAGAACCAGCCGTGGAACGCCCGCGACTTCCGCGTTACGGATCCCGACGGATTCACTCTCTGCTTCTCGCAGGGGCCGGTCGACCCGGGGCTCGGAATGGAGCGGATCCTCGCCAGGAGCGCGGGCAAGGAGGAATGAGCGGGATGCGGCCCCCGCCCTGGAAGGTGGGCGAGCTGGCCAGGCGGACCGGGGTGTCTGTGCGGACGCTCCACCACTACGACGAAATCGGCCTGCTCTCGCCGTCGCAGCGGACGGCGGCAGGCTACCGTCTCTACACCGGCGGCGACGTGATCCGCCTGCAGCAGATCAAGTCGCTCCGCAACCTGGGATTCTCGCTCGAGGAGATCCGTCGGTTCCTCAGGCGGCCCGGCGTATCGCCCCAGCGCGTGCTGGAGCTCCAGATCGCTCACCTCAAGGAGCAGATCGAGCTGCAGCAGCGGCTCTGCGACCGTCTGGAGATGATGGCCCGCCGCTGGCAGACCGAGGAGACGGTCTCCACCGAGGAGTTCCTGCAAGTGATCGAGGTGACCAACATGCTGGACAAGTACTACACCCCCGAGCAGAGGGAAGAGCTGAAGCAGAGGAGGGAGGCGCTGGGCGACGAGCGGATCCGTCAGAGCGAGGCGGAGTGGAAGGAGCTGATGGCGCAGGTGCAGGCCGAGATGGACAACGGCACGGACCCGGCGGAGGAGCGCGTGCAGGAGCTCGCCCGGCGCTGGATGGGCCTGGTCCATGAGTTCACCGGCGGCAGTCCCGGCCTCGAGAAGTCCGTCGCCCGCGTCTGGAAGGAGGAGACCGCCGTCGCCGGCATCGACACCGCCAGGATGCGCCGGATGATGGAGTACGTCGGCAAGGCGATGGCCGGGAAGAAGGCGGACTGATCCCGGACCGGCGTGCCCGAGGAAGCCCTCACCTGCCCTACCCCTCCTCTCCCGAAGGGCGAGGAGGGGAAAGAAGCATCTATTTCAGGTCTTTCTCCCTCCTCTCCCTCTGGGAGAGGAGGGCCGGGGGTGGTGAGGGCTTCGCGGGTAGGCCCCTACAGCAGCTCCGCCTTGCGCGACCGCCGCAGCACCTCCGCGCCCAGACGGCCGTAGGCTGCGGCGCCGGTGGACCAGCTCTCGTAGTTGAAGATCGGGATGCCCCGGCTCGGCGCTTCGGCGAGGCGGACGTTGATCGGGATCTCGGTGCGCAACACCTTCTGGCCGTAGCGGCGGCGGATCTCGGTGACCATGGCCTCCGTCAGCAGGGTCCGGTGGTCGACCATGGTGAGGAGAATGCCCATGAGCTCGGCCTTGCGGCCGATGCGGTCGCGCAGCTCCTCAATGAGCTCGAGGAAGCTCCCGGCCGCCTCCGCGTCGAGCCGGTGCGGCGCGACAGGGACGATGAACGCGTCCGAGGCGGCCAGAGCATTCAGCGTCAGGATGGACAGGCCGGGCGGGCTGTCCATGACCACGACGTCGTAGCGGCGGACGGTAGCGAGGGCCTTCTTGAGCAGCTTTTCCGGCTCCTGCTTGCGCACCAGGCTCCACTCGGCGCTGGCCAGTCGGGGTGAGCCGGGCAGCAGGTGCAGCCCCGGCACCAGCGTCTCGGCCGCCGCCTCGCCCACCTCGGCCTTGCCGCTCAGCACCTCCGCCGAGGAGATCTCTGCCTGCTCCCGGCTCACGCCCATCGAGAAGGTCGCCGAGGCTTGCGGGTCCAGGTCGATCAGCAGCGTGGTGAGCCCACTGCGGGCGAAGGCTGCGGCCAGATTGACCGCCGTCGTCGTCTTGCCGACGCCTCCCTTGAGGTTGGCCAGGGCCAGTCTCATGCCTTTTCTCCTTTCCTCGACAGGGTTGTCCCTTGCGATGGAGAAAACCACCCTTCTCCAGGCTGCTCCAGCGCAATTGTATCTCGCAGGGCTATCTCACGCGGATTTTGGCCATTCCAAGCTATAGTTACCTGGAATCTACTCTTTACCGCTCGCTCCCGCGAGCACGGAGGGTCGAATGCTCTCCCGCCGCCCCGTTCCGCTGCTGCTGGCACTCGGTCTGGCTTTCGTGTCTCTCGCGGGGAGGGCCCGGCCCGCCGCCGCGGTCTCCATCGAGGGTGCGCCGCTGGCTCCCATCCGCGGCTCCGTGCCTGTGACCGTGGTGATCCACGCGCCTTACGACATGGCGCGTGCCATCCGAAAGCTGCCCACCAGCATCGAGGAAGGGCCGGTGGTGCGCCTGTCCATCGAGCGGGTCAAGGCGCCCGGCAACGCCACCATCCGGGTCTTCATCAACTATCCCACGGCCACCGCCGACACGCCGGCCAGCGATTTTCACTACGTGGGCAGCCTCACCGCCTTCGAGGATTCCCCCGCGGGCTCTCCCGGAGACGACTACCTGCTCGACGCCGGCCGGGCCCTCAAGCGGCTGAAGAAGGGGGAGCGCCTGCTGCCGGGAGACAACGTGGCGGTGACCCTGGTGCTGGCGCCCGAGACCGCCGCGGCCGACGTGGCCATCCCCATCGAGCGGGTGGCGCTGTCGATCGAGACGCAGTAGGACGATGGCGATGGCCCCAGCGCTCGACTACTCCGCTCTGCTCGCTGTGGCGATCGAGGAAGCCCGGCAGGGGCTGGCCGAAGGCGGCATCCCAATCGGCGCGGCGCTCTTCGACCGCCAGGGCCGGCTCCTCGGCAGGGGCCACAACCGGCGGGTCCAGGAAGGAGACCCCTCGGTGCACGGCGAGACCGATGCCTTCCGCAAGGCCGGCCGCCAGCGCACCTACCGCGACAAGATCATGGTCACCACGCTCGCGCCCTGCTGGTATTGCAGCGGCCTGGTGCGCCAGTTCCGCATCGGCACCGTGGTGGTGGGCGAGTCGGTCAACTTCGCCGGCGGTCTCGACTGGCTGCGCGAGAACGGCGTCGAGGTCGTCGATCTCCACTCCGAGGAGTGCATCCGCCTGCTCGCCGACTTCATCGAAGCCCATCCCGAGGTGTGGAACGAGGATATTGGGGAGGAGTGAGCCGGTCGGCTTACCCACCGGCCGGCGCTCCCGCACCGGCCTAATGAGACGTCGCCCGGAGGGCGATCGCTCCAGAGGAGCTACGTTTCGTTAGGCCGGTGCGGAAGCGCCGGCCAGAGGTAAGGCCGCGCGGCCGCTAACCCCGCCGCTTCATCACCGCCTCGTACTCGCGTTCGAATCCCGGCAGGATCGCCTTGACGAAGGCGTTGGAGACCAGGTTGACGATGATCTGCCAGGTGCTGGTGTTGGGATCGTCGAGGGTGCCGGAGACGTCGGCTACGGTGGCGACCTGCTCGCGGGGTTTGTTTTCGAGCAGGTGGGAGAGCCCGCCGACGATCTTCTCGTAGATCTTCTTGAGCACCGGCTTCTTCTTGTCCTGCTTCGAGCTGTAGACGTCGATGTCCTTGAACAGCGGCTTGACGTAACCGCTGACGCGGCGGTTGCGGACGTGCATTTCAGAGTAGACCGAGAAGGTCCCCTTGGCGACGTCGAACTTGCCGTAGGCCCGCAGGAGGTCGTTGATCGACGGCAGGCTCGCGTTCTCGATTTCCACCTTGAGATCGAAGTCTGGACCTTTGCGGTCGTCGCGGAAGGTGGCGAAGCCGCTGGCTGCGCCGCTCCCCATGAAGCTGCCGGTTAGCTTCGCCTTGGCGGGACCGCGCCGGAACCCGCTCGAGAGGTTGGTCACGTCCAGATCCGCGTTGGAGAGGTAGACGCGGAAGCGCTGGCCTTTCGCCCAACTAATGAGACCGAGGCGGCTGTCCGCCAGGTGGAGCTGATCGATCCGTACCGGCACCTTCGGCCGCGGGTTTTCGGAGGCTTCCTTGACCACCCTTTCGATGGGCGTCGTCGCCTGCGTGTGCGTGTAGTCGAGACGGAGCTTCCGGACGGTGACGTCGGCGATATGCACGTCGCGGTGCCGCGGTCCGTACTCGAAATCCCCGTGCGAGGAGAGGACGCCGCCGGAGATGGACAGGTACTCGCGTTTGACGATCGGCCGCAGGCGCTCGAGCGGCACGTTCGACACCCGGTAGACGGCCTGGAAGCCGGGGTAGGGTTCGGCCAGGAAGTCGGCGTGGCCGTCGAGCACGCCACGGCCGGAACTGAAGATCACGCCGTCCGAGTGGATGGGCGACGGATAGACGCGGTCAGCCGATTGGATATTGCGGATGTTCGACGCCGTGAAGTTCCAGTGCGAGACGTGGAGCGGCTTGTCGGGATCGACGTCGATGTAGACGAGGTCGCCGTCGCGCACCTGCACGAAGTTGAACTTGAGGGGATAGATCGATTCCAGCGCCTGTTGCCAGCCGCGGTCCTGGACGTCGATGCGGTCGCGGTTCTCCTGGCGGAGTTGCGGCAGGTTGACGTGGACGCGGGGACGGTCGAACGTGGCGTCGGCCACCAGATGGCCGTGCAGGATCTCGCGCCACTCGACGCTGGCGGTCAGGCCCGGGAGATCCGCCACCGGCGGCTTGGGATTGGCCTCCTGCCGGATGACGAGCTGATGGAGCGTCAGCGACAGGCCGAGCGGGCTCAGGTGGGCCTTGCCGATGGTGACGCTGTAGCCCTTGAGCCGCTGGTTGACCTTCACTTCCAGCGTGCGGCGGAGGTACTCGTCGAAGTGGCGGGCGACGAACCAGCCGAGCAGGATGACGGCGGCGATCAGGAGGATCCACAGCAGTCCGCGCTGGCTGAGCGGTTCTCTGGAGCGGCTTTCCTGCGGCGGCTTCTGCGGCGCTTCCGGCTCCGGCCAGTGCCGCTCCTTCGGTAAAACTGCCATGACTCCTCAAGCGTCTCCACCCCGAGGAGACGCTCCGGAATCAAACCGAAGCAAGGCCTTTGCCAGGCGCCGGGACTTTTTTTCCGGGTGCCACCGGTCCCCCAGTGTTGTCGAACCGGTCCCCCAGTGGTTCGCTGACGAAACCCCAGTGTTGCGGTGACCCAGTGGTTTCGTGAGCGTGCACCAGTGTCGCGCTGGACCCGGTCTCGTAACTTCCGTCGGGCCGTTTTGCGACATAGGCAAAAGTCCGTTCGCGTTGACAGAGAGGCTGAAGGATCTTATCCTGTTTGAGGATTGTAGAAAGATTAGGGGGCAAGGTCATGAAGAGAACGATGCGAACTCTCTCCCTCATGGTAACCATTGTGGCGCTCTTCGCCTTTGCGCGGCCGGCCGCGGCCGGCGATTCGACGAAGGGACATGGGACGTTCACGACCGGTGGCAGCGCCGTCACCCGCTTCGTCTTCCACGCCATGGTGAAGGCCAACGGGAGCATCAGCGGCAGGGCCCGATTTTTCGATAACGGCTCTTTGGACCTCGACATCGAGGTCGACTGCCTCACCGTCAGCGGCAACACGGCCATCGTCGGCGGCACGGACGCGGCCGACGGCACGACCACCTACGCGTTCAAGGTGACGGACAACGGGGGAGGGTCCCCGGCGGACCGGATCACCCTGCCACAGGCCAGCCAGACCTGCGCGACCTTCAACACTCTGGGCAACTTCGCCCTCACGAGCGGTGATATCGAGGTGGACGATCAACCTTGAGCGCCCTGGCCCGCACGACGTAGCGCAGGGGCCCGCCGGGGGCGATGGCGTCGAAGGGATAGCAGGTGATGAGCGTCAAGGTCGGCTGCGGAGTCCCCGCGAGCGGGTGGCGGTCGCGGTAGTCGACCACCATCGCCTCGGCCACGTAGTAGCGGCGGATTGACCCGTCCGCCGCCTCCAGCCGGATCTCGTCGGCTCGAGATCGCGAAGGAAGCGGAAGTGCGTGTCGCGATGGCCGGCGAGGACCACGTTGCCCGCGCTGCCGGGAGCCGAAGAGGCGCCGAGGTGGCCGGGGCCGAACGCCATGGCTTCGCCGTGGCCGCCGGCGAGGACGATCTCCTCCACCCCGAGCCGCGGCACCGTCAGGCGAGCCACCGGCCAGGTATCCGCCCACGGCCACGGCTTCACGGCATGGCCGCCGCCGCGCGTGGTTTCCCAGGCGCCGGCGAGGAGGACCTGGGCCACCTGCGCTTTGGCGAAGATCCAGATCCCCCTGCCGAGGAACGCGGCGCCCGCAGCCAGCAGGGCAAACACGACGATGAGCGGCCGTTTCATGAGAGCGACCGCCGGCCGAAGAGAAAGAACAGGCAGGAGGACGCGAGCAGCAGCGAGCCAATCAGGAGGTCGAGCCGCGCCGAGGTGCCGCCCTGGGGCAGCGTGCCTTCCTCGAAGCCGTTCTCCCAACCCGCGGGCACGTTGACGGGGATGAGGGTGGTTTCCGGCCGCGCGCCGGCGGGCGCCGTAGGCGTCGTATCCACGGCCACCAGGCTGGTGAATTCCGTCACCAGGTGATGGGCCAGGCCGAGCTCGACGATGGCCGGCCGGAGCTTGGCCGCGTCGCCGCCGAGGGCGAGCTGGCTGCCGAGCTCGGTGATCTTGCGGCGCGCCCACAGCTTGTCGAGGCCCGCGCCTTCCGCGGCCGGCAGCGCCTTCACGTTGACCTTCCAGGGCGACCCGGTGGCGCTGCCGGCGAGCGTGACCTCTCCGGGAAAGGCGGAGAGCAGCTTGGTGACGACGACGATGGGCTCGCCGTGGTAGAGGTCGGGGATACGCGGCGGGTAGCTCTCGGCTTCCGGATCGCTCCAGGCCGCCTCGACGCCGGCGAGCGCCGGGCGGGAGAGCTTGGCGAAGAGAGCGCCCATCTTCGGGGCCACCTCCTCGGCGGTGCCGATGTAGGTGAACGTGCCGCGGCCGAACTCGGCGGCCTTGGTCATGAAGAAGGAGTTGGGGGCCGAGCCGATGCCGACGGTGAACAGACGGCTGTCGCCGAGATGCTCGGAGATGTAAGCGAACAGCTCGTCCTCGTTGCCTACGGCGCCGTCGGTCATGAAGATGACCTGCCGCACCACGCCGGCCTGGGAGGCGGACGGGTCGCCGAGCGCGGCCTGCAGAGCCCCCATCATTTCGGTGCCATTGTTGGCCTCCAGGCCGGCCACGAACTCGCGCGCCTGCTCGACGTTGCCGGGGGTGGCAGGTAGGCTCGACGGGTAGAGCACACGGGTGGTTGAGTTGAACTCGATGACGTTGAACGAGTCGCCGGGCGCGAGGCGGGTGAGCGCCAGATCGAGCGCCGCCTTGGCCTCGCGGATCGACGCGCCGGCCATCGAGCCCGAGGTATCGATGATGTAGACGGTCTCGCGCGGCAGATCGAAGCGTTGACCGGCGGCCTCCTGCGGCGGCATCAACATCAGCAGGGCGTAGGTGTCGCTGCCGACCTGCTGGGTAAGCAGGGTCCCTTCCGGCGCGGCGCCGGCGGTGGGAGTCCATTCGAGGATGAAATCGCGGTCGGCCGGCACCACCCCGGCGGCGAGATCGATCTGATAGTGCCCGCGATCGACCTGCCGGCTGCGGATGGCGTGCGAGCCGCTCTCCAGCCGCGCGAGCGGGAAGCCGGCTTCGAGGTCGATGGTGAGGTGAACGGGATTGATTCTCTCCTCACTGCGGGGGGGCTCGGGGACGGGCGCAGCATGCTGCGCCCCTACGGCGGCGTGCTGTTCTCCCTCCTCTCCCCCTAGGAGAGGAGGGTCGGGGAGGTGAGGATTTCGGAGCGAGTCCGGTTCGCTTTGAGAAGGGCCTCCCGGCATGTACAGGGGCGTATCCACCATGGGGAAGCGCAGCGAGAACCGGCCGCCGTCGTAACGCAGCTCCTGCTGGTACTCGATCCGCACTTCGGCGACCTCGCCGGGGCCGAGGTTGGCGAGCGCGGTGGTGAAGAGGTTCGGGCGCTGCTGCTCCAGGAGCGAGGCCTTCTTGCCTGCGGCCTTGGCCTGCTCGTAGATCTGCTGCGCCTCTGCGCGCTCTTTGATCTGGCCTTCGATGACGTGGCCGCCGGCCCGCAGGGTCAGCGCGTCGACGGCGGCGTTCTCCGGCAGTGGGAAGACGTAGACGCCTTCCACCCAGAGCTGGGTGGGGTTGCAGAAGCGCTGGCTGACGGTCGCCCGGGCCACCAGGCCGGTGACGTGGAACGCCACATCGGTTTCGAGAACGGGCGCCGGCAGGTAGACGCCGGCGTGAACGGTCTTGAGCAGCAGCCGGCCAAGCTGCACGTCCGCCAGCCGCACCGGGCTCTCCAGCCGCGAGGCGCACGGCGAGCCGTCGGGGATCGGCAGGCCGATGGCGTCCGGAGTGGCGTCGGCGTCCGGTGCTGCGGCGATCGCGGCTTCCATCGCCGGGTCCTGCGAGAGGACCGGGCGGGGAGCAAGGACCAGAACGACGGCAAGGACGATGGGAGGGACGGTGGTTTTTCTCATGGCGCCATGCCACCAGTTGGTTGCGCAAGCGCCGCGGCGCGGTTGAGGACGGGTGAAGGCGGAATATGGCAGAACTTGGGCATTTCGCAGCGCCCTCTTTCCAGGCCTTCGCGCCTGAAGTAGATTGGCCGGCGTGAAACCCGCCACCGTGGCTCTGGTCGACGACGAGCCGAACATCCTCGAGACGGTCGGCTTCGCCCTCCGCCGCGAGGGCTATCTGGTGGACACCTACCCCGACGGTCTGTCTGCCTGGCAGGCCTTCGAGCAGCGGCTGCCGGACCTCGCCGTGCTCGACATCCTGATGCCGCGGATGGATGGTCTGGAGCTCTGCCGCAAGCTGCGGGGAGAGTCCGAGACGCTGCCGATCCTCTTCCTGACCTCGAAGGACGAGGAGTTCGATCGCGTCCTCGGCCTCGAATTGGGGGCCGACGATTACCTGGTCAAGCCGTTCTCCATGCGCGAGCTGATGGTACGGGTCAAGGTGCTGCTGCGCCGGCTGGCGCTGATTCAGGGCGCCGGCAAGGTCAACGCCGAGGACCTGCTCGCGGTCGGCTCGCTGGAGCTCGATCTGGCCCGTTATCAGGCGAGCTGGAGCGGCCGGCCGATTCCGCTGACGGTGCGGGAGTTCCGCCTTCTCCTGGCGCTCGCCCGCCATCCCGGTCACGTCAAGACGCGGGACCAGTTGATCGAGGAGGGCTATCCGCACGAGACCTATCTCGCCGAGCGGACGATCGACAGCCACATCAAGCGCCTGCGGCGCAAGTTCGCCGAGGTGGTGCCGGAGTTCGACGGCATCGAGACCGTCTACGGCCTCGGCTATCGCTATCGCACCGAGTGAGAGATCTGAATCCCCTCCGCCCCGCCCACTCGGTGCTCGAACGGCTGCGGCGCGCCACGGCGTCGATCTCGATCCGCCTCCTCGCCTTCAATATCCTGCTCGTCTTTCTGCCGGCCGCCGGCTTCCTCTATCTCGACACCTACGAGGAGCAGTTACTGCAGGCGCAGGAGGTGTCGATGGTGCAGCAGGGCCGCATCCTGGCGGCGGCGCTGGCGGGCCGCGGGCCGCTGGAGGCCTCCGAGGCCGAGCGCGTGCTTCTCGCCCTTGGCCAGCGGACGCGGTCGCGCCTGCGGGTCTTCGATCCCCGGGGAAACGTGATCGCCGACTCCAGCCGCCTGGGGCCGCAGCGCGAGCCGGACGAGGTGGTTTCGGAGTCGCCGCCGACGGTGCGCACCAGTTGGCTCTACCGGCTGGGCGCGGCCGCCTTCTCGCTGCTCAACCGGCTGATCGGCCGCGGCGAGCCGGACGCCGAGAGCTATGAGCTGAGGAGGCCGGAAGAGCCGGACAATCCGCTGGACTTCGGGGTCGCGGCGGCGCTCGCCGGCCGCTACGGCGCGGCGACCCGCAAATCGCCGGGACAGCGCTCGGTCACCCTCTACAGCGCGATTCCGATCTTCAGCGAGGACGAGGTGGTCGGCGCCGTGCAGGTGTCGCAATCGACGTTGCGCCTGCTACGCGATCTCTATCAGGTGCGGCTCGCCATCTTCCAGGCGTTCCTCGCTTCGGTCCTGGTGGCCGTCGTGCTGTCGCTGTTCGTCTCCGGCACCATCGCGCGGCCGTTGCGCCGGCTGCGCCGCGAAGCCAACGAGCTGCTCGACCGCCGCGGTCGTTTGCAAAGCCGATTCAAGGGCTCGAAACGGCGGGACGAGATCGGCGATCTCGCGCGGACGCTGGCGGAGCAGTCGCGCCGGCTGGGCGATCACGTCGACTTCATCGAGTCGTTCGCCGCCGACGTATCGCACGAGTTCAAGAACCCTCTGGCGTCGATCCGCACCGCCACCGAGATGCTGGCCGAGAGCGAGACCCCTGCCGACCGCCGCCGCTTCCGCTTGATGGTGGAAGCCGAGGTGGCGCGCCTGCAGAAGCTGCTCTCGGCGGTGCGGGAAATCACTCAGATCGACTCGCAGATCGACGCCGAGGCGCCGGTGCCGGTAGCGCTGGACAAGCTCCTCGCCGAGCTGGTGGAGGGCTTCCGCCGCCGCGTCGCCGACGGCCGGGTCCGATTTCTGCTCGACACGCCCGGCGAGCCACTGACGGTCCGCTCCTCGCCGGACCGCCTCGCCCAGGCGTGCGAGAACGTTCTCGACAACGCCCTCTCCTTCGCGCCTCCCGGATCGACCATAAAAGTGACCGTGGCGCGAGAGGGTGCGGCGGCCGTGCTGCAGGTCGCGGACCAGGGACCAGGAATCCCGCCGGAACACCTCGGCCGGGTCTTCGACCGCTTCTTCAGCTACCGTCCGGACGATCCTCTCGCCCGGCGCGACCACTCCGGCCTGGGCCTCGCTATCGTCAAGGCGATCGTCGAAGGCTACGGCGGCTCGGTCGCCGCCGCCAACGGCGCCGGCGGCGGCGCGGTGTTCACCATCCGACTGCCGCTGGCGTCGCCACCTTGAGCGGAGAGGCCCGGCCGCGTGGCTGCGGCCAGTAATGGAGCCGATCCTCGCGATCACATTTCGCCGCGAAACGCGGCGGCGTCTGGCGGCGCTGCGAAGATTTCTCGAAGCGCAGATCCGCGCTAGTCTTCCAGGCGATCGATCCTTCCCTTTTCGATCGCTCTTGCAGCCGTGCGGCCGAGGAGGCGTACGGAGCCGATCATCGCGGCGAAGCGCTCGTCGCGCGTCAGCCCCTGCTTGTAGCGGTAATAGATCTGCTGCGCGATGACGGCGATCTTGAACAGTCCGTAGACGTAATAGAAAAGGATGTTCGAGACGTCCCGGCCGCTGCGCGCGGCGTAGCGCTCGGCGACCTCGGCGCGGCGGAGGTTACCGGGGAGCGTCGTGGGGCCGGTGGGAAATTGCCGCAGCTCCGGGTCGTCGTCCGGATCCATCCAGTAGCCGAGGCTCGAGCCGAGATCCATCAGCGGATCGCCGACGGTGGCCATCTCCCAGTCGAGGACGGCCACGATGCGCCCCATGTCCTGCAGGTGAAAGACGAGGTTGTCGTACTTGTAATCGTTGTGCAGGAGCGCCGCGCCCGTCTCCGGCGGCTGGTGCGCGGCGAGCCAGGCGGCGGCGCGGTCGACGTCCGGTATGTCGTCCGTTCGCGAGCCCTGCCAGCGCGCGGTCCAGCCTTCCACCTGTCGCGCGACGTAGCCCTGCGGACGTCCCAGGTCGCCGAGCCCCGCCGCCTGGTAATCCACCGCGTGCAGGTCGGCGAGGCCATCCACAGCGGCCTCGCTGATCTTCCGCATGCGTTCCGGCGGCAGGTCGATCCCTGCCGGTGCCCGCTGATGGCGGAGGACGACGCCGCGCACCCGTTCCATGATGTAGAAAGGGGCGCCGATCACCTGCTGATCATCGCAGTGGAGAAGGGCGCGGGGCGCTTTCGGATAGGCGGCGAAGAGCCGGGAGAGCACGCGGAACTCCCGTCCCATGTCGTGCGCTGTCTTCACCTTCGAGCCGAAGGGCGGACGGCGGAGCACCAGCTCGCGGTCTCCGAGGCGGAGGAGATAGGTGAGGTTCGAGTGACCGCCGGGGAACTGCTCGATCGCGACCGGTCCTTCGACTCCGGGCAGCTTCCCTTTCAGCCAGACCGCCAGCGCGGCGGCGTCGATCTCCTCGCCGGGACGCACCGGCCGCGCGGCGTCGATGGGGATCTGGTCCACGTCTCGGCGTTCTTCCTAAGGGCATCTATTCTGTCAGCCGCGAGTTTTTTCAGCCACCCCGCCCGGAGAGGCTGAATCGCTAGAATGCCCTCGCCATGGCCGGCCTCGCTCCGCCCCTGTTGCTTGCCCTGTTCGGCGCGTGGTGCGGGACGTTCGCGTGGGGGGCGTCCTCGCCGGCGGGTGCTGTGGCTGTGATCGTCCTCCTGGGCGCCTTGTCCGTCTTCGGCGCCTCCTGGCGGGACCCTCTGCGACTCGGCGATGTCGGGCGGCTCCTGCCGCTGGCGTTGTGGATCACCGTGGCGGCGAGCGCCTGGGCCTCGCCGGTGCCGCGGGCGGGCTGGATGGCTGTCGTCCTGCTCCCCGCCTTTCTCGGGCTGCCGGGGACAGTGGAGCGCTGCTGGCGCCGGGAGGTGGACCGGCGACGAGGGTTGCGGGCGCTGGCGATCGTGGTGACCGGGATCTCGCTCTGGGCCCTTCTCGACTGGCTGATCCTGGGAACGCCGCGTCCGTCCATGCCTCTTGGCCATCACAACCTTCTCGCCGCCTGGCTGGTGATCCTGCTGCCACTCTCGGTGCTGCCGGCGCGGGAGGAGGGCCGGTGGCGGCTCACGGGCCTGGCGGCCGGAGCGCTGGCCGCCTGCGCGATCATCGCCAGCCGCTCCCTGGCGGGTCTCGCGGGGCTGGCGATGGAGGCGCTGATCGGATTCGGCGGACGAGCCCGTCCGCGATGGCGCCGCTGGTGGGCGGTGCTCCTGGCTTTGGTCTTTCTCCTCTCGCTCGTCCAGCTTCCTCGCGTCGCGCGGATCGTGGCTGGGAAAGACCCTTCAGCGCAGGCGAGGGCCTCCTACTGGGCTGCCGGGGTGAAGGGCTTCAGCGCCCGCCCCCTGTTGGGTTGGGGGCCGGGAGCCGCGGCGTGGACGTCCGCCACGTTCCTCGATCCAACTCCCGGGGTGAACCCCTGGGGCGAGTCGGTCGGAGAGCTGCATTCGCTTCCCCTCCAGGTCGGATATGAGCTCGGGCTCACCGGGATCCTGCTCGCGCTCGGCTTGACGGTGCTCTTCTTCATCCGGCGGATCCTGGAGCGCGAGGAGGGCCGCGATCCCGGCCTGCTGGGGAGCGGTCTGCTCGGGCTTGGTGGCGGCGCCGTCGCCTCCCTCGGCAGCGGAGCGCTGGCGGTCACCGCGCTTCCCTTGGCGGCGGCGGTCGCCGCCGGAGCCGCGCTCGCGGGGAGCGGGCGGGGCAAAACGCGGCCGGACTCGCGAGGGCCGTTATGGATCTACGCGGCCGCCGCTCTGCTCGCCCTTCTGCGGCCTGAGCTCGCTCGATGGCACTATGACCGGGCCGCGGCCGCCGACGCGGCGGGCCGGCACACAGAAGCCGAGGCGGCGCTGGAGTCCGCTATGCGGTCCGATCCCGCGTTCCCGCTGTATCCAATGCGGCTGGCCCTCCTCCGTGACCGCCGCACCGGCGCGAGAGCCGAAGCCTCCCAGCTTGCCCTCGAGGCCGCCGAACGGGGTGGGGCCGTGCCTTCGCTCTGGCTGGTGGCCGGGATCCTGGGAGCCGCAGCGGGACGTCCCTGGGGAGCAGGAGCGCTGGAGAACGCGTGCGCTCTCGATCCGCTCAATCCTTTTCCTCCCTTCTATCGCATGCTCGCCAGCCCCGCGGAGAGCGCCGCTCCTCTCTACGGAGCCCACGCCTTGCTGGCGGAGCCCCATCTGGCGGCGGCTTCGTTCTTCGAACGTCACCCCGAGCTCCTCCAGCGGAGCCTGGCCGCGGTCCGTCCCTGGCCGGGAGTCGATGCGGGATGGAAGGAGACCCTGCTCGCGGCCGCTCAGACCAACGGACAGCGGGGACCGTCCTCGAAGATCGAGCTGCTGATCGACGCCGAGCCGGAAACCTCGCTCTCGCTGTCTCTCTTTCGGCGGAGCCGCTGGCCGGCGCGCTGGCCCCTCATCCAGGTGCGCCAGGAGGCGGTCGATCGGCTCGGCCTGCCCGCGGCGCTCTCATGGCGGGGAACTTCGCCCGCGGCGGTGCGTGCAGTTCCGTGCCTCCAGCGTTCAACGCGTGAGCGCATGCCGCTCACCCGCTGAGCATTTTTTCTGGTCCCTTGGGATCTCCACAACCCCTGTGGAAATCCTTGTGGGAAAGATCTCGTCGAGAGCACACAAGATGCGCAGTCACCGCAGTTTGCTACGCTTTGAACAAACTTTTGTGCAGTCCGTCCAAATGATTTGCCTACAACGAGTTGAAAAATTTCGCCTAAGTAAAACCGGCTCTTTGTCCGAAATACCTGGTCGGTAGAGGAGAATTTTCCACAGCCGGGGGCCAGTCCTCGGCTGCAGAGCCTTCAGCCGTGGTAGATCGCGGTGGCGAAAGGGCCCGCCATGAAATGAGCCGGATCGATCTGGCTTTGCAGGCAGACGCCCTGGATATCCTCGGTGAGCAGCAGGCGGGCCGACTCCGCGAGGCCGGCGGCGGTCGTCGCCTGGATGGCCTTCAGCGTGCGCGCACCCACGCGGTGGGGACGGACGAGCCGGGCGCTCTCCAGCCGGCGCAGGGCGCCGTCGTCCCCAACTCCTTCGACGGCGGCGTAGATCACCACCAGATCGTCGTCTACGAAGGGGACCGCCTCCTCCATCCTTTTCAACAGATGGGCCGCGCGGTCCCGGCCGGCCGGCACTTGTCGCAGCAGGTCCTCGATCCACGCGTAGTGGCCGGGATAGCGCAGCGTCTTGTAGTCGAGGTGACAGACTTTTCCTTCCAGCGCGGCTGGCAGGTCCGCCGCTCCGCCCGAGGTGAGCGCCTCCTCGTAGACGATGCCGCCGATCAGCACGAACTCTCGCTCCGAGAGCGACGGCCGGGTGGTGAGCCGGCGGTCGCGCAGGACGGTGGCCGGTTGGACGTACTCGGTCGCAACGCCGATCGAGCTCCAGGTGAAGCCGTAGAAGTGAGGCGGGCGGGCCGTGGTGGTGAGGGCGCCGACCCGCATCTCCAGGCGGTCCGCGGAATCGACGCCCTGTTCGCGGCAGAATCGCTGGAACAGGCCGTGGCCCAGCACGTTGACGTAGCCCGGCGCGAGGCCGGTCTGCAGAATGAAGCCCCGTCCGGAGCCGCGGGCGATCTCGCGGATCTCCTCCGTCTCTCTGACGTGCTCCGTCAAGTTGGCGTAGTGGAGGTCGAAGGTGCGGGCGAGCTGCGCCATCCGCGGCGCTTCCCGGCCTGGGAGGCAGTCGAGCAGGATGTGTCCTCGTGACAGCACCTCCTCGAACTCGGGGCTCGTGCCCGCGAGGGGAAGATGGAAGGCGAGGACCTCTCCAGGCCGGTTGGATCCCTCGCGGATCCACTCGGCGGCGGCCGTCGCCTTTTCGAGGTCCGCGTCGCCGACGAGGACGTCGACCGTAAAGTCTCCAAGCTCCCGCAGCAGGAGGCCTGTGGCGCTGCCCATGCCACCAGCTCCCGCGATCACGACCTGGTGCCTTCCACTCATCGCCATAGCGCGCTCGTCTCCCCCGCTCCCCAGATGGAGTTGCTTTCCGTTGAAACCTATGGGTTGGTCAACGAGAGGGGCCGGCCGGCGGAGCGCCCATGCGCCGCCGCACCGGCTGACCCGCCAGGACGGTGCGGTTGCGCCCGGTTTCCTTGGCCACGTACATGGCCGCGTCGGCCAGCCGCAGCAGGGTGCTCTTGCTCGATTCCAGGGGCAGATCGGGCTCGAGATGCTGGCGCAGCGTGGCGACGCCGATGGAGCAGGTAATCCCCTTCAACGACAACGGGTCCGGCTGGATGTCGCCCGGACCGGCGCAGAAGGTGGCGCCGACCACCGCGGCCCGGATCTCCTCCGCGAGATCGATGGCGCTCTCGAGGTCGGCTCCGGGCAGCAGCAGCACAAACTCGTCACCGCCGTAGCGGGCCGGGATTCCTCGCAACGGGCTGACCTTGCGGCGCAGCAGGTGGCCCACTTCGCGCAGCACCTGGCTGCCCGCGAGGTGGCCGTGGGTGTCGTTGACGTGCTTGAAATAGTCGAGGTCGAGGAACAGCACGGCCAGGTCGATGTCCTCGGTCTGGCAGCGGCGAATCGTGCTCGCGAGCGCCACGTGCAAGTAGCGGTCGTTGTAGAGCCCCGTCAGGTTGTCGCGTTTGGCGATCTCCTGCGCCTGACGTCCGTCGAGCACGTTCTGGATCGAGATCGAGATATAGCCGGCGAAGATCTCCAAGAGGTTGCGATCCTCCTGACTGTAACCCTCGGCGTCGCGGCGGTTGATCAGCTCGAGGACGCCGCAGACCTCCTGCTCGATGCGGATGGGAATGGCCACCAGCGACTCGGTCTGATAGCGGGTCTGCTCGTCCATTGCCCGGTAGAAGAAGCGGTCGCTCGGCGCATAGGGAGTCGAGTAGGCCTCGCCGGTCAGGTACACCCGGCCGGCGATCCCCTGATCGGCGGGGATCGTCTGACCCACCAGACACGACGATTTCTCGCCGAAGGCGGCGATGAAGGTCAGCTTGTTCCTGCGGCGGTCGTCGTTCTTCTCCGATGGATCGTCGAGCAGGATCGAACCCGCGGCCGAGGGCACGAAGCCGTTGGCCCGGCGCAGCACCTCGACGAGATTTTCGGCGAGGCTCAGCTCGAGCGGGAAGCTGGGATTGGCCCTGCGCCTCTCCAGAAAACGTTCGAGGCGAACGGGCTCCAGACAGTGGAATGCGTCCGGTGTGCCGAGTCCTTCTTCCGGCTTGCTGACCTGCACGAGTGCATCACTCATGGACGGCGCCCTGGACTTTCATCGCCCCACCTGAAAACGCGACGACTCCAGCGCAATTCAAAATTGTGAGGGCCGACCTGCGGACGATAGCAGAAGTTACGGGCCGGCGAAAGCGGAGCCGCGATCTCAAGGCTCCACGAGCCCCACTGCGTTCGCCGGGCAATGCAGGTCTCGGCCCTCGCCGAAGACGCGCCAGCCGCCTTGCTTGGCGGCACGCACCCAGACCTCGCTGCCGGCCGGCAGATTGCCGCCTGGCGCGGGGCAGGCGGCGAGGAGCACGGCAGGGCGGGGACCGATGCGACCGGGGAGTGTACCTGCCGCGAAGGCTGTACAAGCCAAGAGGGCAGCCGCCGCGAACAGGCCGCGGGGAGTGCGCGGCACCAGCAGCAGGCCGAGCGCCGCCCAGGCGAGCACGACGCCGCCGGCCGCGATCCAGCGGCGTCTCGCCAGCCAGATCCCCCAGACGGGCTCCGCTTCCGGCGGATCGCCCAGGGCGCGGCGGGTCAGGATCAGGTTATCCCGCAGCCATTGATCTCCGGACCTCAGGACCTCAGCCCGGCGATACCACAGCAGAGCTTCCGGCAGTCGTCCGAGCCGCAGCGCGCAGGTGCCGGCGTTATAGGCCAGAACGCCGGCCGTCGGCGAGCGGCCGCCGGCATAGCCGCGGACGTAAGCGTCCAGCGCGGCCGCGGTCTCATCGCGCCTGAATCGCCGGTTTCCCTCGGCCAGGGCCGCCTCTGGATCGACGGTTGCGGCGAACCCTGGAAGGCACAGCGAGAGAGCTGTAAAGAAGGCGACCCATTCGCTCTTCGTCCTCATTGCAGCCGGCGGAGGAGGCGGCGAGAGCGGCCGAGCGTCTCGTCCCGCACGGAGTCGGTGGCCGAGAGCTGAGGCGCACAACGGAGATAGTGCAGGTCTTCGGCCAGTCTGCCGACCTCGTTCAGGGTTTCGGCGTCGATTTCCCGGGCCGCCAGCAGCTCGCGCCAGCGGGACGGAGGCGCGGCGGCGGGGATGTCCCACCGCTCCGCAAGCCAGCCTCGCCAAGCGTCTTCGATCCGTGCCGCTGCCTGCCGCGGCCGCCCTTCTGCCTCGGCCTGCCGCAGCCCGTCGGTCAGCTTCTGGGCGGCGGAGCTCTTCGTCGGGTGTGGGTCCGTTCCTGCCCGGCGGCGCGCCAGGGTGACGATCACGGCAAGACCCCAGGGCAGGGCGAACAGCCAGGGAAGCAGGCGCATCCACCGTTGGCTGAACGAGCCCTGCGAGGCGAGCGCCGCGGCGCGGATGCCATGCATGGCGGCGCCTCCGGCGGTCGCGCTCTGGGTGGGACGGGGAAGGGCCGTCAGGCCGAGGTCCGGTGCCGCCGCCACCCGGTAGCTCCGCGACTCAGGGTCGAAGTACGGGATCTCCGGCATCTGCAGCGTGTAGCGGCCGGCGCGGTCGGCGGCGACGATGTACCGCCAAGTCCGGCTGCCGCGGACGGTGGTGCCGACGATCTCGTTCTTGCCCTCCTGCTGCGGCGGGAAGATGGTGAGCCCAGGCGGCGGCGAGATCCTGGGCTCGCGGATCCCGTGAAGATTTCCCGTGCCGGCAAGGTGCACGGTGAGCGTTGCGGCCTCGCCGAGGCGGAGCTCCTGGGGTTGCAGCTCGGCCCGCATCGTCAGTTGGCCGACGGCGCCTCCGAACTTTGGCGGCGCAGGCGGCAGGGGCTGCACGTCGATCCACTGACCGTCGGTCACCAGCCGGAGCGGCTGGGTCCGGGCTATGGCGGGAGTGAAGATGAAGCGCCGGTCGTACCGCTGAACCGCCAGGTCGACGGTGGCCGGCTCGACTCTGTAACGGCCGCTGCGGAGGGGGAAGAGAGCTTTGCGCAGCAGCGGCACCTTGCCGAAGCGCCGGCCGTCGACCTCCACCATTTCGGTCGGTAGCTGCTGCGGGAGTTGGACGTCCTGGACCCAGAAGCCGCGGAACGTCGGCACTCCGCTCGCGGAGAGGGAAGCGATGTCCTCGCGCGTATAGAGATAGACCGTGTAGAGCACCTGTTGGCCGACGACGGGCCGCTGCGGCTGGATCTCCGCGCGGAGAAATACTTCCGGCTGTCGCGGTTCCCGGCGCCAGGGGTTAGGGATGCGGCCGAAGAACTGCTGGAAGGGATCGTCATCCTCGCCGAAACCGCTGGGAGCTCGTTGCGTCAGACCGGTGGGTTCCCGCTGGACGCGGAGGGTCTGGGGAGGGAGCGGTCTGAGGTCGTCATCGAGCTGAACTGAGATCGAACGGACCCGGGCTTCGCCGAGCCCCAGAGGCCGCACCTGCCAGGAGAGCCGGAGGGTCCGCGAGAAACTGCCGTTGACGAAGCGCATGTCCTCGTATTTGGATGGCCCGCCCACGATCTCCAGGTTGTCGAGCTCGAAGTTCGGCCGGAAGCGCAGGCTCGAGAAGCTGTCGCCGTGGACCTCCAGGCTGAACGTCGCGGTCTCGTCGATGCCGATGACCTCCGGCTCGATCGCCGCGCGCACCTCCGTCTCGGCCAAGGCGGGAAAGGCCAAGCAGAAGAGTCCCAAGAACCCAAGACCCAAGACCCAGGACCCAAGACTCTTCCTCACCAGTCCTTCCCCTTGGCGGAGCGCTGCCGGGCTCGCCGGGCCGCCTGATCCCGACGCTGCTGGCGCTCCAGGTTTTCGACGGCCGAGAGCACCGAGGCGGCCTCGCGGGCGCTCATCTCCGGCTGGTTTCGGAACTGCGGCAATCGATCGTCTCGCTCCTGGCCGCCCTGCCGCGATTCACCCTGATCTCCGGGACGCGGCTGACCCTGTTGCTGCGGCGTGGGTGGCCGCCGCTGATCCGGCGGCTCCTGGCTCTGATCGGCTTTTCCCTTGCCCTGCCGATTGGCGGGGTCACGGTTCGGTGAGCGGTGGCCGCGCGAGCCGGCCGGCCGACCTCGCGGTCCCATCCCTTGCTTTTGCTCCTCGCGCAGGGCCAGCTCCAGATTGAATTTGGCGTTCTCGTTCCCGGGCTCGGCGCGCAGCACCTGCTTGTAAGCCTCTACCGCGCCGGCGGCGTCGCCGGTGGCCAGGCGGGCGTTGCCGAGGTTGTAATGGGCCGCCGAGGAGAGCTCGGCGCCTGCCGCCTCCGCAGCCTTCTCCAGCAGCGGCACCGCTCGGCGCCCGTGGCCCGCGGCGAGATGGGCGGTGCCGGCGTCGAATTGAACGATCGGATCCTCCGGCGCAAGGCGCGATGCGGTGTCGGCCGGCCGCACCGCGTCCCGCGCCCTGCCCTTCCTGTAGGCGACGATCGACCGCTCGGTCCGCTCTCTGGGGTTGTACAGCCATCGCTCGGCCCAGGTCGGCAGATGAACCTGCCACGGCAGCGAGGGGAGGGCGGCCCAGCCGAGGAGGGCGAGCGTCGGCAGCAGGCTGACCCGCGCCGCGACGGCACGCGAACCTTCACTTCCGGGCCTCCTCCGGGAGAGGAGGGCCGGCGCGGCGAGGGCGGTCTTGAACGGTCCTACCGCGAGGTGGAGGAGGAGCGCCAGCACGGCCAGACCCAGGGGCCACTGGAACCGCTCCTCCAGAGCGCTCAAGGTCTGGCTCTCGATCGTCTTCTTCTCCAGGCGATCGATCCGCCGCAGCATCGGTACGGGATCGGCGGCGGCACTGGTGACCCGCAGATAGGAGCCGCCCGAGGCGCGCGCGAGATTTTCCAGCAAGTCCTCGTGTAGCTGGCTCATGACGACGCTGCCGTCGGCGTCGCGTTTGAATTCTCCGCTCGCGCCAGGGATCGGCACCGGCGCTCCCTCGGGCGTTCCGATCCCGAAAGCGAAGACGACGACGCCTTCCTCTCTGAGCCGGCCGATCTCGGAGTCGAGGCCGCCGCCGTGGTCTTCGCCGTCGGAGAGGACTACCAGCGCTCGGTGCTTCTCGCCGCCCTCGCCGAAGAGGCGCAGCGAAGTCTCGAGTCCGGTCGCGAGCTCAGTGCCGGGGGTGGGCAGCGATCCGGGATCGATCGTGTCCAAGAGCAGGTCGAGCACCGCGCCGTCGAGCGTCAGCGGCGCCAGCACGACGCCGTCCCCCTCGGTCTGCACCAGTCCGACCCGGTTGCCCGGCATCTCGCGCGCCATGCGCCGCACCAGCGACTTGGCGACGAAGAGCCGCGAGGGGGGAACGTCGAGAGCTCCCATGGAGAGCGAGGAATCGACGAGGAAGACCACGTCGACGCCTCTGCGCTCCACCTTCTGCTCGCCGCTGCCCCAGCGCGGCCGGGCGAGGGCCAGCGCGGCGGTCAAGATCACGAGGGCGAGCGACGCCACAGAGAACGCCAGGCGCCGCGGCGAGTAGGCGGGAAGCAGCCGATCCCACAAGCCTCGCGCCGCCCAGGCGGCGTCCGCCGCCAGGCGCCGCCGCCAGAGCCAGGCCGCACCCGCCGCCGCCGCCGGAGCGAGCAGGAGCAACCAGAGGAGGCGAGGATCGGCGAAGCTCATGGCTCGGCGGTCACCTTGAGGCCGGCGGCGGCGAAGGGGAGCAGGAGCAAACCGAGGCCGGCCCAGACGAAGGGAGGGAAGGCCTCGCGGTAGCGGACGTAGCGCTTGACCTGCAGCGGGGTCTTCTCCAGTCGGTCGATCTCGCGGAAGATCTGCCGCAGGCTCTCGCGGTTGGTGGCCTTGTAGAAGGTCCCTCCGGTGCGCTGAGCGATCTGCCGCATCAGCGGCTCGTCGACCGGCACGTTCATCAGGTAACGCCGCATCACGGTGCGGCCGGTGACGGGGTCCTGCGCCGGCAGCGGAACCGTCACCGGACCCCCGGAACCCACGCCGACGGTGTAGACCTTGATCCCCAGTCCCGTGCACAGAGCGGCGGCGGAGATCGGATCGATGGCGCCGGCGTTGTTCACCCCATCGGTGACCAGCACGATGATCTTCGTCTTGGCCGCGCTGTCCTTGAGCCGAGCGGCGGCGCTGGCCAGGGCGACGCCGATGGCGGTGCCGTCCGGCAGAGAGTTCAGCTCCACCGAGTCGATGAGCAGGTCGAGCATCTCGCGGTCGGTGGTGAGCGGCGCGCGGGTCAGGGCCGCGCCGGAGAAGACCACCATGCCGATGCGGTCGCCCGGCCGCCCGGCGACGAAGTCCTTCACCACCTGCTTGGCGACCGTCAGGCGGTTCTTCGGCTTGAAGTCTTCCGCCCCCATGCTCCCCGAGATGTCGAGCACGATCTGGATGTCGATCCCCTCCGTGAGGCTCTCTTCCCAGGCATAGCCGAGCTGCGGACGGGCGAGCGCCAGCACCAGGAAGACGAACGCCAGGAGGCGGAGATAGAAGGGCAGGTGCAGCCGCCAGGCGCCGTGCGACCTCTCGGCGGGCAACCGGCTGTAGGTCAAGGCTCCCAGAGCGGATCGGCGGTGATGCGCCCAGGCGAGCAGGGGCAGCGCCAGCAGGAGGAGCAGCCACGAAGGGTCGGCCAGGTGAGGAAAGGCCTGGGTCATCCCGCCGCCTCCAGTACCTCCGGCTCGCGTGGCGCCAGGTGTGATTCGAACTCTCTGCCGATGCGCAACGCCTCGTCCGCGCGCTCCCGGGCGCGAGCCTCGGCGACCTCCTGACGGGCGAATTTCACGAGGTCGCAGGCGCGCAGCAGCTCGACCGCCTGCCGCACCAGGGGACCCGGCATCCGCCGCGACAGGAGCTGGCGCTGGATCTCGCTGGTGGTGCTCTCGAGGGCTGGGAAGGGAAGCCGGCGGCCGAGATAGCGGCGCAGCGCCAGGCTCAACCGCGTGTGCAAGGCGATCATCGAAGGCTCGGCGCGCAGCCTGTTCAGCTCGGCCGTCAGCTCTTCGAAAGGTGGCAGAGACGGCGCCGCGGTCATCGGCGTCATGGCGGTGCGGCGCTGCCGGAAGAGCAGCCAGACCGCCAGCAGGCAGGCGGCCAGCAGGGTCGCCAGCGTCCACCAGAAGCGTTCACCGATCGGCAGCGGCCGCGGAGGCACCGGTGGCTTCGGCCGCGGATTCTTCTGGTTCTGCGGCAGCACCGAGCGCATTTCGATCGCCAATCCCGCCGGCGTTTGGATCTTCACCGTTCCCGACTTCGTCGAAAGGGAGAGGCCGACGGGCGGCAGCGGCACCCGCCCCGTCTTGAACACGGCGAGGACCAGCCGTTGTTCGTAAACGGCGATCCCGTCCTGCTCGGAGACCTTGACGGGCGGCGCCGCCTCGACGATCTCGGCCTCGCCCCAGGTCTTTCCCCAGACGGGGAATCGCGGCTCGCCGGCAAGATCCGCCGTCCGCACTCGGAGAGCGAGCGTCGCCTGAACATGGTCGCCGACGGTGGGGCCGTTTGGGGCGAGAGCGACGTTCACCGGCGAAGGCTGGGCGAGGAGGGGGGAGGCGATCGAAACCAGCAGACAGAACGCGGAGAGAATCGCACCGGTTGCCCGCGAAGCCCTCACCTCCCCCTCCCTCCTCTCCCCGAGGGAGAGGAGGGAGAAACACTCCCTGGGGGAGAGAAGGGTCAGGGGAGTGAGGGGGCGGTGGGGCAGCCTCATCGCCGCAGCCTCCGCTTGCGCTGCTCGAAGAAGGCCAGCAGGGTATTGATGTAAGGCCGGTCCGTGCGCAGCTCCAGGCGGTCCACGCCCAGGCGGCGGATGAGGCGGGCCAGCTCATCGCGCTCGCGGCGGCGGTGCTCAGCGTAGCGGCGGGCCAGGCGCTTGCCGTTCACCAGCGCGGTCTCTCCGGTCTCCGCATCGCGCAGCACGACAGGGCCCACCGCGGGAATCTCCTGGTCACGGGGATCGACGATCTCCACCACGATCAGATCGTGCCGCGCGGCGGCCGCCTTCAGGGCGGAGGTGCAGGGCGAGCCTAGGAAGTCCGAGATGAAGAAGAGAACGGACCGGCGTTTCAGCGTCGCCAGCACGGCGTCGAGCCCTCTCTCCAGGTCGGTCCCTCCCCGGGCGGGCCGGTCCAGGATCTCGCGCACCATGCGGAGCACGTGCGTGCGCCGCCGCCGCGGCTCGAGGAACAGCTCCAGCCGGTCGCTCACCAGCGCAGCACCGACGCGGTCCTGGTTGCGCAGCGCCGCGAAGGAAAGGAGGGCGGCGATCTCCGCCGCCAGCTCGCGCTTGAGGATCGCCCGCGAGCCGAAGGAGAGACTGCCGGAGACGTCCACCACCAGGAACACCGTGAGGTCCCGCTCCTCGACGTACTTCTTGACGAACGGCGAGCCCATGCGGGCGGTGACGTTCCAGTCGATGGTGCGGATGTCGTCGCCCGGCTGGTAGGGCCGCACCTCGGCGAACTCCATGCCGAGGCCTTTGAAGACCGAGTGGTAGTCGCCGGCGACGCCCTGGTCCACCAGGCGATTGGTGGCGATCTCGATGCGCCGCACCTTGCGCATCAGATCGGCTGGCAAGCCGGTGGACCGCGGCCGCCGCGGCGGCGCGGCGGCGGAAGCCGTCTGCTCCGGGCGGGATTCGCGTCGGCGCTTCAAGAGACCGAACATCTCGAAAACCTTTGGGAGACTAGGGCACCGGGATGCGGTCGAGCAGCCGCGTGATCAGCGCGTCGGTGGTGATCTCCTCGGCTTCGGCCTCGTAGGTGGGGACGATGCGGTGGCGGAGCACGTCGGGAGCCAGCTCCTTGACGTCCTCCGGCACTACGTAGCCGCGTCCCCGCACCAGGGCGAGGGCCTTGGCAGCACGGGCTAGGAACAGGGTGGCCCGCGGCGACGCGCCAAAGGAGATGAGATCGGCGAGATCGGGCAGACCGGCCGAGCGCGGATCCCGGCTGGCGATGACGAGATCGAGGATGTAGCCGCGCAGCTTGTTGTCGAGATAGACGGCGTCCACCACCTCGCGCAGACTGAGCAGGCGGTCGCGTTCCAGCACGGGGCTCGCCTTGAGATCCCGCGCCACGAGCATGCGGTCCAGGATCTCGCCTTCCTCGGCGCGGGAGGGGTAGGTCACCTTGAGCTTCATCATGAAGCGGTCCACCTGCGCCTCGGCGAGCGGATAGGTGCCCTCCTGCTCGATGGGATTTTGGGTGGCGAGCACCATGAAGGGCTCCGGCAGATGGTAGCTCCGGTCGCCCAGCGTCACCTGCCGCTCTTCCATCGCCTCCAGCAGGGCCGACTGCACCTTGGCGGGCGCGCGGTTGATCTCGTCGGCGAGGAGCAGATGCGTGAACACCGGACCGCGGCGGGGCAGGAAGTCGCCGCTCCGCTGGTCGTAGATCAGCGTGCCCACGAGATCGGCCGGCAGCAGGTCGGGGGTGAATTGAATGCGCTGGAATTCGATCGCCAGCGTCTGGGCCAGGGTCTTGACGGCCAGGGTCTTGGCGAGCCCCGGAACGCCTTCGATCAGCACATGACCGCGGGCCAGCAGGCCCACCAGCAGGCGGTCGAGCAGGTAGTCCTGCCCGACGATCACCCGCCGCAACTCGGCCTCGATTCGTTTCAGGGTGAGCGCTTCGCGCTCGACTTCACGGTTGATTGTCGGGACGTCCAGTTCCATCGTCACTCCGGGCAGCAGGTGCAAGGGGGGTGCCATGCGCCTTTCCCTCGGAGGGAGTGAGAGTTAGCGCCCTTTTCGGCCGTCTCCGGCGGCCCCGCGGCCGAGGCGAAAGCCAAATTGGCACGTCCCGGAAATCGTCTGATACCGTTGCGTCCGTGCGCAAGCCCCCCCTGAGAAAGGCGCTTGGGCAGCATCATCTGGTGGCCGGCGCTCTCTGCGCGCCGCTGATCGAGTTCCTGGCTCCGGCCGGGAAAAGAGTGCTGGAGATCGGCCCTGGCGGCGGGGTGCTCACCGCCGAGCTGCTCGCCGCCGGCGCCCAGGTGTTTGGCTGGGAGCTCGATCTCGACTGGGCCGCCGTCCTCCGCCGGCGCCTGCCGGATCCGCGGCTCGCCCTCGTGGTCGGCGATGCTCTGCGGATCACCTGGCACCGCTTGCCGGCGCCGACTCTGGTCGCGGGCAACCTGCCTTACAACGTCGCGACGGCCATCATCGAGGATCTCCTTCCTCACCACGCTCGCACCCCCCGGGCCGCCTTCCTTGTGCAGAAGGAGGTCGCGGACCGCATCGTCGCCACGCCGGGATCGGACGCCTACGGTTCTTTCAGCGTGATCGTGGCCGCCTTTGCCCGGCCGCGAATCCTCGGCCGCGTCAAGCCTGGAAGCTTCCGTCCTCCTCCCAAGGTGGACAGCGCCTTCGTAGGGTTGGAGCTGCAGGAACCGCCGTTGAGCGAAGTGAAAATGGTGGACCTCGTCAGATTGGTCCGGCTCGCTTTCGCGCAGCGGAGAAAGACCTTGCGCAACTCCCTGGCGGCCAGATGGGGAAAAGAGAGGGCCGAAGCCGTGTTGTCCACCGCCGGCATTCCCGAGCGGGCGCGGGCGGAGGAGCTGGGGCTGGGGGAGTTTCTGGAGATCCACAGAGCCCAGACGCTCATCCGAGACGGCTCCTGCGGCGTATCCAAGATATAGGCTGAAACGTGGAAATCGTTCCTTGACAGCAGGGTCGTTCACGGCTGGGCGGTGCTAAAATAAAGATGCATTCCCGCGAGCGAGCCGGAAACTCCTCCTGCTCCTTCGTGGATCACTTCCGCCGTTCGCGGCTGCTCTTCCGGCTCAGACGACTGCCGATCCCCTTCTGCCGCTCCCTTCGGAGCGAGGAGGTAGGTCATGAGAAGGAAGCTCGAAGCTCGCAGTGTGCTCATTTATATTGTTCTATTTCTTTCGTTGGCCGAGGCCGGCCTCGCCTGCGGGAGCACGTCCGGGTCCGCCGGGCCGCCGCTGAGAGTCAACGGCAATCCCTTTCCAGGCATCAACCCTCCCCCGGCCGGCAAGCAGCAGGGCGTCATCGGCATCCAGATCGGCGTCTTCGCGCCCACCGTGCCCACGACCTGCGTCTGCGGTCTAGGCCTGGGGCAGAGCGGCAATCCGCCACCCTCGTCCCTGCGCGCCGACCAGGCGGTGCTGACCCGCTACAACCCCGCCACCGGCCAGCACACGATCCTCACCGAGTTCGTCCCCCTGACTCTTTCCAGTGTCACCTCGCAAGGCCTCGCCACCGGACCGGGGCAACTGCTCCCCGGCTCGCAGTGGTACGGATTCAGCGGCAAAATCCAACCCTTCATGACTCAGCTCCTGATGCCCGGCGAGATCTTCTTGCTCAACTTCGCGCTGAGCTTCGATCCCGGCCAGGTGGCGGGCCTCGCCAACCTGCCGATCCAGTTTGCGACTGGCGGCGGCGAGCCGGATGGCTTTCCCATTTTCGATCCGCGCGACCCGCATCCGGTCATGTACTTCGGCGCCAGCACGCTGCCGCCCTGCCTCCCCACCCAGACCGTCCTCTGTCTCAACCGTGGGCGCTTCCGGGTGGAGGTCGATTGGAAGGACTTCGACCGGCACACGGGGAGGGGCATCGTGGGCTCCTGTCCGACGACCGACTCGGGGAACTTCGCCTTTTTCAGCTCGTCGAACCTGGAAATGCTGGTGAAGGTCCTCGACGCCTGCTCCTTCAACAATCGTTATTGGGTGTTCTTCTCGGCGGGCACTAACGTCCAGTTCACGCTTACGGTGACCGATACCAAGGTCCCGAGGATCAAGCAGTACCTGAACCCGCTCGGCAAGCCTGCACCGCCGGTGCAGGATACGTCGGCCTTCGCGACATGCCCGTGAGATTCCGGAGCCGGGGCTTCAAGAGGAAGATATGTCGCCGCCGCGTTGAAGCTCGATTGACGGGGCCGGCTCTATGCCCGTAGCAGGCTGAGATTCCTGGCCTTCCGCCGGCCTGGGTAGGCGCAGCCAGCGCATTCCGCGGCGTTCTCGAAGCTGACGAGCCGTCGAATCAGAGCGTTGTAGCGGGAGTGCGCGGAGTCTGGGTCGGTCTCTGCCAGCCGCTCGTAGAGACGGTGCTCGGGTATGGGTATGGTGGTCTGCGGCACCGGCAACCCAAGGCGGCGCAAACGCGGAGCGCCGATGAGGACGAGCAACGCCGGAATCGTCTCGGCGCCGCGGGCGAGGTCCGCGAGGCCTTCTTGGACCAGATCGCCACCGGGGAAGGCCATGAGGTCCATGGCCACAGTATATGCCGTCAAACAGGGGCTCCGGACGGGCCTCCAAGCGCCGTTGTGCTAGACTTCATGGCTAGTTGCGGGTGAATTCTTCATCCTCATTCTAGGAACGCCATGTCCGTCGCCATCGTCCGCAAGAAGAGCCAGACGCCGGAGCGGCCCACCTTCTCGCCGGAGAAGGGGAGCGAGATCCTCGGTCTGGTGCTGCTCGCGGCCGGCGTATTCCTGGTGTTGAGCTTCGCCAGCCATCACCCGCAGGACCCGAGCCTGCTGCACAGCGTCCCTGAGGACGTCCATCCCCGCAACTGGATCGGTGCCGTCGGCGCCCAGATCTCGGCGGCGGCGTTCGGCTTCTTTGGCCTGACCTGCCTGCTCATCCCCCTGTTCCTGGTGCTGGCCGGCTGGCGGCGGCTGCGCCGCAAGGGCGCCCGCAAGGTGGTGGGGCGCGGCTTCGGCGCGGCGTTGCTCCTCGGGGCCACCCCGGCGCTGCTGCAGATCGGCTTCGGTCGCATCGCCTGGAGCGACGGCTCGGTGGCGGCGGGCGGTGCTTTCGGCGTCCTCCTGGCGGAGTTCCTCCAAGAGCGCCTGAACCTCCCCGGGACGCTGGTGGTGCTCGGCTCGGCCGTGGCCTGTGGCACGGCGCTGGGCGTGCAGTCGACCCTCGGCGATCTGCTCGCGGCGTGGCGGGACCGCGTGCGGCAGCTCTGGCAGAGCTGGACTCTGGCCCGCGAACGCCGGCGCGAGCGGCGGGAGAAGGAGCGCAGCCGGCGGCGGGTCATCACCAAGCATCTGCAGCGGGTGGCCGAGGAGAAACAGCAGAAGAAGGCCGCCGCCGAACCGCACCGTCCGTCGCTGGCCGCGGCGGCGGTCTCGGTAGGTTCGCCGCCGCCGGACCGCATCGATCTGCCGCTGCGGCCGGCGCGGGTGACCGAGAAGCGCGGGGAGACCGACTTCGCCATCCGGCGGGTGAGCGCCGGCGAGGCGGAGGCGGAGGAGGAAGAGGATTTCCCCGCCCTGCCGGCGCCGCTGCCGTCCGTTGCGGCCGGCGCCGCTCGGCCGCCCGCCAGGCCGCGGCCGGTGCCGCAAAAAGAGCTGCCGTTCGCCGGCGAGATCGCACCCGGCACGTTGCCTCCCGTCAACCTGCTGCAGATGAGCGACAGCCGGGGAGCGCTGGACGAGGTGGAGCTGGTGCGGCTCGGCGAGGCGATCCGCAGCCGCTGCGCCGAGTTCGGCGTCGAGGGCACCGTCGAGGCGATCAGCCCCGGCCCGGTGATCACCGTCTTCGAGCTCCAGCCGGCGCCGGGCGTCAAGGTGAGCCAGGTCGTCAACCTTCAGGACGACCTCGCCCTGGCGCTCAAGGCCGAGTCGGTGCGCATCGACCGCATGCCGGGCCGCTCCACCCTGGGCATCGAGGTGCCGAACAAGGAGCGCAGCATCATCCGTCTCGGCTCGCTGCTCGCCGACGAGCGGTTCCGCAAATCCCCTTCCGTGCTCACCATGGCGCTCGGCACCAACATCCATGGCGAGCCCTATTACGCCGACCTCGCCACCATGCCGCACCTGCTGGTGGCGGGCGCCACCGGCGCCGGCAAGAGCGTCGGCCTGCAGAGCATGGTCACGTCGATCCTCTACAAGGCGACCCGCGACGAGGTGCAGTTCATCTTCATCGATCCGAAGCGGATCGAGCTGGGAGTCTACGCCGACATCCCGCACCTGAAATGCGAGGTGGTGGTGGATCCGAAGAAGGCGGCCAACGCCCTGCGCTGGACGGTGGCCGAGATGGAGCGGCGCTATCGCCTGCTGGCCGAAGTCCACGTGCGCTCGATCGCCTACTACAACCGGGCGATCTCCGACCCCGAGACGCAGAAGCGCCTGGCGCTCTCCGAGGGGACCGAAGGCCTGTTCACGGCCGCCGACTTGAAGCCGCTCCCCTACTACGTGGTGGTGATCGACGAGCTGGCCGACCTGATGATGGTGGCCTCGTCGGAGGTGGAGACCTCCATTGCCCGTCTGGCGCAGATGGCGCGCGCCGTGGGCATCCACCTGATCGTGGCCACGCAGCGGCCGTCGGTCGACGTGCTGACCGGCACTATCAAGGCTAACTTCCCCTGCCGCATCTCCTTCGCCACGGCGAGCCGACACGACTCGCGGACGATCCTCGATCAGGTGGGTTCCGAGAAGCTCCTCGGGCGGGGCGACATGCTGATGATGCCGCCTGGCTCGTCGCGCGTCATGCGCCTGCATGGTGCCTACATCTCCGAGCAGGAGACGGCGGCGCTCATCCGCTGGCTCAAGAAGCTGGGCAAGCCGGAGCTCGACCCCGAGGTGCTGCGCGCGCCCGAGGGAGAGGGCGGCGCCGCCGGGGACGGCGGCGACAACGACGACGAGCTCTACGACGAGGCGGCGCGCCTGGTGGTGGCCGAACGTCAGGCCTCCGCCAGCTTCCTGCAGCGCCGCATGCGGATCGGCTTCTCGCGCGCCGCCCGCCTCATCGACATGATGGAGCGCGACGGCCTGCTCGGCCCCCCCCAGGGCAGCAAGCCGCGCGAGGTGCTGGTCAAGCCGGACTACTTCGAAGAGATCGAGCTGGTGCAGGGAGAGGACGAGTAAGGAGTCATCCTCCGGTCCCCCGTTTCGAGGCCCCGCGCCGCCTCTCCGGCTCCTTCAGGCGATCGAGCAGCCGGCGGGCCTGCTCGATCTGAAGAGACTCCGCCGCAGTCTGAACCAGGGGCTCGAGAATGGCGATCGCTCCTCGGAGATCCCCCTTGTTGGCCAGGTCCACCGCTTCGTTGTACCGGTCGACGAAGCGATTGAAGCTCAGCACCTTCTGGATCTCGCCGATGCGGGCCGTCAGGGTGACACGCCGTGTTTCGCGCGTGGTCTTCGCCCGGATCTGCTCCAGCAGCGGCAACGCCTCCTCCAGCTTCTGCTCGCCAAGCATCTCCTCCGCCTTGATGTAGTCCTCGTCGAGCAGGGCTTCGCGGGCGCTTTCGATCATCTCCGGCTCGGCGCCGGGGACGAGCACGGCATCGATCAGCGTCTCGGCCTTCTGCCTCTGGCCCGTGCGCGCGTAGACGATGGCGAGATTGTGGGCGACGTCCAAGCGCGTCGGCAGCAGCCGGTGCGCCGTCTCCAGCGCCTGCACCGCTTCGGCCGGCAGCGAGTCCTCCGCCTGATAGGTATAGCCCAGGCGTGCCCAGGCCTCGGCGAAGTCGGGCCGGAGCTGCACGGCTTTCGCCAGCGCGGCGCGCGCCAGGCGAAGCGAATCCGGTCCCGGGTCTTCGATGAGGTTTCGGGCATAGAGGAACTGCACCAGGAAGTCGTCGGGCGCGAGCTTCGCGGCCCTGGCGTACCAGGTCCCGGCCTCGTGCGGGTGGTCCGCCAGCTCTGCGAGATAGCCGAGCCCCGCCAGGGCGGGCCCGTGGTCCGGCCGCTCGGCGAGCGCGGCGCGGAAATGCTCTGCGGCGGCGGCGCGGTGCTCGGCGTCGAGGTCCGCGAGCAGGTTTCCCAGGCGGTACAGCACGTCGGCCCAGGCGATCGGCCGCGTCTCGACGGCGAAGTTCGCCTCCGACCGGATCGGGGCCCGCGAGTAATCGAAGATGTAACCCTGGACGTACCGGCGCAGCTCGTGCTCGAGGGTCGCGGGGTCGGTCCCGAAGGCCTTCTGGAAGATCTCGCCGGGAGCCGTACCGGCCTGGGCGAGCCGGAGGTACTCCGCAGCCTGCCGGCGGCGCTCCGGGTTTCCCGAGATCAGGTAGTGGACGAGGGCCCACGACTCGGCATAGAAGGCGCCCCGCCGGGACGACTCGTTGTACTCCTGCGAGCCCTCCTCGACGGCGAACAGCGTCGGCAGCGGGATCAGCGGATTCTTCCGCAGCCAGGCGACGTGCTCGACGATCGGCAGCCCGATCTTGGCCTCCTCGCCGCTGACCTCGAAGGTGCTGTAGTACTCGGCCAGACCTTCGTTCAGCCACAGCGGCAGACTGGCGAACTGGTTGCGCAGAAGGTAGTGCAGATACTCGTGATAAATGATCTCTCGCCCGTCCCTCCGCTGGTCGCCGTTGATCGCCACGTAATTGGCGAGCTCCGTGGAGAGGAAGTAGCCGTCGGACTCCAACGGCTGGCCGGCATAGATCCGCAAGTAGGGCTGGAACGAGATCCTGTTCTTGAAGACGAAGATGTAGGTCGGGGTGGGGGAGCTCAGCGCAACGCCGGGAGCGTGCTGGGCCAGGGCGTCGCGCAGCCGCTCGAGGTCCGCTGCGATCCGCCGCGTGTTCTGCTCGCCGGCGTTGGTGAACAGCGTGAAGTTCGTCGTGCGGATCTCGATCCACGGCTCCTTGCGCGGCAGGGCCTGGACGGGCGCCGCGGCTCCCGAAACCACCAGCGCCGCGAGGACAACGGCCGCAAAGCAAGGAACCGACGGCTTCATGCGGACTCTATGGTACACCGCCAAAGCGCCGATCCGGCCGTCTTCCGGAACGCAAAAATCGAATCGGAGTTTCTTTTAATCCGCCCGCCGCGGCTCTCCCCGCTCGCTGACCGGAATCCGCCAGGAAACGAAATAGGTCGAGTCGCGTTTTTCGCAGGCGAGGTCCCGCCATTCGAAGAGCCGCGCGAGCCGCTGCAGGATCCGCCGGCCACCGTAGGTCTCGTCCCGCTCGGCCGTGGTTTCGGGAGCGCCGTCCCGGAGCTCGTTCTCGACCTCGAAAACCAGCTCGCGCCGCACGCGGTCGAGGGAGACGCGGAGCGACGGCGTCGAGCCGGGCCGGCCGTGCCGGATGGCGTTGATGAGCACCTCGCCGAGGAAGAAGCCGAAGCCGCCGCGCACCGGACAGGTGAACCAGAACTCCGCGGGCCAGTCGGTCTCGCAGGTGAAGACGGCTGCATCCGGAGCAGGCCGCGAGCAAAGCACGCTGTTGTCCCAATGCAGCCGGCTGCGCAGATCGGCGTCCCGGGCCGCCAGGGCGAAGACGCTCTGCAAACTCTCCAGGGTCGCGCGGGCCTGATCCGGCTCGATGGAGCTGTCGGGCGGCAGCGGCGGCTCGGCGTCCCAATGATCGAGCAGCCAGGAGGTGGTCCGCAGGCGCCTTTCCACATAGGCGGCGAGCCAGGCGACGAAATCGCGGGGCACGCCGGAGCCGGCGCGCAGCCCGTGAGCGAGCACCCGGATCAGGGTGTCGACGCCGTGGCTGAGCAGCCCTGCCAGCTTGCGCCGCTCGTCCCGCCGGGTCTCGCCGGCGAGATCCTCGATCAGCAAGGCGAGGTCCGCCTCCGGTTCGATCAGGAAGAGGATGCCGAGACGGTGGCGCTCGTCGGCGTGCAGCGTCTCGATGGGCGCGGTGACGGCCACCGAGCGCACGATGGCGAAGCGCTTCTCCTCGGCGCCGTCCTCGCCGCGCACTCGGACCGGCACGCCATAGGCGCGGCGCGCCTCGGGCCTGGCTACCTGCATGCGCTCGTAATGAGCCCGCGCCCGCGGATCCGGGGCCACCATGTCGGCGATCCGCGATCCCGTGCGGACGCCGAGTTTTTCCGCCGCCTGATTGCCGAAGACGACCTCGTCCGTGTTGGGGTCGACCACGATCAGTGGCACCTGCATCGTGTTGAGCAGGTTCTGCTTCTCCTGGAAGGCGCTCTCCGCCTTGAGCCGCTCGCGCTCGGCGCGCCGGCGGTTGAGCTCGAAGCCGACGAGAAGCGCCACCAGCATGACCGCCGACAGCAGCACCGGGATCCACGGCAGGTGGGACTGAGTCCTGGGAAACAGGACGACGAGCCAGGTGGTGGCGGCGACTTGAAAAGCGGCGATCGCTCCCTGGCCCTGGACCACGCCGTGGAGCACGTAGGGCACGCTCTCCGCTGCCGCCCCGCCCCGTTGCCGGGCCAAGGCGGCCACAGCGTTGCGGAGCGCCGCCGGCTGGCTCGCGGTGAGGGCCCGCGCCATCTCCGGCCAGGGACGTCTTCCCGCTGGCGACTCCGGCAGGTGAACGACGCCGGCGATCATCGGCGGATCGATCCGGCGGGCGAACGCCTCCCAGTCGATGTCGAACGTGAGGTCCGCGCCGACGAGCCCCCGTGCCCCGACGTCCGGGTCGCGCAGCGGCACCGTGATCGTGGCCACCAGCCCCTGGCCTCCGAGATCGAGATAGAGGCCGGAGTAGAAAGTCTGCTGCCGCGGATCGGCGAAGTCGAACCGAAAGTAGAACTCATTCGACACGAAAGTCGGCCGCTCCGGAGAGTTGCGGAACTCGCGGCCCTCCTCGACAGCGGCGCGCCGGCGCGCCTGGGGATCGGCGGGATTGCGGGGGAAGGGCAGCGAGACGAGCGTGCCGTCCTCCGACAGTGCATAGAGCCGCACGACCCGCGGCGGCCGGCTGCCGGGGAGAGGCGGCAAAGGATGCTGGGCGAGCACGCGCGGGAGCTCGTTGCCCAGCGCCAGCAGGCGAGGAGACACAGCCAGCACGAACCGGTTGGAAGGATTCGAGAGATCCGCGAGGTCCGGCGTATCGAGAGCGGTGCGGCGGGTCGCGACGAGCCAGGTCCGGTCCAGCTCCACGTAGCTCTGGCGGCGGAGCGAGCCCTCCTGTAGCGCCTGGGGATGGAGCAGACGCGGGACCGCCTGCCGATCGGTCGGCTGGACCGGACTGGCGAGGAGCTCGCGGATCGGCGCGAAGAAGGGCGGCACCGAGCGGGTGTCCTGCCACTCCGCCACCTCGCCGTAGAGCCGTGCCTTCTCCGGATCCGCGATCCGCTCGCGGTAGCGCCGCAGCTCGAGGTTGAGCCAGGCGGTGGCGCCCGGCGTCTCCGTCGGACGGGCGGGGGTCCTGCCCTGAACGAGCTGGAAGATGGTATCCGCCTGCGCCTGGCCGATCCGCGCCTGCCATTCGCGCCGGATCGACAACACCGCGAGAGCCACCAGCCCGGCGAGCAGAAACACGCCGAGATAGAGCAGGCGCGAGCCCCAGCGGCGGTCAGGATCGGCGGAGACGGGTCGGTTTCTCAACGAGGTCAGTATAGAAGCGGTTCGCCGATGCCACCGTCATCACGGGACTCGAACCGGGGCCCGGCGGCGCGACAGCGGTCCGATCTTTCGTCAGGGTTGGGATCGGTATAGTACCCGCCATGTCCTGGGTCGCATCGACCGGCTTCACGCGGCGGCCGCTGGTGGTGGCCGAAGATCATCTTCACCACGTCACCGAGCTGCTGAACGTGCTGGCGGAGGCGGACGCCTCGATCCTCCCGCTGACGACCGTGGTGTGCCTCGATCGCGCGGGGCCGGACACCGCGCGCCTGTTGGCGCAGTGGCTCGCGATGTATCCCGCGCTCCAGGTGGCGGCGAGCATCGGACCTGGCGATGAGGCGTCCGGGCTCTCCCGGTTCGCCGCTCTCGACGCCGCCGTCTTCGAGAACGCCAACCGCTTCTGCAAGGCCGTGGCAGGCATGCTCCGTCCCGGAGGTCTGCTGCTCCAGGACATCCAGCTCTCGACGCTCAAGTTCATCCCTCCGGACCGCTGGTGGGAGTCGATCTACGTCGCCAGCACGGTCCGCGGCATGTTCGCTGAAAACCCTCCCATCTGCCGGTTTCTCTCCAACAAGCGCGGCTACGAGGCCACCTTCGGACGGGACCTGATCGACGCCGGATTCAATCCTCGCGATGTGATGGACAAGAGCGAGCTGCGGACGATGGTCGCGCCCGTCGTGCGCTCGTATCTGGAGCGGAGCTTTCCTTTCAGGCTCCGGATCGTCCACGGCCCCAGCGATGCCGCCGTCGCTAAGACGGAGGAGGATCAGCGAGAGATCGAGGGCGAGCTGGACCTGGTCGTCTGGTGCGCGGGACCGGCCGTGGAGATCGGCGGCCGGCTGCTCCCGGGGGAAGGGGAGCGCCGGCGGCTGGCGTTCAAACCCGGGAGCCAGGAGGCGGTCACCTGGATCGAATTGGTCGACGACCGCATCCGCGGCGGCGAAGGCGTGGCCGTGGTGGACGTGGGAAAGCGAATCGCTCCCGAGGGCGCCGGCCGCGCCGAGATCACCAACCTCGCGGCGCGGCACATCCATGGCCTGCGCGGCCGCCTCCGAGACGGCACGGCCATCTTGACCGCCCACCATGCCTACCGTCTGGCCGCAGGGCTCCGCGTGGGGCGGGTGACGGCGCGATCTCAGCCGGCCGAGACTTGATGGTCCTGGCCCGCGGGAACCTTGTAATAGAGAAACACCCAGTAGGTCCCGAGTTTCTGACTATGCAACAAGCTGCCGTAGATCTCGGCGCCTTGAACGGGCTTCTGCGGGTGGAGATGCAGCTTGGAGACGTCCACCTGGGCCGGCCCTTTGGCCTTCAGCTCGTCGACCAACCCTTCGGCAGATGAGGAGGCCTGGCGATACTCCTGAGGGATGCGCTCCGCGAACGCCTCGGCGGTCAGGTCCGCGGGCCACGGATTGCCATCCTGATGAACGGGTCCGAAGTTCTCGACCAGGTGCTGGTAGGCGCGATAGAACTCCTTGATCGCCTCGTCGTAGCTGCGGCCTTCGTAGAGCCAGATCTGGATCTGCGAGAGGCCGCCGAGACCGAAGACGAACGAGACGTTCCGGTTTTCGCCCATGAACGGGCCGTGCTTGGTTTCGAGGCCGTCCGTGGAGGCGACGGGCGTATACGGGCCGAACTTCTCGACCGCCTGCACCTCGTCCTTGCTCATGCCGAAGCGCCAGGGGCCGTAGCCGTCGACGTCCTGGGCGGCGGCCAACGAGGCGACGAGCGTGGCGGCCAGAAAGAGGCTGCATAGAGAGATTTTCGCTTTCATCGGGTCTGATCTCTCCTGGTGTTTCCCTCCCCGCCCGCGCTCTCCTGCAAAGTCTTGGCCATTCCATGCTCCCTGTCCCACGGCGATGACTCTCGGCGTCAGGTCAACGCCTATGCGCGACTCAACCCGTGCACCTCCCCCCACCTTCTTTTTTCATCCTCCGTTCGCCGAAGGCTCCGCAATAGTCTCGCTTGCCGGCCGCCTCCTACTCTCGTGCGAGGAGGTGACCGATGGCGAATCCGCTCTTCGCGCGCAAACCCCTGAGCCTGTTATTGGAGGAGCTGCGGGGCGAGAACCGGCTGCGGCGGGTGCTCGGCCCCGTGCAGCTCACGAGCCTGGGAGTGGGCGCGGTGATCGGCGCCGGCATCTTCGTGTCGACGGGCGCGGTGGCGCGGCAGACGGCGGGTCCGGCGCTCATCCTCTCGTATGCCGTGGCCGGGCTGGTCTGCGTCTTCGCAGCCCTCTGCTACGCCGAGTTCGCCTCGATGGTCCCCGTCGCCGGCTCCGCGTACACCTACGCCTACGCCACCCTGGGCGAGTTGTTCGCGTGGATCATCGGCTGGGATCTCGTCCTGGAGTACGCGGTCAGCGCCGCCACGGTGGCCGACGGCTGGTCGGGATACTTCCAGAATCTGATCGGCGTCTTCGGCTGGAAGCTGCCGCACGCCATCGCGGGCCCGGCGGTGAACTACGACCCTCAGCTCGGCCGGCTGGTCGCCACCGGATCGATCCTCAACCTGCCGGCGGTCTTCATCGTGACCCTGATCACCGTGATCCTGATCGTCGGCATCCGCGAGAGCGCCAGCGTCAACACCGCTCTGGTGGCGATCAAGGTCGCGGCCGTGCTCTTCGTCATCGGGGTCGGCGCCTTCTACGTCAACCCTGCCAACTGGCATCCCTTCGCGCCCTACGGCCTCACGGGCCTGAACGTCTTCGGCCGTACTCTCCTCGGCCAGAGCGACGCCGGCGGCAATCCGCTCGGTATGCTCGCCGGCGCCGCTCTGGCCTTCTTTGCTTACATCGGCTTCGATTCGGTCTCGACCCACGCCGAGGAGGCGCGCAAGCCGCAGCGCGACGTGCCGATCGGGATCGTCGTCTCCCTCGTGCTCTGCACGTTGCTCTACATGGGAGTCGTCGCCGTGCTCACCGGAATGGTGCCTTACGATCAGCTCGACATCAACGCGCCGGTGGCCGACGCCTTCCGCCGCGTCGGGCTGCGCTGGGCGCAGGCGCTGATCGCCCTGGCGGGTCTCGCCGGCATCACCTCCGTCATCCTGGTGACCATGCTGAGCCAGGCCCGGATCCTGCTCGCCATCGCTCGCGACGGGCTGCTGCCTCCGGGCTTCTTCGCCGCCGTGCACGAGCGCTTCCGGACGCCGTGGAAGTCGACCCTGGTGACCGGCGTCTTCGTCGGCTCGCTCGCCGCGTTCCTGCCGATCAGCGTGCTGCTGATGCTGGTCAACATGGGGACCCTGTTCGCCTTCGTCATCGTCTGTGCCGCGGTGCTCATCATGCGCCGGCGGCACCCCGAGGTCGAACGGCCGTTTCGCGTGCCTCTCGTGCCGCTGGTGCCCATCCTGGGGATCGTGAGCTGCATCCTGCTGATGTTCTCGCTGCCCTCCGAGAACTGGCTGCGCCTGTTCGTTTGGCTGGCGATCGGCTTGATGATCTACTTCTTCTACGGACGCTGGCGCAGCACGCTGGCGCACCTGCGCGCCCAGGAGCTCGAGGAGCCTCCTCAGGTCACTGTGGCGGAGGAGGGAGAGACGGCATGAGGAGATTCCGCGACCTGGCGGAAGGTTTTTCCCGCACCTTCTGGGTGGCCAACACCCTGGAGCTGTTCGAGCGCTTCGCCTTCTACGGCGCCAAGGCGGTGCTGACGATCTACCTGGCGCAGCGGGTGGGGCTTGGGCCCCAAGCCGCCGGCTCGCTCGCCGGGCTCTTCTCCGGCGTCCTGTATAGCCTCCCCATCGTGGCGGGCACGATAGTGGACCGCTACGGCTTCAAGCGCAGCCTCGCGGCCTGCTTCTCGATCTTCTGCGTCGGCTACTTTCTGATCGGTCTCGCCGGCCTCCGCTTCGGCCAGGATCTGGTGGCCGCCGTGGGCCGCGGACCGTACATCGTCGCCGTGCTGCTGTTGACCGCCATCGGGGGTTCGCTGATCAAGCCCTGCATCGTCGGCACGGTGGCCCGCACCACCACGCCGGACACGAAGTCGCTGGGGTATTCGATCTACTACACCCTGGTCAACATCGGCGGTGCGCTGGGCCCCATCCTCGCCTTGCAGGTGCGGGAGAACCTGGGTATCGAGTTCGTCCTGGTGACCTCCTCGATCACCTCTTTCGCCTTGCTGCTGGGAACGCTGCTGTTCTTCCGCGAGCCCGAGCGCGCGCCGGGCGAGGCGACTCCCACCTCCTTCGGCAAGGTCTTGCGCGACGCGGCCCTGGTCTTCCGCAACGTTCGGTTCATCGGCTTCCTGGTGATCTTCTCGGGCTTCTGGATCATGTTCTGGCAGATCTTCTACTCGCTGCCCTTCTATCTCACCGAGACGCTGCACTTCGAGCGCTTCGAGCTGATCGAGACGGTCGATGCCTGGACCCTCATCCTGCTGACGGTGCCGGTGACCGCCCTGGCCAAGCGCCTGCGGCCGATCCTCGCCATGACCGCCGGCTTCGCCGTGGCCTCCGCATCGTGGCTGCTGATCGCCCTGCATCCGACGTGGCAGACCGTCGTCGTGGCGATCGCCTGCTTCGCGTTCGGCGAGGGCCTGCAGGCGCCGCGCTTCTACGAGTACGTCGCCGACCTCGCGCCCCGCGAGCAGGTAGGCACCTTCATGGGCTTCGCCTTCCTGCCGGTGGCGATCGGCTCCTTCGTGGCCGGCCCGCTTGGCGGCTGGCTGGTAGAGCGCTTCGTCCGCGGCTCCGCCGCCCCCGGCGGCATGTGGTGGATGCTCGCCGGCATCGGCTTCACGGCGACCGTGTTGATGGTGCTCTATGACCGCCTGGTGGCCGCGCGCCCGGCGCCGGCCGCGATCAGAACGGAGGCCCTGTGAACGTCAAGATCTCGCGAATCCTGGGAGCTCTGTGGATCCTTGCCGCCTCGGCCGCGCACGGACAAGCGCCCGCGGAGGAGTCCGAGAAGGCCCGCCTCCGCCGCATGGCCGAGATGGTCAACCGGCCGGTCGTCTACAAGGTTCCCGGGATGGATCAGGTGAAGGTGCGCAAAGACCTGGTGTACACGGAGACCAAGGACGCCAACGTCCGCATGGACGTCTATACGCCTCCCGGTCTCGCGGCGGAGGAGAAGTGGCCGGCGGTCGTCTTCATCCATGGCGGCGCCAGTACCACGTATCAGCCGAAGGACTGGGGGATCTATCAGTCGTGGGGCCGGCTGGTCGCGGCTTCCGGCATGGTGGGCGTCACCTTCACGCACCGCCTCGGCTTTCCGAAGACCGCGATCCTCGACGGCGCGAGCGACGTGGCGGACGCCATCGCCTACGTCCGCGCCCACGCGGCGGAGTTGGGAGTCGACGGCGACCGCCTGTGCCTCGCCGCCTACTCGGCCGGCGGGCCGATGCTGAGCCCCTTCCTCAGCGACCCGCCGCCCTATGTGCGCTGTCTGGTGGCCTTCTACGCCTTTATGGACATCCGCCAGTCGGAGGCGCACCGGCAGAGCGAGACCGCGGAGACGCTGGACCGGTTCTCGCCGATCGTGCAGATCGCCCGCGCACCGGCCCGCGTCCCGCCGCTCTTCCTGGCCCGCGCCGGCCAGGACCAGGTCCCCACGCTCAAGGACACCATCGACCGCTTCGTCGGCGAGGCCTTGAAGCAGAACATCCCGCTGACGTTCGCCAACCATCCTCAGGGCGTTCACGGCTTCGACAACCAGAACGACGACGAGCGCTCAAGGGAGATCGTCCGCGATGCCGTGGAGTTCATGAAAGGGCATCTGGGCATCGATACCGGTTCGCCTGCGGCGGGGCGCGAGGAGCACGAAAAGAGCCTGGTCGAATTGGAACGCCGGCGCAGCCAGGCCATCCTGGCCAAGGATCTAAAGACCCTGGACGGCATCTACGCCGACGATTTTCGCGGCATGCTCGGCAACGGCCGTTTCGTCGACAAGGCCGGGCTCTTCGAGGTCTTCAAGGCGCAGGATCCCAACACCCGCTTCACGGTCGAGGAGCTGGAGGCCCGCGTCCTCGGCGATACCGCCGTCACCCACGGCAAGCTCACCGGCCGCAATCCCAAAGGCGAGATCGCGTTTCTCGCGAAGTTCACGCACGTGTATGTCCGGCGCGATGGGCGGTGGCAGTTGGTTGAAGGTGCGAGCACGCCGTTGCCGCAGGGGTGACGAAATCCTAGCCGTTCGCCCTCTGGCGCGTGCTGACTGAATCAAGACTTTGGGCCGGCTCCGCTCCGGAAAAAGTCTCACGATCGCCTCGAGCCCAGGCGCCACGCCCAAAGAGACAGAGCCACTGAGACAAGCGTGGTGAAGACGAACGTGGGGTCCGTCGCCAGACGCGGTCCTTCTTCGATGACCCGCCAGACGTGCGCCAGGATGATCAGTCCGAAGATCGCGCCAGTGGTGATGACGTAGGCTCTCATCACTCCCTTGCTGAATCTCCTACAGGCCGTCGAACAGAGAGCCCAGGATCAGCAGCAGCCCGGCGATCACGAGCGCCCAGAACCCCAGGTTGTTGGGGATATGGACCACGCCGAGCCCCGCGAGGAGCCCGATCAGCCAGAGGACGAGCGCGATGAGGACGGTCGCTTCCTTCGGGGCCTGCGTCTTGAAGCCGCTTCTCCTCGCCAAGGGTCACCCTCCTCTCGAACGTTCCCGATTTTCACTTGGACAGCTCGCGTTGCCGGCCGTAGCCTAGCACGGGGCAGGTAAGTTGCATGCCTGCCGGAAAGCCGGGAGGTGCGCACATGGCCGAGAAGAAGTCGAGCGGGACGAGGAAATACAGCAAGAAGGCGGGCAAGTCGGTCGAGAGCGCGATGCGCAGGAAGAAGAAGGGTACGCTGCGTTCGGGCTCCGGCAAGAAGGTCACCAGCCGCAAGCAAGCCATCGCCATCGGGCTCTCGGAAGCGCGCGAGAAGGGGGCCAAGGTCCCCAAGAAGAAGACAGGCGCGAAAAAGAGCGCGAAGAAGAGCGGGACCAAGAAGAGCAGCACGAAGAAGAGTACCGCGAAGAAGAGTAGCGCGAAGAAGAGCTGAGCGCCTCGCCCTCGCGTCGCCTCGGTAACAAGGAGCTACTTCGGCTGCGTCCGCCGGGTGTATTCGTACTGGACCGCCAGCCATTCCTTGCCGGTGCCGTCCGCCATGACGAAGTGCTGCTGCTTCAGCTCGTGGTCGGCGCTCGGATGAGTGATGACCATGTCGGAGCGCATCATTCGTCCTTCGACCTCCTTGCCGAAACCGACGAAGGCGAGGGGCTCGAAGTACAGCGTCAGCACGCCGTTGCGCTCGCCACCGAAGCTCCACGCCGGCATGATGCTGACCGGGAAGCGAGTGTCCATGGATACATACTTCCAACGTCCCTCGACGCGGTCGTAGGTCAGAAAGTCGATGCGGCGGAAATCCGGAGTCGCCGAGCCGGGCGCCGGGCGCATGATCTCCTGCAGGAGCGGTCCGATCATCGTCCGTTCGGCGATGAGACCCTTGCTGACGATGGGCTCCGCTCCTGGCGCCGGCCACAACGTTGCCACGACATCCCAAACCCCTGCCCGTTGCGTGAGCTGTTCCTCCTCGGGACCTGGCTTCGACATACGCTGAGCTGCGGTCTGTGCCGACGCCATCGAGCTCGCGGTGCAAAAGAGGCTGAAGACAACGACGAGCAGAGTTCTCGTGGTGGTCTGGAAGGGCGTGGATTCCGGCTTGGTGTCCATAAGGGTCGCGTCTCCTCAAAGGTGTTCCGACGATATCAGGCGCTACGGACGGCGAGGAGCAGTCGAGTCCGCACCGACGAGGTCCTCGCCGTTCGTCCTCTTGCGCGTTCCCGGCTGAGTAGCCCGGGGTAAAATGGTTGCATGAGACGAGCCGAGACCCTATTGCAAGAGGCGCTCAGGTTGCCCGACGACGAGCGGGCCGAGATAGCGGGTGCCCTTCTGGAGAGCTTAGAGCCCGCGCCAGAGGCGGATGTCGAGACCGCGTGGCGTCAGGAGGTCGCTGATCGGGTGGCCGTGATGGAAGCCGGGGGGGGTGGCGACGACTCCATGGGAAGAGATCCGAGATCGGTTCCTGGCGAGGTTGAGTGAGCGGCACCGCGATTGAGTTCACCCCGGAAGCTCTCCGGGAGATCGACGACGCTTTCGAGTGGTACCTTGAACGAAACCCCCGCGCGGCCGATGCCTTCGTTCGTGAAGTAGCGAGTGCTCCCACCATCTGGCCTCGCTTTGAGGCAGGCACTCGGCGATATGTCCTCCGCAATTTTCCCTACGCCATCGCCTATCGAGAGGTCCCGGCTGGCATCGAGGTGATCGCGGTGGCACATCACAAGCGGCGCCCTCTGTATTGGATCGGTCGACTGCGTGGAAAGCCTTGAAGGTGAGGTTCATAGCGGTGAGACCGGTCTGGCCCGCGAAACCGGTCCTACGTAAGTTCAGCGGGCCGGCGTCCAGACCTTCTCGAAGGGGACGATCCGCTGGAAGATAGGACCCTTGTACTTCCGGTCCTGATAGTGCTCGATCCGTATCGCGAGATTGTTCGACTTCACTGGCTCCTTGACTTCCTCGTCCTGGATGCCGATCGATTGCGAGACAAGACCCTTTCCCTTTTGCAGATGAGCGTCGCTTACGGACCAGTGTGACATGTCCGGGGTTATCAGCAGGGCGAGGTCCCCCTCGAAGTCTGCAGCCCGGATGTACTCGACGTCGACCACCACCTCATTGGGCAGCTCCTGCACGATCGTGACCTTGAGGATCCTGGTCCTGCTCAGGTCTTCGGGCATCTCGTCCGCGAAGATCACCTGGCCGACCCGGCTCTGAGGCTTCCGTGCCTCCAGGAGACCACTCGTACCCAGCGCACACAACAGAACGGCAGCCACGGCTCTCGCTTTGACCATCGACGTCTCCTTTTCTGATCGCAAAACGCCAGGAGCGAAGGAGATGCCAGGGTCGGTATAGCCGACCTATCTGATAGCAGGCCTTGGACTTTGGCCGGAAACGGCGTCAAGGTCCCGAGCCATGTCGGGAGAGAGCCGCCGGACATCCCGTGCATCGCGGTGAGCACGGAATGTCCACCCGGGGTTCACTGCAGGTTGAGCTGCCACGACACCCCGAAGCGGTCCTGGCACCAGCCGAATCTCGTGCTGAACCCGTAGTTGTCGAGCGGCATGAGGATCTGTCCGCCCGCCGCGAGTTGGTTGAAGGCCTCGTTCAGCTCGGCCTCGCTCTCGCAGTCGACGAAGAGGGAGACTGACGGCGTGAAAGTGAAGGCGTGCTTCACCGGGCTGTCGATGCAGATGCAGTCGTGCCCCACCAACGTGAACCTCGCTATCTTGACGGTACCTTTCTTGCCTTGCTCGCCCGGGCCGTACCGCTCGATCTGCGCGATCTCGGATCCCTTGAACAGAGAGACGTAGAAATTCATCGCTTCTTCGGCGGTCCCCTCGAACATCAGATGCGTCGCGGCTGCACGTGCCATGGCTGGTTCCTCCTGTAGGTTGGTTGCCCTGTGTTTGCCCGCAAACCTTAGCGCCCGGCGTCGCGGTTGTCGTCCTACGTTCGGGTGATTTTCGGGCTGGAGCTCCGATTCACACTTTCGTTGACCCAGAGGGAAGGCGAAGCGATTCCCCGGCCTGAGGTCATTCCGGAGGGCGGGGAACGGCTCATTCCCCGTGAGGAATGGACCATTCCCTATGGGGAATGAATCATTCCCCATTTGCTCGAATACATTCCCCGTGGGAATGGACCGTTCCCCAGGGGGAATGAATCGTTCCCCAGGGGGAATGGCTCATTCCCCGCTCGCGGAAACTCGGGAAGGGAGGGAATGGTTCATTCCCCACCTTTCGCGGTTTGCGGAGAACGGGGAACGGTTCATTCCCCACGGGGAATGGAGCGCGAAGGACGGGGAATGAAACGTTCCCCACGGGGAATGAGAAGCGAGAGGTCTTTGAAAACTGAATCCGGCGCCGGGAGCTTTGCCGCGGGCTCCCGGCGCTTTCTTCAGGGCTCGCCTTCGAAGAGCGCCTCCGTCGGCAGCGTCTGCGGGCCGTTCTCCGTGCACACCGCGTACTTCGCGGGATACATGGAGACGCCCGCGTGCTCGCCTTTAGAGTTGAGGATGTAGAAGTTGAGTCCGAAATTCGGGTACCCGCGGTCGTTGAGCAGCCGTTTCTCGACGGTGTTGGCGGCGACGCGCTTCAAGGCTTCTATGCCGGCGTCCTTGGGATGGGCGCCACGGCGCATGGCTTCGACGATGAGGTAGGAGGAGAGGTTGTAGAGGTTGGCCTCGCCGCGCCCGGTGGAGCCCGCGGCGCCGACTTCTCCGTCTACGTACAGGCCGGCGCCGGGAATGGGCGAGTCGCCCACGCGGCCGGGGATCTTCCAAGCCAGGCCGCTGGTCGTCGTCACGCCGCAGACCTCGCCCTTGGCGTTGACGCCGTCGCAGTTGATGGTGCCCCACAGGTGGCGGATGTCGATGAGCCCTTCGCGCGCCATCTGGATGCCGACCTGATAGCCGACCTCCGCGCGCTTTTTCGGGTCGAGGTAGTGCTCCGGGTCGGTGCGGCGCTTCCATTCGAGCCAGAGGGACCGCGATTTCTCGGTGTTGAGGTCGTCCTCGATCTTGAAACCCATGTTGCGGGCGAATTCCTGCGCGCCTTTGCCCACCAGCAGATGATGGTCGGTCTGTTCCATGACGGCCTTGGCGACGAGCGACGGCGTGCGCACGCCTTCGAGGGAGGCGACGGCGCCGGCCCGCTTCTTCGGTCCGTGCATGCACGAGGAGTCGAGCTGCACGACCCCCTCGGCGTTCGGCAGGCCGCCGTAGCCGACGCTGGTGTCCTCGGGATCGAGCTCGACGAGGTTCACGCCGGCGATCAGGGCGTCCAGCACGTCGGCCCCTTGGGTGATCATCGTGAAGGCCTTCTGCACGCAGGTGACGTCGCCGCCATTCTTATAGACGTTGCCGTTGGCGGAAGAGACGACGACCGGCCTGGCGCTCTTCGCGGACGTCACGGCCGGCGCCTCGCCGAACAGCGTTCGCGGCGCGGCGGCGGAGAGGCCGGCGGCGGCTCCGGCGCGGAGGAAATCACGACGGTTGAGCTTTCTCGGCATGGGGTCCTCCGTTCGAGGTCCTTCATTCCGTATACATCCGGATCACCCGCTCGATCGCCCGGGCGCAGACGGCGCAGAACGACTTCGGGTTGCGGCTGAACATGATGCAGTCCACTTCCGGGCGGTAGAGGCCCTTGGCCTCGTAGGAGGCGCCCTGGAAGGCGCCTACCTTGCCGAAGTACTTCTCGGAGCGGAGCATCGGCGCCGTCTTCTCGCGCACCTCGCGGAAGAGCGCCTCCATCTCTTCTTCCGGTGCGTTCTTCTCCCGCAGCTCGCGCCGCCGCTTCTCGAATCCCAGCATGGTCTTGTCGAAGGCTTCCTGGCTCCACGGCGTGGGCACCGGCGTCGCCGGGTCGACGAGGTCGCTCCACTTGAAGTGCCGGGGATCGGGGAGGGCCGTGACGTTCGGCTCCCACGGCTCGCTGCCAGGTGGGTTGAAGGTCTCGTAGGCCACCTGCGAGGTGTAGTACTCGTCGCCGAGGCCGGCGAAGGAATGGCCGAACTCGTGGACGACGAGGTAGGCGGACTCGGCGCTGTCCACGGCGGCGGTGTTCCAGAGGTTGAAGATGCCGCCACCCCCGTACTTGCGGCTGTTCGAGAGCAGGATCAGCGCGTCGTAGGGAGCCTGGGCTGCCGCTTCACGCACTGCTTCATCGGCGAAGGTGAGCATGTAGCGCTCGGAGTCGAAGGCGTTGTAGGCGAGCCCGAGGGGCGTCTTCCGCCAGGTGCCGGTGCGCGGATCGGTGACGCCCGAAGCCGGCGACGGCAGGTCGATCGCCCGCACGTTGAAGTCGCCGCGGTGGCTCTTGAAGGGCTCGGTCGCGAAGAGGGCGTCCGTCAGGCGGCAGACGTCGCCGTGAAACTTCTCGATGTCCGCGGCGGCGTAGCCGTCGCCCAGGAACAGCAGGTCGACCTTGACCGCGGAGGGACCGCTCTCGAAGACCGGCCAGACCGTTCCCGCGCTGGAGACGGGAGAGCGGTCGACGTAGCGGGCGGCCGGATCGACGACGGCGGAGAAGATCTCGCGGAAGGAGCCGTCCGCGGCCCGTTTCTTGAGCACGAGCTGGGCGCGGCCGCGCGTCTCCGGGAAGCGCATCGATTCGCGGAACGTTCGCCATGTGCCGGCGATGGCCTCGCCCGTGGTTTCCCACTCGCCATAGATGCTGGAGAAGCCGCGCGACCACAGCGTCTGGTTGGTTGCGGGATCGATCACCTCGAACAGGTACTTGCCGAGATTGGTGTCGTCGAGCAGGTGGAGCCGGCTGCCGGGCCACTCGCCTTCCAGACGGAGGCCGCCGAGGCTGATGTGCTCCTCTTTCGCGGTGCCGCCGTGGAAGTAGTCGAAGCGCAGGGTGCGGCCGGTGAACTGGACGTCGAAGTCGGAGGGCGCCGGCACCGCGGCGGCGAGAACGAGGGCGAGCCCGAACAGACGGAGCATCGTGAAGGTCAGGGCCCGACCGGCTCGACCGCGGTGACGAAGTACTCGGTCTCGCCGAAGCAGGAGGTGGGGATCCCCTTGTGCTGCTCGTAGTGCAGCCGCACGCGCCGGCCCAGGGTCTTGTTGACCTGTGCGGCGACGGCGTCGTCGCGCACCGAGAAGCTGAAGATCTCTGGCATGGCCCCCGGAAGGTTGACCATGGCGAGCTCCCCCTCCCAGGTCTTGCAGATCCACCCCTTGCGGGAGAACTTCTGCACGTAGCCGGCCCGTTCGCCCTCGGAGTAGTTGAAGTGGAGGGCGAGCCAGACGTAGAGGACGAAGAGCAGGATGGGGACGAGCAGGATGACGAGGCCGGCGAGGCCGAGCTTGCGCCGGCGGCGCGATGGCGGAGTCGGGGCCGGTTGAACGGGTTCGGCCATCGCCACGGAGGATTGCAAAGGAAGGATGGGCTGTCAACGGCCGGAGTCTGGACAGAGTGTCCTGGACTTGGACGCCGGGGTCCCCTTTCAACGCTAAGTCCTTTATTTCGGGATCTTCGCAGGCCGGTACGTCACTTGCACAAAGGCCGGTGCAGAAGTCGCTGAATCGAACCAACGGGGAGTTCCCCTAGAGGACTGCGTCATGCCCAAAGCCTTCACCGACGAATCCATCGCCGCCTTCGAGCTTCTGAGCATCACCCTGGGGGCGGTCGAAGATCCGATCTTCGTCAAGGACCTGGAACATCGGTTCGTGCTGCTGAACGATGCTTTCTGCGAGCTTCTCGGCGTCGATCCCGACGCCGTGATCGGCAAGACGGACCAAGAGTTGGCGTCGCTCTGCGACGTGGACCTGCAGAGCGACAGCGACGGGAGGGTTTTTGAGACCGGCGATGAATTCGTCGGCGAGCAGGCTCTGACCGATGCCCGGGGCCAGGAGCGCATCGTGTCGATCCGCAAGACTCTCTATCGATCCTCGGCGGGCGTGCCCTTCGTGGTCAGCATTCTGCGCGACGTCACCGAGCGCAAGCAGGCGGTGAAGCTGCTTCTCCATCAGGCGCTCCACGACCGGCTGACCGGGCTCGGCAACCGCGCTCTTTTCGAGCGTTACCTGCAGAAGGCGATCGACGACGCGCGGCGCCATGCCAGGGGGCTCGCCGTCCTCTGTTTCGACCTGGACCGTTTCACCGTCGTCAATGACACCCTCGGATATCAGGCCGGCGACCGCCTCTTGACGGCCGTCGCCCGGCGGCTCCAGTCCGTGCTGCGCCCCCGCGACCGGGTGGCGCGGCTTTCGGGCGACGAGTTCGCCTGCCTGGTCGAGGGCTGCGACGAGCCGCAAGCCGCGCTGCGTATCGCCGAGCGGATCCACGAGGCGTTCCGCCAGCCGTTCAAGGTCGGCGATACCCGGGCGCAGGTGGACGTGAGCATCGGCATCGCCTGGAGCCCGGGCCCGGAGAGCTCGCAGGATCTGCTGCGTTTCGCGGACGTGGCCTTGCATCGGGCGAAGCGGAAGGGCGGAGGAACCCAGGTCTTCGACGCCGGGATCGATGGCGCCGCCACGGAGCGGCTGCACTTCCACAACGAGCTGCAGCGGGCGCTGCATCAGGACGAGCTCACGCTGTATTACCAGCCTCTGATGGACATGGCGACCGGCCTGATCAGCGGCGCCGAGGCGCTCATCCGATGGCGCCACCCCACTCGTGGACTGGTCCCTCCCGACCAGTTCATCCCGCTGGCGGAGGAGACCGGCCTGATCGTCCCGATCGGAGATTGGGTGCTCCACGAGGCTTGCCGGCAGACGGTCCTATGGAAACGACGGTTCGGGCTCGGCTGCGAGTTCAATATCAGCGTCAACGTCTCGGCGAAGCAGCTCCACGACTCCGGCCTGGCTTCCCGCACGCGGGAGGTCCTCGAGGAGACCGGCCTGCCCGCCGACGAGCTGATCCTCGAGCTGACGGAAAACGCCATTCTGGAGGAGAGGGCGAGGGCCCGCGAGCTGCGCGACGTGGGGGTGAAGCTGGCCATCGACGACTTCGGCACCGGCTACGCGTCTCTCGCCTACCTGCGGGACCTTCCGGTCAGCATGCTCAAGGTCGCGCGGCCTTTCATCTCGAAGCTCGGGCGCGACGTCGTCGACACCAGCCTGGTGAACACCATCCTGACGCTGGGGCAGGACCTCGGGTTGCTCATCGTCGCCGAGGGCATCGAGGATCCCAAGCAGCTCGCCTTGCTGCGCCAGATGCGGTGCCATCTCGGACAGGGATTTCTGTTCGCCAAGCCGATGCCCGCCACCGAGTTCGAGATGTTCGTGGCCAAGAACGCGCCCGTCAGCCGTCGGGCCGCTCCCGCCTGGGCCCCCAGGGCGGCGGCGGACCTCCGCATGCGGAGCGCCCAGAGCGCCTGAAGGGACGCGTCCAGATTCTGGACGGCGGCCCAGATACCGTACGTGGCCGCCCCTGCACTGACTGAGGAAGACTTTCATTTTCATGAGGGTAGAGCTTGGGAGTGGATGGCACCGAGCTTGCTCTTTCCGGTGCGCAACGAAGGAGAAAAGGGCGACATACCGCCGAGGGACAGGACGATGAAACTCGACAAAGGCGTGAGTTGGCTTCGCCGGTTCAAGAAAAATCGGATCTCCGGACAGAGCTCCAGCCGCTGGCTGCTGCTGCTGGCGGTGGTGATCGCCATCGGCGCCGCGCTCGTTGTGGCGAACTTCCACCGGCTGGCGGACGGCCGGCGGCAGAACCAACTGCGGCTGGCGCAGATCGAACAGCTCTCCGAGCAGCTCCGCATGATCGAGTTGGGATCGTCGGGGAAAACTCAACCGGCCGAGGGGGGGGCGGAGAGCGCGCTGAACGCCGCCGTGGCGAAGCTGATGGCCGCCGATCCCATGGGGGATGCTGCGGTGAACGTCAGCGAAGCCGCCAGCTCGTACGCAGCCAATGTGGACGAGCACTTCCGGCTCCTGCGAGCGGGGCGGACGGCGGAGGCCGCGCGGTGGAACGATGAGCGGTCCCGGCCCAGCTATGTGCTCGTCCATCAAGCGGTCTTACAGGCGAGCACCTTCTACAGCGCCCAAGCCGACCGGGCACTGAGGCGCGCCAACGTCGGCTCGACGCTGGCGATCGCTTTCCAGGCGCTGCTGATCGGGCTTCTCGTCTTCGTCGCCGAACGCGGCCGGCGTGCCAACGAGCTGCGCTTCTCCGAGGAGCGGGCGCGCAAGGATGCGCAATTCCGATCGATGATCCAGAACTCCTCGGACGTCATCGCGATCCTCGATGCCTCCGGCGAATTCCGTTTCGTGAGCCCGTCCATTCGCCGCGTGCTGGGCTATGAGCCCGAGACGCGGCTCGGCCGGCCGGCTTTCGCCTCGCTCCATCCTGAGGACATCTCGCGGGCCCAGGAGGCCATGAGCCGCGTCCTCAGCGACCCCGACGCCACGCACCTGGAGGAGCTCCGGGCCCTGCACGCCGACGGCTCCTGGCGCTGGATCGAGATCAGCGCCACCAATCTGCTCTCCGATTCGAACGTCCAGGGCATCGTCCTGAACTACCGCGACGTCACCGAGCGCAAGGCGCTGCAGGATCAGCTCCGGCATCAGGCGCTGCACGACTCGCTGACCGGGCTGGCCAACCGCGCGCTGTTCCACAACCTGCTCGGCCATGCCCTTGCGGCCGCCAAGCGCCGCAAGAGCCAGGTCGCCGTGTTCTTCCTCGATCTGGACAACTTCAAGCAGATCAACGACGGTCTGGGCCACGAGGCGGGGGACCAGTTGCTCATCCAGGTGGCCGAACGGCTGCGCTCCTGCGTCCGCATGGAAGACACGCCGGCCCGGCTCGGCGGCGACGAGTTCGCGGTGCTCGCCGAAGGCATGGGACGCAGGGCGGCTTCGGAGTTCGCCAAGCGGCTGCTGGCGGCGCTGCAGCGGCCGTTCCAACTGGCCGGCGAGCAGGTGGCCGTCGGCGCCAGCGTCGGCATCGCCTTCGCCGCGCTAGGGGAGACCTCTCCCGAGGACCTGTTGCGCAACGCCGACGTCGCCATGTACGTGGCCAAGAACTCCGGCAAGGGACGCTTCGAGATCTTCGAGAGCGGCATGTACCGGCAGGTCAAGGAGCAGCTCGACCTGGAGCTGGATTTCCGGTACGCTCTCGACAAAGAGCAATTCGAGCTGCACTATCAACCCATCATGGTGTTGGAGACCGGCGAGCTGATTGGCGTCGAGGCGCTGGTGCGCTGGCGCGACGTGGCCAATCGCCGGCTCCTCATGCCGGGAGAGTTTCTGCCGCTTGCCGAACGGACCGGGCTGATCCTCCCCCTCGGCCGCTGGATCATCGAGAATGCCTGCCGGCAGGTGCATGAGTGGCACACGCGTTTCCCCGAGACGGCACCGATGCTGCTCAGCGTCAACCTCTCGGAGCGCCAGTTCCTGGACCCGGAGCTGGTCGAAACGGTCCAGCAGGCGCTCTCGGCGTCCGGCCTTTCCGGCGACCATCTGATCCTCGAAATCTCCGAGGAAGTCCTCCTGCAGAACCTGGAAGTCTCCGGGGACCGGCTCCGCGGCCTCAAGCGGCTGGGCATCCGCCTGGCGATCGACGACTTCGGCGGAGGCTACTCGGCCCTGCGACAGCTCCGGCGCCTGCCGGTAGACGTGGTGAAGATCCACAAGTCTTTCGTGGACAACGTGACGATGAGCCCGGCCGACTCGGAGCTGACCCACAGCCTGATCGATCTTGCCAAGCGGCTCAAGCTGCAGACCTTGGCCGAAGGCATTGAGCTCGACCGGCAGGCCACCGCTCTCGGCCGCATGGGCTGCGAGCTGGGCCAGGGCTACTATCTCGCGCGGCCTCTCGACGTCCCCGGCTTCGAAAGCCTGCTCGGCTCTCTTGGCAGCGGCGATTGGCGGGAGGCGCCCGATTCCGAGCCTCCCGCCAAGGGAGTTGCCTCATGAGGAAAGCCCTGGCGTTCGGCCTGTTTCTGTCGCTGGCCGTCTTCGCGGCCGCGGCGGAAACGCCCGCGCAGTTCGTCGTCATCGTCAACGCCGAGAACACCACCTTCTCGACGTCCAAGCCGACGGTTGCGGGTATGTTCCTGAAGCGCATCGGCAAGTGGGAGAGCGGCCTCAAGTGCCAGCCGGTGGACCTGGCCGAGAGCTCCGGAACCCGGGAGGCTTTCTCGCGGCAGATCCTCGGCCGGCGCATCTACGAGGTCGAGCAGTACTGGCAGACGGCGATCTTCAGCGGCCGCGACATCCCGCCGCCGAAGAAGGTGTCGGAAGCCGAAGTGGTGGCTTACGTCGCCCATCATCCCGGAGCGATCGGCTATGTATCGCCGGGCACTCCATTGCCACCGCAGGTGAAGGTCCTTCGCGTCGTTGAGCGATGAGAGGAGCCTCGTCCTATGCAATGGCTTCGCCGGTTCTGGACCAGCCGGGATCCGGAGGCGAGCGCCAGCCGGTGGGTTCTGGCGATGACCCTTCTGATCGGCTCTTGCGCGGCCGTGACCATCGCCGGCTTCCATCGGATGGCTGACAACTGGCGGCAGAGACAGCTCCTGTTGGCGGAGGTGGAGCTCCTCGCCGGCCATCTCCGCCTGATCGAGACCGGGGCGGAGCAAACCCCCGGCCGCATGAGCGCGCTGGAAGTGCGCCGCTCCCTGAACGGGGTGAGAGCGCGACTTGCGGCTGCCGATCCTCGGGGGGACGCCGCGGAGAACGTCCTGGAGGCGGCCGAGTCGTATGCCGCCGATGCGGAAGAGCAGATCCGTTTGCGGCGAGCGGGACGGACCGCGGAGGCAGACCTCTGGAATGACGAGCGTTCGGAAAACAGCTACGAGATCCTGCTCGAGGCGATCTATCGCGGGAGCGGCTTCTATAGTGCCCACGCCAGCCGGGCGTTGGGACGCGCCAACGTCGGCTCGACGGTGGCGATCATCATCCAGGCGCTGCTCATCGGGCTCCTCGTCGCTACCGCCGAAAGCCGTCGGCGGACGAACGAGCGCCGCCATGCGCAGCTTCGTCACCGAGCGCTCCACGACTCGCTGACCGGCCTCGCCAACCGTGAACTGTTTTACGAGTTGCTCGCGCACGCGCTTTCCTCCGCCAAGCGCCACGAACGGCAGATAGCGGTCCTGTACCTCGACCTGGACGATTTCAAGCAGATCAACGACGGCCTGGGTCACGAAGTAGGAGACCACCTGCTCGTCCAGGTGGCGCAACGGCTGCGATCGAGCGTCCGCACGGAGGACGTCCCGGCCCGATTGGGAGGGGACGAGTTCGTAATCCTCACCTGCGAGATCGAGCGCGGCACCGCGGCTGAGCTCGCCCAGCGTATCCTCGCTCGCGTGCAGGAGCCTTTTCAGCTAGCCGGGCAGAAGGTTCTCGTCAGCGCAAGCATCGGCATCGCGTTTGCCACGCCGGTGGAAGCTTCACCCGAAGACCTGCTCCACAAGGCCGACCTCGCCATGTATCTGGCCAAGAGTTCCGGCAAGGGTCGGTTCGAGATCTACGAAAGCGGCATATACCGGCAGGGCAAGGAGGATCTCGATTCGGAAGTGAACTTCCAGTACGCTCTTGAGCACGAGCAGTTCGAGCTGTACTACCAACCGATCCTCGAGCTCGCGACCGGAAACCTCGTCGGCGCCGAGGTCCTCGTACGCTGGCGCGACGAAGTCCGCCGGCGGCTGCGCATGCCGGCGGACTTTCTGCCGTTCGCCGAGCGGACGGGACTGATTCTCCCTCTCGGCCGCTGGATCCTCGAAACCGCTTGCCGGCAAGCTCACGACTGGCGTCAACAGTTCCCTCTGACGGCGCGCATGCAGCTCAGCGTGAACGTTCCCGAACGCCTGTTCGTGGACTCCGGTTTGATCGAAGCGGTCAAGCACGCGCTCGCCGTATCCGGGTTGTCCGGAAGGCAGCTCATCCTCGAGATCGCCGAGGAGGTTCTGCTCCGGAACATGGATCTCGCCGACGCCAGGCTTCGCGCACTCAAAGGGCTGGGCCTGCGCCTGGCGATCGATAACTTCGAAGGCTCCTACACGACCCTGGGCCGGCTGCAACACCAGGTGGACATGGTTCACATCCATAGATCTCTCGTGAACAACGTCATCGCGGACGCGGCCGACTCGGAGCTGATCCGCGGCCTGATCGATCTCGCCCGGCGGCTCCATCTCCAGACTCTCGCCGAGGGCATCGAGCTCGAGCAACAGGCCGTGGCGCTCCGGCGGATGGGCTGCGAGTTGGGACAGGGGTTCTATCTCTCACGGCCGCTCCACGCCGCCGGCTTTCAGATGCTGATCAGCTCGCTGGATGCGGGGACCTGGCGGTCGAGCTTGGCCGGGGATGCCCCCGGCGACGGGCTCGTCTCTTGACCGCTGCCGAGTACCGCCGCGGCTACGGACCGGGCGGAACCTCGATTTCCGCTACCTCGCCGGAGCCGTGGACCTTGCCCTTATAGGTGCGTCCCTCCGCGAAGCTCCTCCAGACTTGCTCACTCGGCGCCTTGTAATACGCCGGCTTGCCTTTCGCATCGCGGAAGAAGACCTCGTAGAGCTCCTTGCGCCCGCCCTCACGCTGGCGTGCCGCGAGGCGGGGATCGGGCCATGCGGGCGAGCGGTCCTGGCCTTCCGCTTTCGCCTCGCGCCCCGGGAGCCACTTTTCGATCTCGTAGCGGAAGCGCCGGCGATAGACCGGCTGATCGCGATAGACCGGCTCCTCGTAGCTCTCCTCGCGCGAGCGGTCCTCATAGACAGGACGATCCTCGTAGACGTCCTCGAAGTAGCCGTTGCCGAGATCGCGCGTGCCGACCTTGACCTTCTCGGTGCCCGTCTGGACCCGTTCGCTGACGGTGCGGGTCCGAGTGCGCGTGCCGGTCTGGATGTGGTCGACGTGATGGACCTCGCGGCTGCTGCCCAGGATGCGGGCACCGGCAGGGACCTCTCCTTCCCATGCGGACTCGGTGACCGGGCGCAGCTCCTCGACGGCGATCGTCCGCGTCCAATGGAACCCGGTGACGGTGAGGTCTTGCTTCTTGGGCGCTGCGAGGTAGAGAACGAGCCCGATGAGGGCGAGGAGCCCCAGGCAGCCGAGGCCGCAGCCCTGCCTCCACCGGGTGCTCTTGGGTTTGGCGGGCGCGGCCGGCGGCGGTGGCGAATCGAATCGGTGCTCGACGATCTCGCGGGTCTTCGTGCCGTCGCGGGGAGCGCCGCAGCCGGAGCAGAAAGCGTTCTCGGCGGGGTTGTCGGCGCCGCAGTAGGCACAGATCCAGTCGGCACCGGCGCGCGCCCGCTGCAGCGCCGCGGCCTCGGTGACCTCGGCCGAGTCGTCCGGCAGGTAGAACTTCACCTCCGGTCCGCGGGGCGAGCCGCAGCCGCCGCAAAACTTCTCGGGTCCGCGGTTCCCTTTCCGGCCGCAGACGGGGCAGTCCCAGGCGCCTTCGCGAATGGCCACGGCGATCTCCCCAAGTCGAGGTCCGGAGCGATCCTATCAAGGGCCTCCGCGCCCAGAACGCCTCCAAACCGACTATCCTCTATCTATGCCCGACGCGTTCCTCGCCGCCTCTCCGTCCCACGTGGACTCGCCCTACGCCACCCACACCGTCTTCAACCAGCCACCGCCGTTCGAGGGCGCGAACCTCTTCACGGCGGACCGGCCGCTCGCGGAGGCGTTGCGGCGCGAGGGGGCCGCGTGGGCGGAAGACCGGGTCCGGGCTTTCGGCGAGATCGCGGGCCGGCGGGAGACGATCGGCTGGGGATATCAGGCGAACGAGCATCCGCCGGCGCTGCGCACGCACGACCGCCGCGGAGAGCGGATCGACGAAGTGGAGTTCCATCCCGCCTGGCACGCTCTGCTACAGCTCGGCGTCGAGCACGGCCTGCACGCTCTGCCGTGGCGCGAGCCGCGGCCGGGTGCGCACGTGGCGCGGGCGGCGATGTTCCTGCTGCTGGCCGAAGCGGAGGCGGGAGTCGGCTGTCCGCTGTCGATGACCTACTCGGTGGTGCCGGCACTGCGGACGCAGCGGGAGCTGGCGGCCGAGTGGGAGCCGCGCTTCACCTCCACGGTTTACGATCCGCGCCTCGTGCCGCCGGGAGAGAAGGCCGGCGCTCTTTGCGGCATGGCGATGACCGAGAAGCAGGGCGGTTCGGACGTGCGGGCCAATACCACCTCGGCGCGTCCGATCGGCGCCGGCGGCCCCGGAGCGGAATATGAGATCACCGGCCACAAGTGGTTCTGCTCGGCACCGATGTGCGACGCCTTCCTGGTGCTCGCTCAGGCCCCCGGCGGCCTCTCCTGCTTTCTCCTCCCCCGGTTCACGCCGGATGGCTCGCGCAATCGCTTCCACCTGCAGCGGCTCAAGGACAAGCTCGGCAACCGCTCCAACGCTTCCAGCGAGGTGGAGCTCCGTGCCGCCTGGGCTCGCCTGGTCGGTGAGGAAGGGCGGGGAGTCCAGACCATCCTGGAGATGGTGAACCACACGCGGCTCGACTGCGTCATCGGTTCGGCCGCCGGCATGCGCTGGGGAACAGCGCGAGCGATCCATCACGCCGCTCATCGCCGCGCTTTCGGCAAGCTGCTGATCGATCAGCCGCTGATGCGCAATGTGCTCGCCGATCTCGCCGTCGAGTCCGAAGCTGCGACCACCGCCATGATGCGCCTGGCCCGCACCTATGACTCGGAAGCGGACGCTCCCTTCCGCCGGCTCGCCACCGCCGTCCTCAAGTATTGGACCTGCAAGCGCGCGCCGGTACACGCCGCCGAAGCCTTGGAGTGCCTGGGCGGCAACGGCTACGTCGAAGAGTGGGGCATGGCGCGCCTCTATCGCGAAGCGCCCCTCAACTCGATCTGGGAAGGCTCGGGCAACGTCCAGTGCCTGGACGCGCTGCGAGCGATTCAGAAATCCCCTGAATCTCTCGCCGCCCTGTTCGTCGAGATCGACGGCGCCCGCGGCGGCGATACCCGGCTGGATTCTTTCGCGCGCGAGTTGCGGACCGAGATGAGCGAGGCCGGAGACCTGGAGACGCGGGCGCGCCGTCTCGTCGAGCGGCTGGCTCTGGCGCTCCAGGCGTCGCTCCTGGTGCGCCATGCCCCGTCCGCGGTGGCGGAGGCCTTCTGCGCCAGCCGGTTGGGCGGCGACGGCGGCCGCGCGTTCGGCACCTTGCCGGGAGGGACGGATTTCAGGGGGATTCTGGAGTGGGCGCTCCCTTTATAGCTATGATGGATTGCATGGCGAAGCCACTGATTGAATCCAATCCGTCTGTCCTGATGGGAAAGCCTGTGGTGGCGGGGACCCGCATCACGGTGGAGCTGATCCTGGAGAAGCTCGCAGCCGGAGAAACGGTCGAGCAAATCCTAGATGCCCATCCGCGGTTAACCCGGGAAGCCATCTCGGCTGCCCTCGAATTTGCCGCTCGCGCCTTGCGCGCCGACGTGATCTATCCACTTCCCAACGAGGCGGCGTGAATTTCCTGGCCGATGAGGGCGTCGATCGGCAGATCGTTGCGGAAGACTTCGCACCGTGAAACAGCACGGAGACGAGATGCTGGAAGCCTTCTCTGTTATTTCTCCTGGATATCTTAGAGTCCGTCGCGGCCCTCTGACATGACGCTTGGATGCTTCGCGGCCTCCGGCATTCTCAGCCGCAGATCTCCTACTCTGTATCCAGCCATCACCGCTCCCTGGCTGACGTCCGGAAACGCCGCCGGCAGCGCGCGGAAATCGATCAGTTTCGCCGGCCGTAGAACACCGCGGCCTCGCCATCGGGTTTCGATCACCTTGCCGTTCTGGAACTGAACGATCGTCCGCCAGGAGGGCAGCAGGAAGAGGCTGAAGGCAGGCAGAGCGCGGCCTTTTGCGGGAGCGATCGTCAGGTCCACCTCGGCGAGGCCATTGCGGAGGACGATCACCCTCTCGGCGCCGGCCTCGCCTCGGATGACCTCGAAATCGGCCGTCTGCTTGGGGATTCCCCAGCTCTCCCGGCCGTTGGCGGCGCTCGCCTCGGTCGAGACGTAGGCGCGGGTGATCGAAAACCGGTGGTTGCGCCAGCGGCGGTTGCGGCCGGCCAGGAACAGCAGCTCGCGGAAGGGGCCCACGGGAGAGTGCGAGTAATCCGCCAGCACCAGGGCGCCGAGCTGGCCTTCGAAGCTCTCTCCCAGCTCCGGCGGCAGGAATCCTCCCGACCGCAGGAACCACGGTTGGAACGTGAAGACGAAAACGTAGCCGTTGCCTCGCAACCGCCATGGCGGCGCGATGCGCGATACGGCGGCCTCAGCGTTCGGTTGCGGCCGGGGCATGCGGCGGCGGTGCTCCAATCACTTTCAGGTTCCCCTCGAAGAGCCTCTCGAGCTCGGCGAAGTACGCCTGGTTTCCAAACAGGTCCGCCGACAGGCGATCGACGAACCCTCCGAGCAGCTCCTCCTCGCGGTGGAACACCTCGCTCTCGGCGGCGAGATCCGCATCCCGGCGCTTCCTGCGGCGCGGCAGGAAGCGGCGGAGCAGTGCGGCCGCCTGGAGGAGCAGGGAGAGGCTGCGGCGGAAGTCGCGGATCAGCGTGCGATGGATCGCCTTGTCGTCCACCTGCTCCAGGGTTTTCATGGCGGCAGCACGGATCGCCCGAGCGCGGTCCTCGGAAGTCAGGGACGGCGGGAGCGCTGCGGACCCCAGCCGGAGGGCGTGGTTGACGAGATAGCCAAGGTGAAGGGTTTCAGCCGAGCGGCGGGCGCTGCGGCGGATGGTGAGGAAGTAAAAGACCGTGCGGAAGAGCCAGCCGAGGAGGGCGCCGACCACCTCGCGGATGGCCCAGGCGATGCTTCCGAAGCAGCCGGGCCAGCCCGACTCTCCGCCGCCCGCGAGGATCTTCCGTTCACGGGAGGAAAGCGCGACCCCGGCGGCCTGCGCGACTTCCGAAAGCATCCGCCGCTGCACCTGTCCGAGCGCCCAATCGTCCACGAACGGAACCGGGATCAGGGGACAGAGCCCGCCGAGGACGCTGTAGAAAGTCAGCCGCCGGAAGATGGTCCGCCGGGGGTCGGTCTGCGTCTCCATGCTGGCCGGGAGTCTATCGCTCGCGGGCTATCCGCGTAGGTGGGCGCCGGAATTGCAGGGCTCGCGGCCGAGGTTCTTTCGTCGCGAGAGGAGACGAACTCGATGAAATGCCACACCCCAGGATGCACGGCGGAGCGCGAGCCCCGGGGGATCAGCCACTCGGTGATCTACCGCGAGCGAACGCTCGTCGTCCATCACGTACCGGCTGAGGTCTGCCCCGAGTGCGGCGACGCCATGCTGGCCGAAGAGACAACGGTCGAGCTCGAGCGGCTGCTGCGGCGCAAGGCGAGGGCGAAGGGAACGGCGTTTCTCTACGAGACGTGAGACGCGCCGAGGGAAATTCTTCGCCCTCAGGGTGGCTACGGGCGGCTGATGCTGTCGGTCGGCAGCGGCGGCGTGCTCGCGGGCGGCTGCCGATAGCGCGTCGCCTGCTCGAACGCGTAGGCCAGAGCGATCAGCCTCGGCTCGGAGAACGCCGGACCCGAGAACGTCACCCCCGACGGGAATGGATTCGCGATGGGCGGGGTCGGCGGTACGAAGCCGCCAGGTACGGTGATGCTCGGATATCCCGCCTTCGCCGGTGCGCCCGCGAAAGTGTTCGCCGAGGCGAGGATCGCGTCGACGTCGTCCTCGGTGCCCTTGATCCCGTCCGGTCCGTTGTACACGGAATCCAACGCGCCACGCGACCGTGCAAGGTCCTCCGCGCGATCGGCTTGATAGCGCAGCGTGTCCGCGCTGCCGGGCGTGGTGTCGACCTGCTGCGCCGCCTCGAAGATCGCCTGTCCGTACTTCATCGGCGGAACGTACGTGCTGTTGAAGGCGACGATCTCGGCGATGGTGTGGTTGGGTGCGCCTGGCGTCGCCTCCAGATAGGCGTTCAGGTCGCGTTTCTGCCCATACAGTAGAACGGTGGAACAGCCTGCGGGAGGAGGGTAGCTCACGCAGGTGCCGAGCTGCGCCGGGAACGGCTCCGGCAGGAGCTCGACCTCGGCGCCCTCGGCGCGGAGCAGGTCGATCGCCGCGTTCATGATGCCGAGGCGGTTCGCGGGGATGGGCGTGACCACGCGGATGCGGGCTCCCTTGAGCGCCTTCTTATCGAGGAACTGAGTGTAGTCGCTGAAGCAGTTGCCGGGAGTGAGGCAGGCTTCCGTGGCCGGGTCCGCAGGGTCGCGGCCGGCGAGCACGCCGAGCAGGATGGCCGCGTCGGCGACCGTCCGCGCGATCGGACCAGCGGTGTCCTGGTCCGCCGTGATTGGGATGATGCCGTCGCGGCTGACGAGCCCGACGGTGGGCTTGATGCCGACGACGCCGTTGGCGCTCGCGGGGCTGAGAATCGAGCCGGAGGTCTCGGTGCCGACTGCCACGGTGACGAGATTCGCGTTCACCGCGATGCCGGGGCCCGAGCTCGAGCCGCCCGTCTGCAGCACCGGCCGGCCGTCGCCGCCCGGCAGCGGGCGTGGATCGTAGGGGTTGAACCCGAAGCCGCCGAGCGAGCTGTAGCCGGTCGGCATGCCGAGGGCGATGAAGTTCGCGAACTCGGTGAGCGTGCCTTTGCCGAGGATGATGGCGCCCGCCTCCCGCAGCTTGCGGGTGATGAAAGCGTCGTCCGGCGGGATGGAACCGGCGAGCGCCACCGAGCCGGCGGTCGTCGGCATGTCCGCCGTGTCGATGTTGTCCTTCAGCAGGACCGGAATGCCGTCGAGCGGGCTCCGCGGGCTACCCGGATGGCGCTGCTCATCGAGATCCCGCGCTTCCGCCTCGGCGTTGGGGTTCACGTAGAGGAAGGCGTTTATCCCCGGCCCGGCCTTGTCGTAGGCGTCGACGCGTGCGAGGTACATGCCCACGAGCTGCTCGGCCGTGATGAGACCGGTCTGTATCGCCTGCTGAAGCTGCGGAACCGTGGCCTCGACGAGCTGCAGCCGGGCGGTGCCGTCAGCGTGCTCTTCTGCGGTGGCCGGTCGCGCAACGAACGTGGCCGCGACCGGCGCGACCGCTAACAACATCAACGTGGTTCGGTTCATAGCTGTGCCTCCGGGTGGGTCTCGAGGTTGGCGTCCCGCCGTGTTGGACGGCGGCTGCGGACGAGGCAATACGTGGAGATCGACTGGATTCACCGGCATTGGCAGATAGCCATGCAGGGGTCCACTTCGTCGCAACTGAACGTCTGGATGCAGGTACTGCAACCGCAGTCCGCCTTGCAGTCCTGGTACTGCAACCAGCAGGTGCCGCAGACCTGCGGCGGGTCATTCGGGACAGCGGGTGCCGGTCTGGTGGTGACTGCCGCAGTGGCGAAGATGAGGGCAGCGATCGCGAAGAGTTTCCTGGGCATATTTCCTCCTCATGACTTAGAGGGATGCTCCACGTGACGTCCTGGCGGACAGCACCCCTCTACTTGATTTGTGTGCGGGGAGCGGGCCCGCGGGACAGCACCGGCATGCCTCGGCCTAGAGGCAGCCGGGCCAGCTCCAGTGGCGATAGTACGGCGTCTGCTCCCCGTCGCAATAGGTGACGCAGTAGCAGTCGAACTCACACCAGCCAACCTGCTCCGTCAACGAGGCGTCCGAGTAGTACTGATAGTAGTCCGTCCACATCTGGCAGGCTTGTGCCGTGTGAGGCGTGCCGATGACGGCCGCGACGAACAGCGCCGCGGCGCTCAGGAGCGCGAGCTTCTTTGCCGTCGGAGTGCTTTGCAGGAGCTTTCGCATGGGGTTCCTCCTCCGTTGCGGGCCGGCCCTTCCGGTCCTTTGCCGCAGCAATTCTAGGCCCTCTGAATCGTTGTCCGTCAAGCGCAGGACCCGGAGGAGACCGGGGGGCCCCAGCGGAGCCCCTAGTCCGAATCGTTCGCGAGCCGTAGGTCCTAACCGCCACCGCCGGGCGGGGTGATCACGTACTTGGCCGCCGGCAGGCACAGCAGCTCGGCGGCGTTTCCCTTGAGGGTCAGCCATCCGAACTGGTCGTAAGTCCGCACCGCCCAGTCCGGCGTGGGAAGTTCTTCCCGGATGTCGTAGCAAACCAGGTGCGCGTCCGGCTGGGGTGGCTCATAGACGACGCCATCTTCTGTCATCTTCCATACCGGGTTGCACAGATAGTGGGGCCGCCACACCCAGACCCACGTGCTCCAGAACTGATCCCGCAGGAAGACGCGCCGCGGGATGAACTCGCTGAACGAGAGGATGGGGTAGCACTTGTAGTGGTTGGCGTTGGGGATCACGGCATCGGCCATATCCACAACGGTGACGTCCTGGCTGGCGGCCGGGGCTGCCGCCTCGCGAGCGGGGCTCGCAGGTTCGGCGGTGGTCTCGGCGGCTGCGGCAGGCCCCGGCAGGCCCAGCAGCAGCGCCAAGACGAGAGCAACGGCGGACAGAATCCAGTGCGTGCGATCTTTCATCGCGTCCTCCTCCTAGAGTTTGTTGACGGATCGGCCCCCACCGCCTCGCGGCAGGGAGTGGGCGCCCCTCTAAGAGTTACTGTGCGCAATTTCTGAAATGCGGGACAGAATGCGGCGCGTTTGGAGGTTCGCGGGTTCTCCGCGTTGTCCTCTCCCCTCCGCGGCCGTATCCTGCGCCGCTCCAGGAGGACAAAGAGTTCCTGGAGCGGCTCTTTCCGTGACCGTGAGGCTCAGTCCTCGCGGCCGCCGCCGCCGTCGTCCTCGAAGATGCGGCCCACGGCCTCGGAGTCCCCGATCGTGGCCCCGCCGGCGTTCGTGAGATCGACGAAGAACACCTCGATCTCTTCCGTCGTGGTATCGCCGATGACCTGGACGGTGATCTGTTTCGTCAGTTCTCCCGGCGCGAACGTCAGGGTTCCGGAAGTGGCGATGTAGTCGCTCCCGGCCTGCGCGTTGCCGTTGCGGGTGCTGAAATCGACGGTCACCGGCGTGGCACTCGCTTCCGACAGGGAGACGGTGAAGACGAAGGGCTGTGTACCGGCGTTGCCTTCCGGCAGCTCCACGTTGTTGATATCGAGGAGCGGCCCCTCTTCACCGCCGCCTCCACCTCCGATGATGGTGTCGAGGGTCTTGCAGACAGGGTCGCCGGTAAAGTCGTCGAAGCCCACCAGGAACTTGCCGGACGGGCAGGTGAGGCCGGCCAGCAGCACCCGCTTGTCGCCGCACCGCATCTGGCCGGTCACCGGATCGAAGCCGATGAGGAACTGTTTCGGCGGGCAGAGCAGACCTTCGAGCAGAAGGTTGCGGCTGATGCAGATGGGAGCGCCCGTCTCGGCCGTGAAGCCCACCAGCACTTGGCGCGGGCCGCAGGCGAGCCCGGCGTGGTCCGGGAAGCGCATGAATTCGAAGCGCAGACCGACCACCCGCAGGTCGCCTTGCGGGGTGCCATGGAAGTGAAGGGACACGACGTCTTCGCCGGGCGAGAGCGCCGGGAACAGGGCCGAGGCATCGAGGGCCGTGAGCTTGTCGCTGCTCAAGGTGGCAGGTGTGCCGGTGGCGTCGGTATTGAAGGAATTGTGGCTCTGGCCGTCCCGCGAGATCGACAGGTGAAGGTCGTACGTGATCTGCCGGTTCTTCTTGCCGATCACCATCACCTGCGCGCCGATGAAGCGGTCCAGGGAGTCGGGTACGGCGAAGGTAAAGTGGGCGTCGCCGGCGGGTGTGACCCCCCAATCCCCTACCGCCACGTCGGCTTTCTCGCCGGGCGCGATCCAGATCTCATCGGCGGTGACGGGGAGAGCGAGGGCGGCAGCGAAGGCGAAGAGGGCGGCTCCCAGCGCCAGGCTTCGTTTGCTCATGACGGCGTCTCCTTCCGCAGAGTGGTGCCCCGTGATCTCCCGCCGATGCCGTCCTGCACCGCTGGAGCGAGGGACACAGGTCTAATTGACCGAATTTCCGCGGATCGTAGGCTCCGTGCTGCCGGCTGTCAAGGGTAAGTTATTAACGTATTTGCATTTGCGGGCGACAGTTCAGTACACCTCGATCTCGTTGACACGCACGTAGCCCGGTTGGATCGAGGGTCCCAGGCGAGCCAACACTCGGATGCGATCCGTAGTGACGGGGTTGAAAGTGTGCGTGCGGAACGAGCTCGTGTTGCCGGTGACGATGACGCTGGGAACGGTGTTCGCCCAGGTCGAACCAGTCCAATACTGGATGTCGTAGTCGCGGAGCTCGTAGCCCGCGGTCGTATAGAGATCGACGCGAGACGCGGTGATCGGACTGGTCCAGGTCAGTTGCACCCATTGCGGCAAGGGGCTGCCATTGGCGTTGGCCCAGCTGTGGTAGCCGCCCAGGATCGTGCTCGCATCGCCGTCGTTGACGCGGCCGGGACTGTAGCAGTGCTCTCCCGTTCCGGAGCAGAAGGTGCTGGAGGCCGTGGCGGTCGCCAACGGCGCCAGGTTCGATCCGCTTGTGATCGTCGCCATGCTGACGCTGCGCTCCCACAGCCGCAGGAAATTCTCGGCCGAGCGATTCAGGTGATCGAGATAGTAGGCGGGGACGCCGACCACGCTCAGGTCGTTCATCAGCGTCGGCAGCAATCCGACATGAGCCAAGCCTTTCTTCTGCAACTCGTTCGGCCCGCCGGTGGCCAGGATCTCGCTCAGATCCTGGTTGCAGTCGAAGAACCTGAAGCGAGGTTTGAGCTGCTTGATGAAGCCGTTCAAATCCGCGCCGAACCCGACGGTCAGGCCGCGGTCGACGGCGTACATCAGAGATTGGGCGAAGGATCGGGCGGTCCCCTGGCAGCGATTGGCGACGCTGTTGCCCCAGGGCACCGTGTCTTCCGGTCCGGTGCGCAGGCCGACCATGCCGCCCGTACCGGTGATCATGGGGATCTCGTCGTCCCGAAGATACTTCTCATGCCGCTTCTCTGCAGAGCTGATCGTTTCCCACATGTGGGCGTGCGAGTAGAGCAGCGGATAGTCGCCCCTCTGGTGGGCGATGCTGTAGACATCGGCGAAGGATCTGCGGGAGAGATGCGCGACATCGACCAGCATCCCGCGATCCATCATGGCACGAACCAGGGTATCCCCCTCCGGCGTGAGGCCTTGAACGTTGAGGTAATTCTCGCCGTCGCATCTCCCCGTGGCGCCCGCGCTGTTGCGGCAGACGATGTCGTTGATCGCCGTTATGTTCGAGAAGGTGATGGTTTCGACCAGGTCGGCCGCGCTCATGAGCTCCGGCACGGGGGCGGCGCCGCCGAAGCGGTTGTCGGCATGGTGAACCACCTGGACTGAACGCACGCCCAGCCCGCGCAACTGGTCGAGCTGGGCCACGAAATCGCCTGTGGGGAAAAGCTTGGTGACCTCGACCGACAGGACGAGCGCCAGCTTGCCTTGCTGGATCAGGGCCCGCGCCTGCACCGGCGTGGTGGCGATGCCCACCCAACCGCTGTTGCGGATGGTGAAATCGCGCGCGAAAGTGGCCTGACGCTGGACCGATGCCATCTCGTCGCAATCGTAGCGGCGCATCACAGGAGGCGTGTTGATGCAGAGGAAGCTCGATTCCGCGAGGGAGACGACCATGATCTGCAACCCGTTCTGATGCGCCTGTTGCAGCCAACCCTGCCACATCTGCTGGTGCGCGATGGCGTTCCACATCGGCCAGTGCTCGAAGTGCTCTCGCGGGCAGGTGCCGGGAATGTTGATGCCGAGGAAGCGCTTGCAGCGGCGGCGGTCATAGCCGCGCCGCTTGCCGAGGTGCCAGCCGGTATCTGATCCCAGGAACTCCGAGACGATGGGAAACTGAGTGGCGCCGTGGCTCCAGCCCGGGAAGTTGCCGTCGCAGCGGCGAACCGCCCAGTCGATGGGACCTTCCACTGTGCCCCAGAACCAGCGGCCGCCGAAGCTGTGCTCGGCCATCAGGTGCGAGTGCAGGTCCACGTAGCCTGTTACGGGCTGGGCCTCGGCCCCCGGAGCGACATAGAGGAAAGAGGTGACGGCGATCAGCGGCAAGATTCGCCGGGCGTTCATCGGGCCACCTCCAGGAACGCGGGCGCGGGACAGATCGAGAGCCGGCGCGCCGCAGCGGTCAGCGGCAGAGGCTGAGTGCCGTCGTCGAAGACGAGCGGCTCGACGGCGCCGCTCGCGAGGTTGAGTTTCTGACTCATCCTTCCCACCGTGTCACCGAAGTAGAGGGTCGTGCGGTCGGCGGTGAGCGCCAGGCCCACCACCGCGTCGGGCGAGGAGAGCTGGACCAGGACCTCGCGCTGTTCGTCGCCGGTGGTGTGGTTCTGAGTGATCTTGATGATCTGGCTATCCGCGATGCCGTACGCGAGCTGAACGTCTTCCTCGACCACGACGATCGCGGCGCCGTCCTCATCGAAGGCGCTCTCCAGCGTGATGGGAGTGCCGCTGCCGTCGGCCGGTGCCGCCTGCACGACTTCGTCGGTCGAACTGGTCCAGAGCAGCGATTCCGTCCCCGGGTCGTAGCTGATGCCGTACGGCCCGGAGGCGTAGCGGGCCACCTCGACCTGCGAGCCGTCGAGGTTGCTGCGCAGGATGGCGTTCCCCGCATAGTCCGCCCAGAAGCGTTTCGCCGTCCCGTCGGCGCCGTAGACGACCACCGAGCGGTCTTCCGAACACTCGCCGCAATCCCCCGGGCAGGTCGAGCAGCTCTCTTCAGATTGGCAGATGCCATCGCCGCAGTAGACGGGCTCGCAGAAGCCGCAGTCCTCGGGGCATGTGGAGCATTCGTCGAATCCGCTGCAGACTCCGTCTCCGCAGTCGTAGGGGATGACGTACTTCATGGTTTCCGGAGAGGCCTGCAGGAGAGAGCCTGCGATCGCGACAGGCGTTCGCAAGAGAACCGCGAAGACGGCGAGGGAGGCGACGATACGGAGGTCCCTGATCATGCTTCCTCCTATGGAATGAGGAGGAGCCGCTGAGAGCATTGCGCTTCGGCACGGCCGGCGGCGAGGCGGCTCCGTTTCTACTCTGGTGCAGGAAGACGGCAGTCCGTGACACTTCGTTGGGCTGGCCCCATGCGAACCGTCACCGCGCCGTCACGCCGGGCGCGGCTCGCTTCCACTGATGAAGCGCACCGACATCTGATGAAGGGCGGTTGTAGCCGGGGACATCGCGGCCCCGATGCAGGCTTCCCCCAATTCATCCACGGAGGTAGGTATGCGAAACGGACGTTTCCTTGTGCTCGTAGTGTGCGCGCTCGCGCTGGCCGCGCTGCCGGCGGCCGCGCAGACGCTGACGGCCGGCATCGACGTGTGGACGACTCCCGACGACGGGAGCGCCTATGTTGACTTCACGGACAACCCGCTTCCGGCAGGGTACTTCTGCGCTTCGTCGCAGCCCTTTGCGCAGAGGATCACGCTCAAGGGCTCGGCGATCGCGACGAGCCCCTCCGGGGTTCTCGGCAGCACCGACACGGTGGTGGAGCGGACGGGCGATGTCGACGTCAGCGGCGGCCAGGGCAGCACCACTATCCATGTACGGGCGATCTCCTTCGTCAACCGCACGGCGATCTCGGTTCCCGGCTGCAGCGACACGTTCAGCGCCAAGGTCGGGCTCAGCGGCACGGCTCCCGCGGGTAGCATCACCATCCACAGCTCCGGCACCGCTGGCGGCACCTTCGACGCCAGCTTCTCCGTGCCGGGCAAGATCACCTTCACCAATAACACGACCGGCCTACCGCTGAGGACTCCGGCAACGGAGACGATCAGTCTACAGACGAGCGGCGCGCCGTGGGCGGACTCGGTGGGCACCGGCGGCATCGCATATCCCAATCCAGTATCGATCGACACGAACGGCGACGGCGTCGCGGACGACTCGACGCCGGGCACGACCCCCGGTTTCGCTCCAGGCTGGTCGCACGGCTGCAATCCGCCGTGCCCGGTGAAGGTAGACCACAACGGCCCGCACCCCACCTGGCCGCTGCCGCCGCCGCCGAAGTGCTCGAAGGACGTGATCGACGCGGTGAGCCGATTCGAGGCGGAGCAGGCGGACACGGTAAACCCGGCGAGCGCCAGCAACACCGTGGCCGCCGAGGACGAGATCAACGTCCTGTCGAGCACGCGGGTGGCGGGGCAGAGCCTGGCGGTCATCGATTCGGCCACCGCCATCACTCCCTGTCTGGCGACCACGACGACCAGCACGTACGTAGTCGTCTCCGACAGCAACTAACGTACACCTCCTGCGCCGTCGCCTCTGGCGGCGGCGCTCCGGTCGGGTCGGGGCAGGCCTGATCTGCCATACTGCCCAGGCTCATGGCCTCCCGCCGCGCCCGGCGTTTTCGCCCGCTCTTGCATCCTCGCGTCGGCGAAAAGCTCCCTCGCGCGCTGCGGGTGGGACGTGTCGGGCGCCTCGCCGGCGCCCTGCCGCTGGGTGTCGAGGATCCGGACTTCGAGGTCCTCCTGCGCCGCATTGACCGCGGACCGATCTTCGGCGGCAACCGGATCGAGGTTTTCACCCACGGCGCCGACGCCTTCGCTGCCATGCGTCAGGCGGCTCTGGCCGCCGGCCGGGAGATCCTCCTCGAGTCCTATATCTTCAAAGATGATTCCACGGGCCGCCTCTTCCTGGAGGAAGCGGTGGCCGCGGCCCGGCGCGGCCTCGCCGTGCGAGTCATGGCGGACGCCGCCGGCTCGTTCGGAACCCGCGCCGAGTTCTGGGACGAGATGGAGCGGCGCGGCGTCGAGGTGCGCTTGTTCAACCCCCTTTACCCCCGCTTCTGGTGGTTCCAGCCGTTCCGGGACCACCGGAAGATCCTCGTGGTCGACCGCCAGGTTGGCTTTACCGGCGGCATGAATATCGGCGAGGAGTACGGCTCGCCGCGGTCGCGGCCCGGCCAGATGTGGCGCGACACCCACGTCAGGGTCGAGGGCCCCGCCGCCTGGGAAATGGCGGTGGTCTTCGCCGAAGGCTGGACCTGGGGCGGCGGCCAGCCGTTCGACCTCGAACGGCTGGCGGTCGAGGAGACCGAGAGCCCCGGAGCGCGGATTCTCGTGCTCGACTCGCGTCCCTGGCGGGGCGCCTCCGAGTCGGCCGCGGTGCTGGCGGCCATCGTCGGTGCGGCGCGGCGTACCGTCTGGATTACCAACGCCTACTTCGCCCCGGGCCGGATCGCCGTCGACATCCTCGGAGAGGCGGTCGACCGCGGGGTCGACGTCCGGCTGCTCCTGCCCGGCTGGACCGACGTGCCCCTGCTGCGCCACGCCGCGCACGGCTACTACGCGGACCTCCTGGCGCGCGGCGTACGCATCTTCGAGTACGGCGGGCACGTGCTCCACGCCAAGAGCCTGGTCGCCGACGGCTACGTCTCGGTGGTGGGCTCGACGAATCTCGATTTCCGCTCCTTCGTCTTCAACGCCGAGTGCAACTTGGTGGTCCTCGATCGCGCCACGGCCGCGACACTGGAGGAGATCTTCCAGCGTGACCTGGAGATGTCAGAGGAGATCCTGATGGCGGCCTGGCGGCGCCGTCCCGTGCTGCACCGTCTCGGGGACCGCATGGCGCGCTGGCTGTCGCCGGTTCTGTGACGCTCCGGCTCGGGGCGTCGCGTCCTGTCCCCCAAGACACTGGCCTGGGCACCTGATTGTGAGGGTGTCCTGGAGATCGGTCATGCTCGTGTCGATCTGCCCGGCGACGCCGAGCAGAGAAGTCAAGACATGGCGGAAGTCGATCAACGGGAGCAGCTGAAGAAGCTTTCGCCCGCACAACGGGCGCTGCTCGCTCAGGCACTGCGCGAACGCAAAGCCGCGGCTGCCGGGAAGGGGGAAAGCGGCGTTCCCCGGCGCCCGCCCCTCGCGCCCGCCCTCCTCTCTTCCGGCCAGCGCAGGATGTGGCTGGCGCAGCAGATGGAGCCGCATAGTCCGGCGGCCAACCTGCCGGCGGCGCTCCGGCTCGACGGAGCTCTCGATGTCCGCGCCCTCGCCGCGGCTTTGACCGAGGTGGTGCGCCGCCACGAGGTCCTGCGCACGGGGATCGAGGCCCCGGACGGCGAGCCGGTTCCGGCGGTCATCCCACCGGGGCCGCTGGCGATGCCGATCGTCGATCTCGCGGGCTTGGCGCTGCCCCTTGCCGAAACGGAAAGCCTGCGGCTTGCCGCCGCCGAGGCCCGGCGTCCGTTCGACCTCTCCCGTCCGCCTGTGATCCGCGCCTGGTTGTTGCGGACCGCCCCGACCTCGCACCTGCTGCTCCTGATCCTGCATCACGTGGCGGCGGATGGCTGGTCGCTCGCCATCCTGGTTCGCGAGATGGGCGCGCTGTACGGCGCCTTCGCGGCCGGTCTGCCGTCCCCCCTTCCCGAGCTGCCTATCCAGTACGCGGATTATGCCGCGTGGCAGCAGGGCCGCCTGGCCGCTGGAGAGCTCGCCCCCGACCTCGCATACTGGCGGCAGCGCCTGAACGGCCTGCTGCCGGTGGAGCTGCCACGCGGCCGGGATCGCCTCGCGGCTTCCGCTCCCCGCGAGGTGCGTGCGAGTCGAATCCTGCCGGAAGAGTTGATCGGGCGAGTGGGGGAGCTGGCGAAGGAGGAGAGGGCGACGCTGTTCATGGCTATCGCGGCCGCCTTCGCTCTCTTTCTCGGGCGCCTCGCGGAACAGGACGGCGTCGCCTTCGCGACTCCCGTCGCCGGCCGCCTCCGGGTGGAGACGGAAGGGCTGATCGGCTTCTTCGTCAACACCCTGGTGCTGCGGGCCGACCTCGGCGGCGGACCTAGCTTTCGTCAACTGCTGGCGCGACTGCGTACTACCGTCTCCGAAGCCCACAACCACCAGGAGCTCCCGTTCGAACGGCTGGTGGAGGAGTTGGCGCCCGAGCGGCGGGCCGGCCGCCACCCGCTGGTGCAGATTCTGCTCTCCTTTCAGAACGCTCCACGAGAGGCTCTGTCTTACCCCGGTTTGACGGTGACGGACATCGACGTGACGACCGGCGTGACCCTCTTCGGCTTGGGGCTGGAGGTGGAGCCGCGCGAGGAGACGCTCGCCGCTCGCCTGCAGGTCGAAGCGGCGCTGTGGGGGGACGGGGCGCCGTCGCGACTGCTGCGGGCCCTGGAGGCCCTGCTCGCCGCGGCCGTGACCGAACCGAACGTGCCGGCGCAGGAGCTGCCGTTCCTCTCCGCCGGCGAGCGGCGGCAGATCCTGATGTCCGCGGGTCATGCGCCGGCTCCGGCCTCGTCGTCCGCCGTCCGGAGCGTCCCTGCCAGCGAGGTGGTCGAACGCGTAACGGCGATCTGGGCGGAGATCCTCGGCCTGCCGCAGGTGGGAGCGCACGACAGTTTCTGGGAGCTGGGAGGCCACTCGCTGATGGCCGCCCGCGTGGCGGCGCGGCTGCGCCAGTCATTTGGTGTAGACCTCCCTCTGCGGGTCGTGTTCGATGCTTCCACTCCCGCCGAGCTTGCCGCCGTCCTCGCCGGCGGCGCCCTGGAGCCCTCGGCGGACGCCTCTCCGCTCCTCCGCGGCGACGGCGATCGCTCCTTGCCGCTTTCCTTCGGACAGCGGCGCTTGTGGTTTCTCCACCAGTTGGCCCCCGAGAGCCCGGCCTACAACATCCCTCTCTCAGTGCGGATGGAGGGCGCGCTCGACGTCCGCGCGCTGGCGGCGGCGTTGACCGAGGTGGTGCGCCGGCACGAGGTGCTGCGGACGGCCATCGTTACCCGCCGGGGCGAGGCGATTCAGGAGATCGCACCGGCGTCGCCGCTGCCTCTGCCCGTGGCCGATCTCGCGGCTCTGCCATCACCTCGTCAAGACGAAGAGGCGCACCGCCTCGCCGCCGAGGAGGCAAACCGCCCTTTTGACCTCACCCGCCCGCCGCTTCTCCGCGCCCTGCTGGTGCGGCTGGACAACGACGCGCACCGGCTGGTCTTCAACCTCCACCACATTGCCGGCGACGGCTGGTCCGGCTCGGTCCTGGTGCGCGAAGCCGGCGCGCTCTACACCGCCTTCGCTAACGGCCTGCCGTCGCCGCTCCCCGAGCTGCCATTGCAATACGCGGACTATGCCTGCTGGCAGCGAAAGGAGCTCGCCGGCGAGTCCCTGAACCGCCTGCTCGCGTACTGGCGCGAGCGCCTGCGCGGTCTTCCGCCGCTGGCGCTCCCCACCGACAGGCCGCGACCTGCGGTCGAAGGCTTTCGGGGTGCGCGCCGGAGCCGATGGCTGCCGGCATGCCTGGCCGCGGATCTCGAGCGGTTGGCGGGAGAACGAGGAGCCACCCTGTTCATGCTGCTCGCTGCAGGGTTCGCCGCCCTGCTCGGCCGCCTTTCCGGCCAGGAGGACTTCGGCCTCGCCGCTCCGGTCGCCGGCCGCAGCCGCACCGAGCTCGAAGGGCTGATCGGGTTCTTCGTCAACACGCTGGTGCTGCGCGCCGACCCGTCCGGCGATCCGCCGTTCTCCGAGCTGCTGGCGCGAATGCGCGAGACCGCGCTCGCCGCCTTTGCCCATCAGGATCTGCCGTTCGAGCGGCTGGTGGAGGAGCTCGGAACGCGGCGTGATCCCGCCCGCCAGCCCCTCGCACAGGCCCTGGTGGTCTTGCAGAACGCGCCCCAGGAGCCTCTCGTCCTCCCCGGCCTCACCCTGACGCCGGAGGAGGTCGGCAACGGCACCGCCAAGCTGGACCTGTCCCTGGAGCTGGCACGGAACGAAGAAGGGATCGCCGCCAGCCTGGAAGTGAACGGCGACCTCTTCGATCCCGCCACCGATGCAAGGATGCTGGAGCAGCTTGAGATCCTCCTGGCAGCCGCGGCGGCCAATCCGGGCCTGGCGCTTTCGGCCCTGCCGCTCCTCTCCGAGGCTGCGCGGCACCAGGTCATCGAGGAATGGGGCGTAGGGGCGAAGCATGCTGCGCCCCTACAACGGCCGGCGGACTTTGATATCGCAGAGGGCCTCCACCGCCTTCTCGAAGCGGTCGCGGCCCGTCAGCCGCAGGCCATCGCCGTAACGGGCGAAGACGGCGAGAGCCTCACGTACGGTGATCTCGACGCCCAAGCCAACCGCCTGGCCCGCCATCTGCGGTCCCTGGGCGTGGGGCCGGGGGTGCTCGTCGGGATCTGCCTGCTGCCCTCGTCGGAGCTGGTGGTCGCGTCCCTGGCGGTGGTCAAGGCCGGCGGTGCCTATGTGCCGCTCGATCCGGGTTACCCGCGGGAGCGGCTGGCTTTCCTGCTGGCGGACGCCGGCGCCCACGTGGTCGTCACCCGCACCGAGCAGGCGGGGGCCCTGGCGCCGGACGTGCCGAAGATTCTTCTGGACGCCGACGCCGCGGCCATCGCCCGCCGCTCGCGCCGTCCGCTGAAGGGTGGCGCCGGTGCGGACGATCCTCTCTACGTCATCTATACCTCCGGCTCCACCGGCCGCCCGAAGGGTGTAGTCGTCACCCACCGCAACGTGGCCCGGCTGTTCACCGCCACGGCGCCCTGGTTCGGCTTCGGCGTGGAGGACGTCTGGACGCTCTTCCACTCCTTCGCCTTCGATTTCTCGGTATGGGAGATCTGGGGCGCGCTCCTCCACGGCGGCCGGTTGGTGGTGGTGCCGTGGTGGGTGAGCCGCGCTCCCGACGCGTTCCTCGACCTGCTCCGCAGCCAGAGAGTAACCGTGCTCAACCAGACCCCCTCGGCGTTCCGGCCGTTGATCCATGCGGCCTGCCGTAGCGGTGCGGGGGACGACCTCTCGCTGCGACTGGTCATTTTCGGCGGCGAAGCGCTCGATCCCCGTCACCTCGCCCCCTGGATCGAGCGATTCGGCGATCGCCGTCCCCGGCTGATCAACATGTATGGCATCACCGAGACGACCGTGCACGTCACCTACAGGCCGATCCGCCGGGACGATGCCTCGGCCGCGCGGAGCCCCATCGGACAGGCGATCCCCGATCTCTCGATTCGCCTCCTTGACCGAGCGTTCCAGCCGGTGCCGATCAGCGTTCCAGGCGAAATCTGCGTCGGCGGTGCCGGGGTCGCCCGAGGCTACCTCGGCCGGCCGGAGCTCACCGCGGAACGTTTCGTTCCCGATCCCGGCGGCGCGCGCCTTTATCGTTCGGGAGATCTCGGTCGCTGGCTGCCCGACGGCGATCTGGAGGTGCTGGGGAGGATCGACCACCAGGTCAAGGTGCGCGGTTTCCGCATCGAGCTGGGAGAGGTCGAAGCGGCCCTGGAGGGCCATCCGGGAGTCCGCGAGAGCGCCGTCGTGGCCCGCGAAGAAGAGCGAGGCGACCGGCGGCTGGTGGCCTATGTCGTGCCGCGCGAGGAGCCTCTTCCGGTCGGTGAGCTGCGGTCGTATCTCCAGGACCGGCTGCCGGGCCATATGGTGCCCGCGGTCTTCGTCACCCTGGCGGCTCTCCCTCTCACCCGCCACGGCAAGCTCGACCGGGCGGCGCTGCCCGCTCCCGATCGCGCCGCGGCGTCCGAGGCTCCCTATTCGCCGCCCGAGACGCCGGTGGAGCAGGCGCTCGCCGCGAGTTGGGCCGAGGTGCTGGACGTGCCGCGGATCGGTCTGGACGACGACTTCTTCGCCCTCGGCGGCGACTCGATCCGCGCCATTCAGGTCCGCGCCCGGGCCGAGGAGCGCGGGGCGCTCTTCACTCTGCAGGAGCTGTTCCGCTATCCGACCGTCCGCGACCTCGCCCGCGCCGTACGATCCGCTCCGGCCGGTTCGGAGAGGTCCGCGCCGGCTGCCGGCGGCCTGCTCTCGTCGGCGGACCGGGCGCGGCTTCCCGAAGACGTCGATGACGCCTTCCCGCTGGCGCGCACCCTGGCGGGGCTGGTCTTTCACAGCGAATACAGCCCCGACTATCTGATCTACCTGACCAGCTTTCACCTCCAGCTTCCATTCGACGCCGCGTGCTTGCAGGAGGCGCTCGATCGGGTGGTGAGCCGCCATCCCGTCTTGCGCAGCTCTCTGGCTCTGGAAGGCTTCTCCGAGCCGCTGCAGTTGATTCATCGGGAGGTGCGGGTCTCCCTGGAGGTGGAAGACCTTCGGGGCCTGACCGAAGACGAGCAGCAGGAGGTCTTCGACCGCTGGTTCGCCGCCGAGCAGCGCCGCAAGTTCGATTGGCGCCGGCCTCCCCTGTTGCGATTGCGGGTCCACCAGCGCAGCGACGACTCTTTCCAGGTCACCCTCTCCGAGCCGTTCCTCGACGGCTGGAGCGTGGGACTGGTCTTCACCGAGCTCTTCCAGCGCTACCTGCTCCTCCTGCCGGCCGGCGTTGTGCCGGCGGCGGCGCTGCCGCTCCCGGACGACCAGCCTCTCGCCGCCGCCTTCCGCGACTACGTGGCACTGGAGCGCGAGGCCCTCGCCTCCGAGGAGCACCGGCGCTACTGGCAGCGGCGCATGGACGGCGGCGGCGCCGGGCGCCTGCCGGCGAGCCCCGCCGCGAGCCGGCGAGCGCCGGACGCTCGGACCCTTGTGGGTCGTGTGGCGGTGCCGATTTCCGAAGAGGTCTCGGACGGCTTGTGGGTCGCGGCGCGCGCCGCTTCGGCTCCGCTCAAGGACCTCCTCCTCGCCGTCCATCTGAAGGTCCTCTCGTTCCTGACCGGCAGCAGCGACGTGATCTCCGGCGTGCTCATGAACGGCCGCCCCGAAGGCGCCGACGGCGACCGGGTGATCGGCGGTTTCCTGAACGCCATGCCTTTCCGGGTCGACCTCGCACCGGGGTCGTGGCTCGATCTGGCGCGACAGGTCTTCGACGCCGAGCGCGAGTTGCTCGCCTACCGGCGTTTCCCTCTCTCGGAGCTGCAACAGAAGCAGCCGGAGGTGGGCCGGCCGCTGTTCGATACGCTGTTCAACTTCACCCATTTCCACGTCTACGACCGGCTGGCGCGCCTGCCCGGGCTCGCGGTGCTGGGAAGCTGGGGGACGGAGCAAACGTACTTCCCTCTCACCGTGCAGTTCAACGTGCGCGAGCTCACCCATCGCGTTTCGCTGGCGTTCGATCATCCCGTCGCCGACCTTTCCACCCTCGAGGTGGAGGAGATCGCGGCGCGCTACGCTCGGGTGCTGGAGGCGTTGGCCAGGGCCCCGGAAGCGCCTCACGACGCCCTCTGCCTCCTCGCGGAGACCGAGCGCCAGCAGCTTCTCGTCGAGTGGAACGACGGGGCCGATGCGGCCCCCGCGGACACCGAGTGGGCGGTGCACGAGCGCTTTGCGGCCTGGGCGGCGCGGACGCCCCAGGCTCCAGCTCTTCGCTGGGGCGAGGAGATGGTGACCTATGGCGAGCTGGCGGCGCGAGCGGGTCGCGTGGCGCGCCGGCTCCTCGCGCTCGGCCTCCCCGCCGAGGCGAGGGTGGGCATCCTCATCGAGCGCTCGCCGGATCTGGTGGCGGCGATCCTGGGGAGCCTCGCGGCGGGAGCCGTCTACGTTCCCCTCGACCCTGCGTATCCGCGAGAGCGGCTGGAGGCCATGCTGGAGGACTCCGGCGCTCGGGCGCTGGTGACGAGGCGGGGGATGGGAGCGCAGCATGCCGCGCTCCTCCAGAGGATCGACCTGGAGGACCTCGGCGAGATCCCTCCCGCCAGCTTGGCCGTCCTGCCCAGCGTCGATCCCGCGCAACTGTTCGTCGTGATCTACACCTCCGGCTCCACGGGCCGCCCCAAGGGCGTGGCGGTGGAGCACCGGAGCGTCGCCGCCGTGCTCGCCGGCGCGGCGTCGCTCTATCCGCCGGAGGAGCGGACCGGAGTGCTGGCGGCGGCCTCCATCTGCTTCGACCTCTCGGTCTTCGAGCTGTTCTTCCCCCTGACTCACGGCGGCACCGCGGTCCTCGCGGAGAACGCCCTCGACCTGCCACGTCTGCCGGCCGGCGATGCCGTGCGGCTCGCCTTGCTGGTGCCCTCCGCGACGGCGGAGCTGCTGCGCGGCGGCGGCATTCCACCGTCCGTCCGCACCGTGGTCCAGGGCGGCGAGGCGCTGCCGGCGGGGCTCGCGCAAGCTCTCCTGGAAGAACGCCCCGGGCGCCGCCTCTTCAACGCCTACGGTCCCACCGAGGCGACGATCTACTCCATGATCGGCAGGGTGACTGAAGAGATCGCCGCGGCACCGTCCCTCGGAAGACCGGTTCCGGGCGGCCGGGTCGTCCTCCTCGATGCGGATCTGCAGCCGGTCCTTCCCGGCGTGCCGGGGGAGATCTGGCTCGGCGGCCGCAGCGTCGCCCGCGGCTACCTCGGCCAGCCGGACCTGACGGCCGACCGCTTCCGGCCCGACGCAGGCGGTGCGGTCGGAGCGCGTCTGTATCGCACGGGCGACCTCGGCCGCCGCTTGCCGGACGGACGCATCGAGTTCCTGGGGCGGCTCGACCATCAGGTCAAGATACGGGGATTCCGCATCGAGCTGGGCGACGTCGAAGCGGCGCTGGCCCGCCATCCCGAAATCGAGACCGCCGTGGTCGTGGACCGGCGCGATCCCGATGCTCCCGGCGAGGCGCGGCTGATCGCCTATGCGGTGCCTCGCCCGGGGCTGCCCCCCGCCGAAGCCTGGGGGGTGGAGCTGCGCTCCTTCCTGCGCCGGCTCCTGCCGGCCTACATGCTGCCGTCCGCCTTCGTGATGCTCGACGCGCTGCCGCTCACTTCCGCCGGCAAGGTGGACCGCAAGGCGCTGCCGTCGCCGGAAGATCTCGAACGCTCCCGGTCCGTCCGCCCCTGGAACGCGCCGCGCACGCCGGTCGAAGAAGTCCTGTGCGGGATCTGGACCCAGGTCTTCAACCTGGAGCGGGTGAGCGCCGGCGACGACTTCTTCGAGCTCGGCGGTCACTCGCTCCTCGCCACTCAGCTCGTCTCGCGCGTCCGTGAGACCTTCGCGGTCGAGCTGCCGCTGCGCGCCTTGTTCGACGCGCCGGTCCTCTCCGATCTGGCCGGGCGGGTGGAGCGCGCTCTCAGGGACGGAGCGGGGACCGCCCCGCCGCCTCTCGTCCGCCAGCCTCGGCCGCTGGACGGCGCTCCTCTCTCCTTCGCGCAGCAGCGCCTCTGGTTCCTCGACCGACTCGAGCCCGGGAGCCCCTTCTACAACGTGCCGAGCGCCGTCCGGTTGCAAGGAGATCTCGATTCCGCCGCGCTGGAAGCCGCGTTCCATGAGATCGTTCGCCGTCACGAGGCTCTGCGCACCCGGTTCCGCGAAAGCGCGGGCCGGCCGGTCCAGCTCGCCATCGAGAGCGTCTCCGTTCCGCTGCCGATCCTCGATCTCACGGCGCTCCCGGCACCGCAGCGCGAGGCCGAAGCCGCACGCTTGGCGAAGGCCGAGGCCAGGCGTCCTTTTGATCTGCAGAGCGTGCCGCTGCTGCGGCTGACCTTGCTGCGTCTCGCCGCCGGCGAGCACCTGCTGCTCGGCGTCTTCCACCACATCGTCTCCGACGGCTGGTCGATCGGCGTCTTCCTGCGCGAGACGGCGGACCTCTACCGCGCCTTCGCCAACGGCGAGCCCTCGCCGCTGCCGCCTCTGCCGCTGCAGTACGCCGACTTCGCTCTCTGGCAGCGCGGCTGGTTGGCGGGCGAGGCGCTCGAACGCCAAGTGGAGTTCTGGCGCGGTCGGCTCGCCGGCGTGCCGCCTTTGGAGCTGCCGGCCGACCGGCCGCGGCCCGCGATCCCTGCCTACCGCGGCGCCCGCCGGCCGGTGGACCTGGATCCGGCGCTCGCCGCCGGCGTGAGCGACCTCGCCCGCCGCGAAGGAGCGACTCTCTTCATGACGCTGCTCGCCGCCCTCTCGGCCGTGCTCGGCCGCTGGTCCGGGCAGGAGTCGTTCGCGGTGGGGACGCCGATCGCCGGCCGGACGCGCCTGGAGCTCGAGCCGCTGATCGGCTTCTTCGTCAACACCCTCGTGCTCCCGGCCGACCTCGCGGGCGATCCCACCGGCCGGACTCTCCTCGGCCGCTGCCGTGAGGCCGCGCTCGGCGCCTACGCGCATCAGGACCTGCCGTTCGAAAAGCTCGTGGAGGCGCTGCGTCCCGAGCGCGAGCTCGCCCGCGCGCCCCTGTTCCAGGTGCTGCTGGTGGTTCAGAACACCCCGTTACCCGAGCTGGCGCTGCCCGGCCTGACCCTGGCGCCCGTCGAGGTCGAGACCGGCACCGCGAGGTTCGACTTGACTCTGACCTTCGCGGAGACGCCCCGGGGAATCGCCGGCGGGCTGGAGCACGACGCCCACCTCTTCGACCGCGCCACGGCCGCCCGTCTGGCGAGCCATCTCGCCGTCCTGCTGCAGGCCCTGGCCGCCGATCCGGGCCGGCGTCTCTCGGAGCTGCCGTTGCTCGCTCCAGGCGAACGCCAGCAGATTCTCCGCGAGTGGTCGGAGCAGCCGCCGGTTGATGTCGAGGGCCCCTCGATCGAAGAGCGGATCTCCGAGCAAGCCCGCCGAACGCCCAACGCGATTGCCGTGAGTCAGGGAGAGAGGAAACTCAGCTATGCCGAGCTCGATGCTGTCGTCGAGCGCCTCGCCCGCGCTCTCCGCGCTCGCGGCGTAGGCCCGGAGGTCGTGGTAGCGATCGAGCTCCGCAAGAGTCCCGAGGCGATCGTCGCGATCCTCGCCGTGCTTCGCGCCGGCGGAGCGTACCTGCCTCTCGATCCCGCCTATCCCGAGGAGCGCCTCGCCTGGCTGCGCGAGAATGGCCGCGCCGCCGTGACGCTGGACGAGAGCGGATTCGCGGAATTTGTTTCGGGTAGGGGCGGGTCTGGAGTAAAGGACGGAGGCTCGACCCGCCTTGCCGCGCCGCCCGCCTCTCCCGCCTACCTCCTTTACACCTCCGGCTCCACCGGCCCGCCCAAGGGAGTGGTGGTGACGCGCGCCGGCCTTCTCGCCTCGACGCGGGCGCGGCTGGACGGCTACACCGGGGTTGTCTCGGCCTTCCTGCTGCTCCCTTCGCTGGCCTTCGACAGCTCGGTGGCGGGGCTCTTCTGGACCCTCTGCCAGGGAGGGACGCTGGTGCTCCCGGAGCAAGCCGAGGCGGGCGATCCGGCGCGCCTGGCGCGGCTGATCGCCGAGCGGCGGATCTCGCACTGGCTGAGCATCCCCTCTCTCTATGCCCTGCTCCTCGACGCCGCCGAGCCGGGAGAGCTCCGCTCGCTTGCCGCCGTCATCGTCGCCGGCGAGCCCGTGCCGGCCGAGCTGCCGCGCCGGCACGCCATGACGCTTCCCGGCGTGCCGTTGCTCAACGAGTACGGCCCCACCGAGGCGACGGTCTGGGCCTCGGTCGCCGAGCTGGCAGCGGGGGAACGGATCACCGTCGGCCGGCCGATCGCCGGCGCCCGCACGGTCCTCCTGGATCGCGAGATGCGGACGGTGCCGGCGGGAGCACAGGCCGAGCTCCTCCTCGGCGGTGCGGGCCTGGCGCGCGGCTACTTCGGCCGGCCCGACCTGACCGCCGAGCGGTTCGTGCCCGATCCGCGCGGCGCGCCCGGGGGACGGCTCTACCGAACGGGCGATCTCGCCCGCTGGCTGCCTGACGGCCGCCTGGACCTCCTCGGCCGCATCGACGAGCAGGTGAAGATCCGCGGCTTCCGCATCGAGCCGGGGGAGATCGAGAGCCTTCTGGAGCGACACCCCGGCGTCCGTCAGGCCGCCGTCGTGGCCCGCGAGCTGCCCTCCGGCGGCCGGCGTCTTGCGGGCTGCATCGTGGCCGCCGGAGAGCTCGACCTGGAGGCGCTGCGCGGCGATCTCGCCGCCCGGCTGCCGGCCTACATGGTGCCGGCGGAGCTGATCGTTTTCGACGTGCTGCCGCTTTCCCCCAACGGCAAGGTGGACCGCTCCGCCCTGCGGAACCTCCTCGCCGGCCGCACCGCCGTCTCGCGGCGCGTCACGCCGCTGGCCGGCGACCTCGAGCGGCGTCTGGCGGCGATCTGGGAGGAGCTGTTGGAAATCCGTGGGGTGGGACGCGAGGACGGCTTCTTCGACCTCGGCGGGCACTCGCTGCTGGCCGTGCAACTGATCGCGCGGATCGACAAGGAGCTTGGCCGCCGCCTGCCGCTGGCCGCCCTGTTCCGCGGCGCCACCCTCGCCGCGCTGGCCGCGGAGATCCGCTCGGCGGCAGCGGCGGCGATCGCTCCGCCGCTGGTGCCGCTACGCGAGGAAGGCACGGGGCGCCCCCTCTTCTGGTTCCATGCCCTGGACGGACGGACCCTCTGCTACGCGGAGCTCGCTCACCATCTCACCGGCCGTCCGCTGTACGGGTTGGAAACGGTAGGGAGCGGTGCCGCCGGCGCGAGCCTGCAAGACCTCGCCGCCCGCTATGCCGAGGCCATCGCCGCCGCGCAACCTCATGGTCCCTATCTGCTCGGCGGCTGGTCGTTCGGCGGTCTCGTGGCCTGGGAGACGGCGCGGCGGCTGGAGGAATCGGGCCGTGAGGTGGGGCTCGTCATTCTGCTCGACAGCCGGCCGCCGGGCCCGGATTTCGCGCCCCCGAAGCTCGGCGATTCCGATCTGGATCCTCACCTCCGCGCCGTGGTCGACGGCCATCTGCAGGCCCTGCGCACCTACCGGCCGCGTCCCCTCGCCTGCCCGGTGGCTCTCTTCCTCGCCGAACAGCGTCCGCGGGACGAAGCGGTGGACCTCGCCGCCCTCTGGCGTCCGTTCGCCCGCGGCAAGCTGGACGTCGAAACCGTGCCCGCAGACCACTTCCACCTGCTGGCCGCGCCGGCGGTGGAGGTCCTGGCGGCGAAGCTGCGGCAGAGGCTGGAACAGACGGAGGCGCGATGACCCTGCGCGAGATCATGGATCTGGCCGCGCGGCCGGGCGTCCTGTCGCTCGCCCACGGCCTGCCGGCGGCCGAGCTGTTCCCGCGGCAGGCGCTCGCCGAGGAAGCGGCCCGCGTGCTCGCAGACGATCCGTCCGCGCTGCAGTATGGGCTCCCCTACGCGCCGCTCAAGACCCGCATCGTCGAGATGATGGCGGCGCGGGGCGTCCGCTGCACCGAGGAGCAGATCTTCCTCACCTCCGGCGCGCAGCAGGGGATGGACCTCCTCACCCGCCTGCTGGTCGAGCCGGGCCGGCAGGTGCTGATCGAGTGGGCCGTCTACGACGGCATCCAGGCGGCGGCCCGCCTGCGCGGCCCCGAGATCCTCACCGTCGCCTCCGATCCCACCGCCGGCATCGACGCCGGCGAGGTGGAAGCTCTGCTCGCCCGCGGCGTCCGTCCCGCCTATCTCTACGTCATTCCCGACGGCCACAACCCGCTGGGCGCCAGCCTCGATCTGGAGACGCGGCAGCGTCTCGCCGGCCTGGCGCGCCGATACCGGGTGCCGATCCTGGAGGACGACGCCTACGGCTTCCTCTACTACGGCGAGGCGCCGCCGCCGCCGTTGCGGTCCTTCGAGGAGGAGTGGGTCTTCTACATAGGCTCCTTCTCCAAGATCCTGGCGCCGTCGCTGCGGGCGGGCTGGCTCGTCGTGCCGGAGAAGCTGACCGGCCGCCTCGCCCTTTTGAAGCACGCCGCCGACCTCGATACCCCTTCCTTCAGCCACCGCATGATCGCGGCCTATCTCGAGGCCGGGCGCCTCCCCGCGCATCTCGCCGCCGTGCGCGCCGAATACCGCCGCCGGCGCGATGCGCTGCTGGCCGCCCTGCAGGCTCACTTTCCTCCCGAGGTGCGATGGAACCGCCCGACGAGCGGCATGTTCATCTGGGCCGAGCTGCCGCCGGGCCTCGACGCCGACGAGCTGCTGCGGACCGCGGTGGAGGCCGAGCGGGTCGCCTTCTGCCCCGGGGCGACGTTCTGCGCCGGCGCGTCCGATCACGGCACGCGCTGCATGCGTCTGAGCTTCACCAACCATCCTGCCGAGCGGATCGAGGAAGGCATCCGGCGTCTGGGGAAGGTGATCCAGAACGCCAGCGTGTCCCGAATCTGATCACCGCGGCCAGATCTGAGACAGATCTTGGCGTGGGCCCTGAGGGAAACGGCCTGGCCCGTTCGTTGCTAAAACCGGGATCATGAACATTCAACGACTCTTCGAGCAGACGTTCAGGAAAAGCCCCCAGACGGGAGAGCCCGGCATCGGGTCGACCGTCGCCTATGAGGACCCGGTAAGCCCTACCGGCTGGGACCTCGGCGTGGTGAGGATCGTCGACCGGTCCGTCGAGCGCCTCAACTACATCCTGGCCACGCCTTCCGGTTGGCTCGTCGTCAACCGCGGACGGGTCCTCCGCTGGTGGCCGGCGTCGTGACCGTGCTCTTGCGCCGCAGGCCGTCGAGGCTCCAGATCCCCGCTCCGCGCGCCGCGATGTAGAGGAAGGCGAAGCAGTAGAACACCGCCGCCTCCCCATGATTGACGAGCGGATGCCAGCCGCCTGGCGCATGGGCCATGAAGTACGCCACCGCCATCTCGCCGCTGGCGATGAACGCCGCGATGGAAGCGAAGAGCCCGATGGCGACCAGCAGGCCTGCGAGAAGCTCGATCCACCCCGCGGCGACCATCAACGGCGGGCCGGCCTTCTGGCCGCCGAGCACTCCGAAGATCTTCTGGGCACCGTGCGAAGCGAAGAGCAGCCCCACGACGATGCGGAACACCGCGCAAATCGGCTCTGTGTAACGTCCGAGAATTCCCATGACACACCTCCCGGTCCGTCGACGCGAACGGACTCCGTCCAGCGCAGCAATTCACGTGCCCCCGCCCGGGGAACGCCGCTTGACCGGCAGGCGGCCGGTCCGTATCCTCTCCGGCAATCGTAGATGTTGCGTTTCCATTGCAGTATGTACCTTTAGATTGGGGTGATCATGCTGAAAATCCGCCTGTACTCGGCGACCGTCGTCTACCGCAATCCGGAGGGCAAGACGCAGGAGGAGGAGTTCCCGGTCCGCGCCACGGACAACGCCGCGGCGAGCGAGATCGCCTTCCTCTACGTCCGCCAGGTGATGAAGCTCGAGGATTTCGAGCTGCGCGTCGTCGGGGCTTGAGGGCGGTTCAGTCTGATCTGCGACCGCGGACGGGCCTGCCCTCCGAAGCCTCACCCCCTGTCCCCCTCTCCCTGACGGGCGAGGGGGACGACTGCGAAGGGACTTTGCCGATAGGTGGCCTACTTTTTGGGCAACCGCCTTCGTATGGGTCCCCCCTCGCCCGTCAGGGAGAGGGGGACAGGGGGTGAGGCTTCGAAGGGCAGACCCGTCCCGAAATCCACAGGCAGACTGAACCGGGTGATCGCCCGGCTATACTCCTCCCCGTGCGACCCCTCACCCTGTCGCTTCTCCTGTTCCTGTTCGCCGCCTGCGCCCAGACCCCACCTCCGGTGCCGGCCCCTGCTGCGTCTCCCGCGAGAACCGCGGCGCCCCAGCCCGACTCCGCGCCGCGCGAGGAGGACGAGTACACCCGTTACGAGCTGCTCAGTCCCGAGTCGGCCAGCTTCCGCATCCTCTATGAGGTCACCGCGATCGAGCCCGGCGCCACGGTCTTCTTCAATCCCATCCGCAAGGGGAGCGCGGCGAGCGGCGAGTCGGTCCGCGATCAGGCGACATCGGGAACGCTGCCGTTCGAGGTGGTGAGCGGCGAGGAGGCGCGCGCCTCCGGCCTGCCGGACGCCGACCTCGACACGAGCTACATCCGCATCCACCTGCCTCGCCCGGTGCCTCGGGACGGCGGCGTCCGGCTGCTGATCGAGAAGACCTATCAGGATGCAAAGAGCTACTTTCGCGAGGGAACGGACCGCATCGTCTTCTCCCGCACGCTCGGCATCCGCCGCAACGCCGTCGTGCTCCCCGCCGGCTACGAGCTGGTCGGCTGCAACGTTCCGGCGCAGGTGCTCACCGAGCAGGACGGCCGCCTCGCCGTGAGCCTCATGCACACCGGTCCGGAGGCCCTCCCGGTGGTCATAAAAGCCCGGAGGATCGCGAGCTGAACGGCCTTGCGTTGCGCCGAAGCGCGATTTCGCTGCTCGTTCTGCTCGCCTTGCCGGCGGCCGCCCAGCAGGCCCCGCCTTCACCTGCCGCCGAGGAAGACCGCCTCGTCGAGCGGGCGCACCAGGACCGCGAGATCGTCTACTTCCTGCAGCCGCCGGAGACCCACGCCTTCGACCTCTACCACGACTACACCGAGTCGCGGCCCGGCGTGGCCCGCTATCTCAACGTCGTGCGCAAGGGGAGCACCGCCGCCAATCCCTCGGCGCGCAACCTCGACACCGGCGAGGCGCTGGCCGTGGAGACGGTGAAGGGCGAGGCCCTGCCGAAGACCGGCACGCCCGAGGACGAGGAGGTGCCGCCGGACGCCGAGGTCGTGGTGATCCATTTCCCGCCGGTGCCGGCGAACGGTTCGGTCCGCCTGCGCATCGCCGAGACCTACACCGACCCGAAGAGCTATCGCCAGGAAGGCGAGGAGCTGGTGTTCGACCGCACCTTCGGCCGTCCCCGCAACGCCGTCGTCCTGCCCGCCGGCTGGTATCTGACGGCGAGCTCGATCCCCGCGATGGTCGCCGAGACCGCCGACGGCCGCATCCGCCTCGACTTCGTCAATCCCCGCCCGGACGAGATCGCCGTCCTCATCAAAGCCAGGCGCCGGCCGGCCTCCCCATAGAGGACGAGGCACCGTGATTTCGATCCGGCCCTATCGCGTCGACGATGCGCCGGCTCTCCATGAAGCGGCCCTCTCGTCGGCGGCCGAGACGCAGCCGTTCATGCCCTGGTGCCACCCGGGCCTGACGCTGGAGGAGATGCGTATTTGGATCGATGCGCAGGTGCAGGCCTTCGCGGCGCGCAAGGCCTTCGAGTTCGTCATCCTGTCGGACGGCACCGTGTTTCTCGGCGGTTGCGGTCTCAATCAGATCGACGACGCCAACCGGCGGGCCAACCTGGGATATTGGGTGCGTTCCTCGGCGCGCGGACGTGGCGCTGCGACTTCGGCCGTCCGCCAACTGGTCCGCTGGGGCTTCGAGAATACGGACCTGATCCGTCTGGAGGTCGTCGTCTCCACCCGGAACGCGCCGAGCCTCCGCGTCGCCGAGAAGTGCGGCGCCGCACGGGAAGGGATCCTGCGCAAGCGCCTGCTGCTCCACGGCGTTCTGCATGACGCGGTGCTGTTCGCCTTCGTCCGTTAGCACACCGAAGACGCTTTGCCGCAACGGAGCTTCTATGCCGCAACGAAGCTCCGTTGCGGCAGGGCAGACAACTTGCCGCAACGACCGTTCTTTGCCGCAACGAGCCTGCTTGGCCGCAACGAAGCCTCGTTGCGGTGAAGCGTTCGCTCTGCCGCAACGAGCCTTCTTGGCCGCAATGCGCGCGCTCTGCCGCAACGAGGCTGTTTAGCCGCAACGCAGGCTCCTTGCCGCATCGGAGACTCCCTGCCGCAACGAGGCCCCGTTGCGGCAAGGCATCTGCTTTGCCGCAACGGAGCTTTTATGCCGCAACGGAGAGGCTTTAGCCGCAATGATGGGTCTTTGCCGCAACCGGCCGCCCGTGGGGCCCGTTCCCGTGCTATCCTGTCGGCCTCGAACCGTTCGCCGCAACCTGCTCCGCGACCTGTCCTGGGCTGCGACGCCCGTCCGAGGAGACGCTGCCATGACCGCGAGGCTGTCCGTCGAAGAGCTGCTGGGGAATCTGGAGCAACGCGCCGCCCACCATCGCGAGCGGGAGGCCTTCCACGCGCAGCAGGAAGCCCACCACCGGGAGCAGCGGACGGGCCACGCCGCCGAGCTGGAGAAGATCAGCCAGACCCTGGAAGCCTTCCGCACCGCCGCCGCCGCCGCGATCGACCTCGGCCGGCCGCTGCCGCTGGAGTCTCCACCGGCCCCCGCGATCGACGCGTCGAGACTGCCGTCTCCCGGGCGGCTGATGGTGGGCCGGCTCATCACGCTGGCCGTCGAGAGCGCAGACCTCAAGGAGCCCTTCGGCCCCGCCGCCGTGGCGGCCGAAACCAGCCGCCTCTTCGCGGACCGCCTCGAAAAGCCCGTCGGCTCGCGGACCGCCTCGGACGCCCTGCGCCGCATGCTCGCCCAGGGTGAGATCCAACTCGTCCGGAAAGGCACGGCCAATCGGGAGGCGCTCTATAAAAGGAAGCCGCGCCGGGGCGGATCGTGAC
>DASYTJ010000005.1:0-1847 GCA_036002325.1 Thermoanaerobaculia bacterium | reverse complement strand
GGAGCCGCCGCCGACCCCGTGGCACGCCGCCTCCCGCTGGGGTATCCTCGGGGCGCCGGGTGGCAACTCCATGAGAGCGACGCTCGGCGCGCGGAGCACGGGGCACGACGCCGAGAATGGGCGTTTGCGCCGCCTACCCTCAACGCCGTCGCTTGTGTTGTGAAGGACCAGTGTTGGCGGCAGCTTGTGCGCTTTGGAAAGAACCTTCGGTTCAGCGAGAGTATTAGACCTGATCGGCAAGAAATGGCGGGGTCATGAGCCCTCTTACCCTCTTCCCCGATGGGGAGCGGGGATTCCCTCGTCGCCGGCGCAAACGAATTGCCGATCAGGGTTAGCCCCAATCGGCGAATAAGCGGGACGTGAAAGTGCGGGGAATATGAATCAAAGAGGCCTCCAATGCGATCGAAAGGGAGAGCACAGCCATGCACTCCCTCTCACACTGGAGGCCCCTCTGATGCGCTTGAGCGTAGCGAGCTTGCGGCGGGTGGTCAAGGGTGATCTCACGATCCAGTTCATGCCCCAGGCGCTCACGTCGTACGGCGGCCTGGAGCTGCTCGGGCGCTATCTGCGCCAGATCGACCTGGGAGCGCGGTTGCGCCAGGCGTTCGCGGGGTTGCGCAGTGACTACGGCAGTGCCCGAATCGCACTGGTGCTGCTCGCGCTGTTCTACGTTGGGGCCCGGCGCTTGGAGCACCTGCGCTACCTCGGCGGCGATCCGCTGGTGATGCGCTTCTGCGGCTTGGCGCGGTTGCCCACCCGCCGCACCGTGGCCGACTGGTTGCGCCAGTTCACCCAGGAGACCCTTGCCCCCCTCGTCGCCCTCAACCGCGCCTTGGTGACCGAGGCGCTGGCGCGCCTGGATCTGCCGCGGCTCACGATCGACGTCGATGGCTCGGTCATCCGCACGGGGGCCACGGTGGGCTGGGCCTTCCGCGGCTTCAACCCGCATCACCGGAAGGATCCCAGCTACTACCCGCTGCTCGCCCACGTCGCCCAGACCGGGCACATCCTCCGCCTCAAGAACCGTCCCGGCAACGTCCACGACTCCAAGCAGGCCGTCCCCTTCCTGCGCGAGCTCATCGACGACCTCCGGCGGCAGGTCGGCCGGCGCGTGGTCCTGGAGTTCCGCATGGATGCGGCCTTCTTCCAGCGCAGGATTCTCGAGCTGCTCCCCGCTCGCGACTGCTTCTACGCGATCAAGGTAGGGTACTGGAGTTGGCTGCCGCTCAAGCAGATCGCCGCGGCGTGCCGGCGGTGGCACCCCGTGGCGCCCGGCGTGACCGGCCACGAGACCGAGCTGGTCGTCCCCCAGTGGAATGACCTCCGGCTGCGCGTCGTCCTCTATCGCAAGCACGTCGCGCACCAGACCCGGAAGAACTTCCAGCTCGATCTCTTCACCCCCGACGACGGGCACTACGAGTACTCCGCCGTCGCCACGAACCTGCCGCTGGGGCTCCCGGCCCTGTGGGCCTTCGCCTGTGGGCGGGGAGCGCAGGAAAAGACCTTCGCCGAGCTCAAGGGCGAGTTCGCCCTCGACGTGGTCCCGACGAAGCACTACGCGGCCAACAGCGCTTGGCAGCAACTGAGCATCCTCGCCCACAACCTGATCCGGAGCTTCCAGCTGGAGACTCTCGCCGAGCCGAAGCCTCGGTCCCGCAAGCGCACCTCCGGCTACCTCTTCCGCAGCATGCGCACGCTCCGGTTTCTCCTCATCGCCCGAGCGGGGCGTTTGACCCGCCTCGGAGGCCGGAACGTGCTCCGCCTCGCCAAGAATCCGGCCACGGAGTCGCTGTATGAGCAAATCGCTCACCGTCTGGCCGCCTGATTTATTCGCCGATTGGGGTTAG
>DASYTJ010000004.1:0-148448 GCA_036002325.1 Thermoanaerobaculia bacterium | reverse complement strand
AGTAAAGGGTGGCAATGGCTAGTTGGACCGATGTGCTGGCGAAGAGATGGCTCTCACCTAATTCTTGGTAGATTGTGCCCGCCTTCTCACACATCTTGAGGGCATCATCGAAGCGGTTCTGAAGAGTTGCGAGAGCTGTTGTCCTTTGAAGCAGCCAAGCATGTAGTTTGAGGTCACCGGTGCCTTGAGCGCGGTAGTGCAAGGCAATCGAGAACGCCTTTCCTGCCTCTATCGGTTGGCTGGAGATTCGCAGTGCATTCGCATACTGTCCCCAGGCCCATGCTCGTAGATCGGCAAGTTGTCGTTCTCCGCCCGCCGCCCTTATTGTGCAGGCTTCTGCCGCAAGATGAGCCAATCTGGCCAGATGCAGCATCCTCCGTGAGCTTCGATAACGTACGTCATGCCCCTTCTCAAGAAGGTGGTAAATGAATTCGGGGTTGGCATACCTGTCCTCCACTCTTGCGCGCCGGACTTGCTCACCCTCTGAGAGTGAATCCAGCTCGGCCAGAGCTTCCGGAACCAGCGGCGGTTTGAGCTTCGAAGCAAGCGAGCGTTCTGCTTTCAAAAGAGCCCAGTCGTAGTTAAAGGAACTTTGTTTCTCTCGTTCTGGCGGAGGAATCCCGAGCAATCTGGAGAGGGGAATTCCGGCTCCCATGGTCTCGTGGAGTACACGCCTGCATACCGTACAGCCACTGATGAGGTGGCGGACCACCAGGGCATCACCCCTGGCATCAGCGGGTCGAGCGCTGTGCCGCAAGAAACGAGCGAAGTCCTCGATGGTAGGGTGCTCTTCCATAACGACTGTACTCCGGAAAGATCCTTCAAGCACTCACTCTAGAGCATAAGTATCGCATCGGCGAGGGAGAGGTCGCTACGGGGAGAGGCGGACAGCGAGCAGCTATCGGTTGTTCACCGCTGCTGGCGGAACGTGGCGCGAGGGTCCCGGCTGGAGGCCTTGCCGGCGTGGAAAACGGCGAAGCGCAGGGCGAGCGCTCCGGCGGTGCCGAGCAGGCCGCCGGCGATCCGCTTCGCCCGCGAGCGGCCGGGGAGGAGCGACAGGACGAGGCTCGTCGCGGTCATCGCTCTGGCGGCGGTCCACAGCGCGCCCGAAAGGCCCTCGCGCAGGGGCCGGCCGACCGGTTCGATCTCGTTCGCCTCACGCTCGACCACCGCCATGGCGGCTAGGTCCACCATTTTGCCGGCGATGCCGAAGCGCTCGACGATCTTCTCTTCGCGGGGCGCGAGGTCCACGGGCAGCAACCCGAACAGCGCGGCCAGACCCGAGACCGAGGTGCCGATGAAGAGGTGCGGCAGGCTTCGCCGTGCCGCCTTCCACACGGGCACCGCCGTGTTGCCGAGCAGCACCGCCGTGTAGCCGGAGAGGGGCATGCCGAAGAGGGCCGCGGCGTAGCCCGCGGCGTCGCCCAACCTGCGGAGGAATCCCCGCCGTTCCGCCAGCAGGGCCGAGGCCATGGTGGCCGAGGCGGCCGCGGCCAGCACCCACGAGCCGAGGCTCATCGGCGAGGTGGGACGGAAGACCCGCAACATGTTGAGGAACCGTTCCGGCCGGCCGAGGTCGTAGGCCAGCAACGCCGATCCCGCGGCGCCGCCGCCGGCGGCCACCCAGCGGCATGCCTTGACCAGATCCCGCAGCTCCTCGCCGTCCAGCGCCTGGGCCGCCGCTCCCAGCACCGCCGCCGCGCCGGCGGTGCCGCCGACGTAGAAGTAGACGGGGACGGCCCAGATCCACACCGGCTCCTTGAGGACCGGCCGTTCGTAGTAGGTGGGATCGTCGGTGGGGAAGGAATGAGAAGGAGGATCGCGCCAGACGAAGGTCTGCGAGGGGTAGGCTTCCACGGTCGTACCGATCCGCTGCTGCGAGCCTTCGCCGGCGAGCAGGCCGAGACCCGGAGCGATGTGGCGGCCGTCGTCTTTGTTCATGAGTGCGAGGGCCTCTTCGCCGACAGCACCGCTCCTACCGCCGCCGCCGCCATGCCCAGGACGGCGAAGGCCATGGCGGTCCACGCCGCGCCGACCGTCTTGGTGGGAGCCACGGGCGCGGGCGGCAGGTTGTAGACCTCCGGCCGGTCCAGCAGGAGGAAAAAGGCGTTCAGCCCCTCCGTGCCCGGCTGGCCGGCGGCGTCCTCGCCATAGAGATAGGCCTCGCTCATGCCGTGCCGGTGGAGGCGCGCCAGACGGTCCCGGGCCCGCTCCTTGAGGTCGTCGAGATCGCCGAAGAGAATCGAATCCGTGGGGCAGGCCTTGGCGCAGGCCGGCTCCATCTCACCCTTCAGGCGGTCGTAGCAGAGCGTGCATTTCCAAGCCCGTCCGTCGTCCTCCCTGCGATCGATGACTCCGAAGGGACAGGCGACCACGCAGTAGCCGCAGCCGTTGCAGACGTCCGGCTGCACGTAGACCGAATCGAACTCGGTGCGCAGGATGGCGCCGGTCGGGCAGGCCTCCAGACAGCCCGCCCGATGGCAGTGCTTGCAGACGTCCGACATCAGCAGCCACGAGAAGTTGCCGAGCCCCGTCTCCTGACCGGTGAGCGGCACCGGCCGCTCGATGAAGGAGACGTGCCGCCAGGTCGAAGAGCCGAGAGCGGCGGTGTTGTCGTACGACATGCCGGTGAAGAGGAGGCCGTCGTCCGGGAGCTGGTTCCACTCCTTGCACGCCACCTCGCAGGCTTTGCAGCCGATGCAGAGGGTCGTATCGGTGAAGAAGCCGACCGCCATCTCAGGCCTCCTCGCTTCGCACGCCGGGCAGGTCCCGCTCCTTGCCGCCGCTATCGAGCCGCGGCACCAGCGGTCCGCTGGTCACCACCCTCCGGCCGCGGCTGCGGCGTCCGGCCGCGATGGTGCCGGTCAGCGCTTTCGACTCCTGAATCGACACGTTGGGATCCGCCACGAAGGAGATCAGCTCGTTGGCGGCGTCGCCGCGCGCCCGTCCCTTCGATCCCCAGTGATAGGGCAGGCCGATCTGATGGATCACCCGCCCCTTGATGCGCAGCGGCGGCATGCGCTCGGTCACCAGCACGCGCGCCTCGATCTCGCCCCGCGCCGTGGTGAGGGTGGCCCAGCCGCCGTTGGTGAGCCCTCTCTCCCGCGCCAGCTCGGGCGAGACCTCGCAGAACATCTCCGGCTGCAGCTCCGAGAGCCAGGAGAGCCAGCGGCTCATGGCCCCCGCCGTGTGGTGTTCCGTCAGCCGATAGGTGGTGATCACGTAGGGGAAGCGGGGGTCGTCCCAGGGCCGGTGGTAGGGGTTGTCCTTCCGCTTCCACTCCATCCGACTGGGATTGCACTGCTGGCCGTAGAGCGGATTCTTGATGATCCCCTCCTGCGGCTCGTAGTGCGCGGGCAGGGGCCCGTCGAGGAGGCCGTTGGGAGCGAAGATCCAGCCGCGGCCGTCGGCCTGCATGATGAAAGGGTTGTCTCCCGCCAGGGTGTCGATCCCCTCGGCCCCCTCGGGCGGCCGGTAGGAAGGCGGGCGGTCGGCGATGAAGTCCGGTACGTCGTGACCCGTCCAGCGCCGCTTCTCGTCGTCCCACCAGACGTAGCGCTTGCGCTCCGACCAGGGCCTCCCCTCCGGGTCCGCCGAGGCGCGGTTGTAGAGAATGCGCCGGTTGGCCGGCCACGCCCAGCCCCACTCGGGCGCCACCCAGGACTGCTCGTCCCCGGGTTTGCGGCGGGCCGTCTGGTTGATCCTCTCCCGGCGGCTGCCCGAGTAGATCCAGCAGCCGCAGGCGGTCGAGCCGTCGTCCCTCAGCTCGGTGAAGCCGGCGACCGGCTTGCCGTCCGCCACCTTGTAACCGCTGATCTCCGCCAGCACCGCTTCGGCCGCAGGCTCCTCGATCGCTCCCTCGACCGGATAGTCCCAGGTCAGCGCGAGCAGACCGCGGTCCTTGGCTTCCTCCGAGCCTCTATACATCTCCTTCAGCCGACGGCCCAGGTGGTAGACGAAGTGCAGCTCGCTCCGGCAGTCGCCAGGCGGGTCCACCGCCTTGTGGTGCCACTGGAGGAGGCGTTGCGTGTTGGTGAAGGCTCCGTCCTTCTCGGTGTGGGCGGCGCAGGGGAAGAAGAAGACCTCGGTCGCGATCTCCTCCGGCCGCACCTCGCCGCGTTCGATCTCCGGCGCGTCACGCCAAAAGTCGGCCGACTCCGTCACCGCGAAGTCGCGTATCACCAGCCAGTCGAGCTTGCGCATCGCGGCCCGGTGAAGGGCGCCGTGCATCGAGCCCACCGTGGGGTTCTCCCCCATCAGGAAATAGCCCTTCACCAGCCCGTCGGCCATGGCGCTGACCGTCGTCATGTGCGAGTGGTCCCCCGAGAGGCGCGGCAGGGCGTCGAACAGCCAGCCGTTCTCCTGGGTCGCCGCCTCGCCGAACCAGGCCTTGAGCAGCGAGACGATGTACTTCGGGAAGTTGCTCCACCATCCCGAGGTCGAGCCGTTGAGCTCCCGGTACCTCTCGAAGCTGGTGTCGTGCTTGTCCTTGGGCATCGGCAGGTAGCCCGGCAGGAGGTTGTAGAGCGTCGGGATGTCCGTCGAGCCCTGGATCGAGGCGTGGCCGCGCAGGGCCAGGATGCCGCCCCCGGGCCGGCCGATGTTGCCCAAGAGGAGCTGCAGGATGGCCGCCGTGCGGATGTACTGCACTCCCATCGAGTGCTGCGTCCAGCCCACGGCATAGCAGAAGGCCGTCGTGCGCTCGCGGCCGGAGTTGGCGCAGACCGCCTCGGCCACCTTGAGGAAGAGGCCCCGCGGCACACCGCAGATCTCTTCCACCACCTCCGGCGTGTAGCGGGAGAAGTGGCGCTTCAGGATCTGGAAGACGCAGCGCGGGTGCTGCAGCGTGAGGTCGGCCTCGCTTCCCGCATACCTCCAGGTGGCGGGATCGTAGCGGCCGTTCGCTTCGTCCCAGCCGGAGAACAGCCCGTCCAGATCCTCGGTATCCTGAAACTCTTCTCTGATCAGGGCCGGAGCGTTCGTGTAGTGGAGGACGTACTCCTTGAAGTAGCGCTCGTTCTCGATCACATGATGGACGAGCGCTCCCAGGAAGGCGATGTCGCTGCCGGCGCGGATGGGCACGTGGAGGTCCGCGACGGCGCTGGTGCGGGTGAAGCGGGGGTCGACGTGGACGATCTTCGCGCCTCGGTTTTTCGCCTCCATCACCCAGCGGAACCCCACCGGGTGGCACTCGGCCATGTTGGATCCCTGAATGACGATGCAGTCCGCGTTCTGCAGGTCCTGCTGGAAGGTCGTGGCGCCGCCGCGGCCGAAGGAGGTCCCCAGACTGGGGACCGTGGAGCTATGTCATATCCGGGCCTGGTTCTCGATCTGGACGATGCCGAGGGCCGTGAACAGCTTCTTGATGAGGTAGTTCTCCTCGTTGTCCAGGGTGGCGCCGCCGAGATGGGCGATGCCCAGCGTGCGGTTCACCACGTGCCCGTCTTTCGTCCTCTCCTCCCAGGTCTCCTCGCGCGTCCTGCGGACCAGCTCCGCCACCCGTTCCATGGCCCAGTCGAGCGGCACCGCCTCCCACCGGGTGCTGAAGGGCTTGCGGTGGAGAACGTTCTGGACCCGGTGCGAGCCGGTGACGAGCTGGAACGTCGCGGCGCCCTTCGGGCAGAGACAGCCGCGCGAGATGGGAGAGTCGGGATCGCCCTCGATGTCGGTGATCTTCTCGTCCTTGACGAAGACGAGCTGGCCGCAGCCCACGGCGCAGTAGGGACAGACCGACTGGACCACGCGGTCGGCCGTCTGAGTGCGAGGCAGGAGCGTCTCGGTGCGCGGCGAGCGGACGGTGGCGCCGAGGGCGGTGAGATCGCCGTTGCGGAGCTGTTGCAGCACCGGCCATCGCGACAGCGTATCGAGCAGGCCCATCGGTCACCTCCCGTCCCGGAACGTCTCCCGGCGCGATGCTTATCCCAAAGGCAGTGGAGCGTCAACGGGACGCCTCGGGGCCTCCCTCTGCAAGATCAGTGCTCATCCGTGCCTGTCCGCTCCAGTCCGAGCAGCTGTCCTCCGGAAAGGACGAAAAGGACGGCAGGGGCTTCCAGGACTTCTTTCTTCAGCTCGCCGAAAATCCTCCTAAACCGCAGCATCCAGGGCACTTCCATCTATGCGGCTCCTTCGATAAGCATCCGTGGCATAGCCCTTGTACTCAAGGGTCCGCGAAAGGCCCGTCCCGTGGGCGACGTACCCCTCGGAACGGCAGTAGGAGACGAGATGTTTACCGCAAGACGTTTTCCAGCATTCATCGTGCTCTTTCTCATCGCGGCTCTGCTGGTGGGCACCACGGCCGACGCCCAGCGCTACACCAGGCGCGACCGGATGTGGAAGGGCTCTGGCATCGGCGCCGCCATCGGCGCGGCCGGCGCGTATCTCAAGGGTAAGCGCGAGGCAGACGAGATCCTGGCCGGCGCGGCCATCGGCGGCGTGGTCGGCGGCGCCATCGGCGCCTATATGGACCGCCAGCAGGAGCGGCTCGCGCACATCCCCGGTACGAGGGTGGAACGGCTGAGCGACGATACGCTGCTGGTGCACTTCAACTCCGACGTCCTGTTCGACTCGGGCTCGGCCACCCTCGATCGGGACGGCCGGTCCACCCTGGAGCAGGTGGCCGAGGTGGTCAACGACTACCGCAAGACCGCCGTGGTGATCCAGGGACATACGGACTCGATGGGGGACGAAGGATCCAACCAGGACCTGTCCGAGCGTCGCGCCCAGGCAGTGGAGAGCTATCTGACGAACCGTGGCGTCGATTCCGAACGCATGACCGCGATCGGTTTCGGCGAAAGCGCCCCGGTGGCGACCAACGCCAATCCTTACGGGCGCCAGAGAAATCGCCGCGTGGACGTGCTTCTCAAGGCGAAGTCCGGCCCGCTGCGTGAGAGCTAGTGAGATTCACCTGAGATTCACCGTTGTTTGAAAGGAGACGAAAGATGTTCAGCATCGTAAGACGACAGGCGCTCACCGCGCTCTCCTTGGTTGCCTTGCTGCTCTTCGGCGCGGCGGCGGCCGAGGCCCGCAGCACCCATGGCTCGGACCGCCTCGTGAAAGGGGCCGCCGTCGGTGCCGCGGTCGGCGCCGTCACCCAGGCCGTGCGGGGCCGGACGGCGGGCCGCGAGCTGTTGAAGGGCGCGGCCCTCGGCGGCTTGATCGGCGCCGGCGTCGGCGCCTACAGCGATTACAAGCAGGAGAAGAGCGCGCGCGAGAGCGCCGAGCGGCGTGCCGATTACTACCAGTACACCCGCGGGGGTTATCGCGACGGCTACCGGGCGAACCGTACCTACCGGGCTCGTCGGGGCGGCTACCAGCCCGCCTACTACAACGCGCCCGCCTACTACCAGTACCAGGAGCCCGTTTACTACCAGGGCAACGGTAAGGCGCGCGGGCATCGGGGCGGCAAACATCGCTGCCGGTGAGGCTGTTTTCCTCTGCCGGGGCGCCGATTCCGGCGCCCCGGCTCTCCCGACCTCGCGGTCTGTTCCCTTCCGGCTCTTCCCTCCTCTTGGCACGCCCTTTGAAGCCGATGAGAGCGGCACGTCCAGCGGAGACGAGAAAGGAGATGGACATGCTCAACCTACGGAACAAAAAGACATTCGGGGGCCTGACGGCTTCCGTCTTGATCCTGTCCCTGTTCGCCGGCTGCGCTTCCACCGCTCCGCGTCCTGAGCGGCAGGAGCGTGTGACCAAGCGTGACCGCACACTGAAGGGGGCGGGAATCGGTGCCGCCGCCGGTGCCGCGGCCGCCGTGATCAAAGGCGAGCGGGAAGCCGACGAGATCCTCGCCGGCGCCGCCATCGGCGCGGTGATCGGCGGCGGCATCGGCGCTTACATGGACGCCCAGCAGGAGAAGCTGGCGCACATCCCAGGCACCACCGTCGAGCGGGTGGACGATGACACCCTCCTGGTCCACTTCGAGTCGGACGTCCTCTTCAACGTCGATTCCGCGGCCCTCGACTCGAGCGGCCGGTCGACGCTCGAAGACGTCTCCGGCGTCATCAATCAATACAACAAGACTGCCGTCGTCGTTCAGGGGCACACCGACTCCACCGGCAGCGAGGAGCACAACCAGGCCCTGTCGGAGCGGCGGGCGAGCTCCGTCCGTGGCTACCTGGTGAGCCGCGGTGTCGACGATGACCGGGTCGCGGCCGTCGGCATGGGCGAGGGTTATCCGGTGGCCAGCAATGAGTCGGAGTCCGGACGCCAGTTGAACCGCCGGGTGGATCTGCTCCTGAAGGCGAAGGCCGGACCGCTGCGGTCGCGGTAGGGGCCTAGAGCCCGATCCGTCCGTTGATCTCGGCCCGGTCGACGCTGCAGGTGTCGAAAACGTCGGGATCGGCGTTCCCGTGGCACGTATCTTGTACCCCGCGACATCGGGAGACGAAACCGATGCCGAAGACGATCCATCCCTCCGCCTTCGAATTCATTCCGCAGCGGCCGACCATTCCCAAGCTGTGGGAGACGGCCCAGGGCTGCAGGGCCTGCGACCTCTACAAGAGGGCGACGCAAGCCGTCCTGGGAGAGGGGCCGCGGGATGCTTTCGCCTTCTTCATCGGCGAGCAGCCCGGGGATCAGGAGGACCTGGCGGGCAAGCCCTTCGTGGGTCCAGCCGGCCGGGTGCTCGACGAGGCTCTGGTCGAGGCCGGCATCCCGCGCGGCGAGGTCTACGTCACCAACGCCGTCAAGCACTTCAAGTGGGAGCCGCGCGGCAAGCGACGGCTGCATGAGAAGCCGTCGATGGGGGAGATCAAGGCTTGCCGGCCCTGGCTGGAGACGGAGCTCTCGCTGATCAAGCCGCAGGTCATCGTCTGCCTCGGCTCGACCGCCGCCCAGTCGCTGATGGGTCCGAAGTTCAAGATCACCGCCGAGCGGGGCAAGTTCTTCGAGACGCCATGGGCTCCCTGGCTCACCGCGACGTACCACCCTTCCGCGATCCTGAGGATGCGGACGGACACCGAGCGCCAGGCCGCCCGGGCTTTGTTCGTCGACGATCTACGGGGTGTGGCGGTGCGGCTGCGGGAAGCCGCGGTCCAGACGTGACCTCGACTGCATGAGCGTTCAGCGAGCGTCCTACATCATCTGGCAATCGTCTTGATCTCAAGGCTATTACGCATGACGTTCGCCTATTGCTGCGAGCATCTCCTCCCGTTCGGCGTTGGGGTGCAGGACCATTCTCTAGTAATGGAAGCGGGCTTGGAGGAAGTCGATTCGGTCGTCGCGGACGAGGTAAACAATTCGGTGCTCTTGGTTCAAGCGCCTCGACCATGTTCCTGAAAGAGCATGCTTCAGGGGCTCAGGCTTGCCGATTCCCGTAAAGGGATCACGCAGGACGGCTTCGACCAGCTCAAGAGCTCGGAGCGCGACTTTTCGGTCAGTCTCGACCCAATAGCGGAGGTCTTCCCGAAATTGTGCTTGGAAGATGGCGATCCGCTCAACTCGGACTCGCGGCTCCTTAATCTTCTGAGGCAAGCCCGAGATCCCGCCTCAATTCGTCCACCGTCTCTGGTTTCCCCTCACCGCGTCGGGCCTGCTCCAGGGCTTTCAGCAAGCGTTCCGCATTCTTGGGGGAGCGCAGGAGACGGGCAGTCTCATCGAGACCCGCGAGCTCGGACGCAGCTACGAGAGCGACATCCTCGGCGCCTCTTCGGCTGATGATTACGACCTCGCGGTTCTCGGTAGCCTCATCGCAGAGTTTCGCGAGGTTGGCTCGGGCTTGCGTGTAAGTGGTTCGGATAGCCAAGATCAAACTCCCTTCAACTGTACAGGAACACCGTACAGCCTCATGCTCCTACTGTCAAGCAAAGGTGTTTGGGTGGGGCCACCAGCTCGCGGCAAGTCGCGGCACCGCACGCTTGCAGTTGCGGCAGCCCAGTCTGAGTCGCGACACCGTGACGAACGCGTGAAGAGGTACCCTGTCGCGCTTGCACCGGCAAGCTTCAGTCGCGACACTTTCCCCTTCTCCTTTCTCGATGCATGCCCTGGGTGTCGCGACTTACCTGGATCGTCTACCTCGACGCGGTACGGTCGCAACAGGATCTCCATGAAGCGCCGCGACTCGGGGCAAGCTTGCGGCGATCCGACCTGAAGCTACCGTGATTGAAGGCTGCAGCGTTGCAATCTGGCGCGATCTCGCGGCAGAAATTAGGCTATTTGCGGCAATTTGCGGCAGAATTGCGGCAGTTCAAGCTTCGATCGCGGCGCTGGGAGGAGCAATTGACGCAAGCGCGGCTCAGGCCGGCTCGCGGCTTCGGTTCGTCGACTCGCTGGAGGAAGCAATTGCCGCGACTGCTCGGTCGGTCGCGGCGGTTCAAGCTTCAGTAGCGGCAATGCAAGCTTCAAGTGCCGCGACTGAAGCTTCGGTTGCGGCGCCGTCCCGGTAATCGCGACAGCGCATCGGTCGGTCGCGGCAGGATGGGGGCCACTCGCGACACTTTTAAGGGCTCCCGGCGTCCTTCCAGCCGCCGGAACGACGCGGTAAGCTCCTCCCCGTCCGGTTCGACGTATCGAGGAGAGTCCACCATGAAGGCCAACGGCATCGACGACGTACTGCGGATCCTTGACGGCATCATCGCCGAATGCAAGACGGCGGGCGATCCGCTGGGGTACTTCCCGGCCCTCTACCGGCAGGTGACCCTCAAGGTGAAGCAGGGGATCGCGGCCGGGTTCTTCGACAACGGTCCGCGCATGGACCGTTTCGACGCCCTGTTCGCCAGCCGCTACTTCGCCGCCTACGACGCTTTCCGCTCGGGCGGCACGCCGTCCAAGAGCTGGCAGGTGGCCTTCGATGCCACCCGCTCGGGGCAGCTCATCATCCTCCAGGACCTCCTCGTGGGCATCAACGCCCACATCAATCTCGACCTGGGCGTGGCGGCCGGCGAGAACTTCCAGGGGCCGGCCCTGCAGGACTTCCACGGCGATTTCGACAAGATCAACGACATCCTCGGCGGCCTGATCGGTCCCGTCGAGGCCGTCGTGGGCCAGTTCTCGCCGTTGCTGGGCATCCTGGAGAAGATCGGTGGCAAGGACGCCGTCGAGGTGCTCGACTTCAGTATGGACGCGGCTCGCGACGACGCCTGGCTCCATGCCGAGTTGCTGTCGGTTCAGCCGTCGTCCATGTGGCCGCTCACCGTGCAGGCCCTGGACAAGAAAGTCGCCTTCCTCGGCAAGCTTATCGCCCAGCCCGTGGGGCTGGTGGCGAATGCCGTCCGCCTTATCCGCGACACCGAGAGCAAGGACGTGCCGGCGATCATCGACGCCCTGAACTCGATCGTCACGCCCTAGGATCGCGCGCCATGCAGAATCCCCGTGTCGCCATCCTCCTTCGTAATCTCGACCAGAGCTACGACCACAAGTCCTGGCATGGCCCCGTCCTGCGCGGCTCGCTCCGCGGCGTCTCCGCCGAGCAGGCGGCCTGGCGGCCGGCTGCGGACCGCCACAACATCTGGGAGCTCGCGGTCCACGCCGCTTACTGGAAGTACACCGTGCTGCGCCGCCTGCGGCGGGGGGAGGAGATCCGCTTCGCCCTCAAGGGGAGCAACTGGTTTCCGCGGCCCGAAGGCGACGCGAGCGAGCAGGCGTGGAAGGCGGACCTGCAGCTCCTCGGCGAGGTGCACCGCGATCTGCGGCAGGCCGTCGCCGCCCTCTCGGATGCGGACCTCGACAGGATTCCGGAGGGCAGCAAAACGTCCACGCTCGACCTCGTCCTCAGCATCGCCCGGCACGACATCTACCATGCGGGGCAGATCCAGTTGCTGAAGCGGTTGTATCGGGAGAGTTGAGAAGCCGTCAGGCCGGCTCGTCCTCGGCCCGTTCAGGAGACAGCTCTCCCCAGATCAGGGACAGGTCGATCTCGACCGTCTCGAACGGCTCCGCGCGAACCTTATCGTCGTCTTTGTAGATTCCGGCGATGAACCAGCCGCCTTGATGGAGGCGCAGAACCTCCAGAGTGCGTGCCACCGGATCCATGAGCCAGACGTGTGCCACCCCTTCCCGAGCATAGATCGGCAGCTTGGTACCGGGACCCGGGTGAGACAGGAGCTGAGCGCACATGGAAAAAGTCTACTCCTAAACGAAAACCCCCGGTCCACGAGGGAACCGGGGGTTTAAGGGTCCGTTTCGGTGGCGTTGGGTTGGCCCTCTAGGGGTCATACCCTCCATGTGCCACGGACACGTGGAGGATCCCCGTTTACGAGGACGCCACCTCCACAGAACCGTGTTTACCTTCTATCACTGGACCACCTCCTTCCTGGGCGTATCCATCATCGGCGGGTCCCAGCCCGCCCGGCTCCGTGGGCCGCCCAAGCCTCATTGGAGCCGCCACGTCTCTCCCGGAAGGAGGCGTGGACCCTCAACACGAACAATATGGTCTGAGATGTCGGAGGAAAAGTCAACGCTCGAGCCGGGTTAGAGGCTGGATCCAGATTCGCCCGTCCGCAATCCGAGGCGAGCTGAACCGTCGGGTGGCCGAGCCTATGCTACTGTTCGCGAAGTCCGTGGATCGGGAGGAGCGCATGAAGAAAATCGGGATTCTATTCGGGCAGGAGGACACCTTCCCCTTCGCCTTCATCGACCGGGTGAACGCCAGGCGGATGGACGGCGTGGCGGCGGAGCCGGTCCGTATCGACAAGCTGATCCAGGGGGAGCCGTCGGGCTATGCGGTGATCATCGACCGCATCTCGCAGGACGTCCCCTTCTACCGCGCCTACTTGAAAAACGCCGCCCTCAACGGCACGGCCGTGATCAACAATCCGTTCTGGTGGAGCGCCGACGAGAAGTTCTTCAACAACTGCCTGGCGACCCGGATCGGCGTCGCCGTGCCCAAGACCGTGCTGCTGCCTTCGAAGGACCATCCGCCGGACACCGGACCGAAGTCGTTCCGCAATCTCGGCTATCCCCTGGACTGGGAGGGGATCTTCGACTACGTGGGGTTCCCGGCCTTCTTCAAGCCGTTCGCCGGCGGCGGCTGGAAGCACGTCTACCGCGTGACCGGCCCGGAGGATTTCTTCCGCGCCTACCACGACACCGGCCAACTGGTGATGATGCTCCAGGAGGAGATCATCTTCAAGGAGTACTTCCGCTGCTACGCCCTCGACTGCCAGGACGTCCGCATCATGCAGTACGACCCCAAGCAGCCGTTCCACCTGCGCTACGTGCGCAACGGGCCGCCGGTCGATCCGGCGCTGCTGCAGAAGGTGCACGACGACGTGCTGGCGCTCAACCGCTGGCTCGGCTACGACTTCAACACCGTCGAGATGGCGGTGCGCGACGGCGTGCCCTACGCCATCGACTTCTGCAACCCGGCTCCCGACGCCGACGTCAATTCGATCGGCGAAGACAATTTCGGCTGGATCGTCGAGGCGGCGGCGGAGATGGCGATCCGCAAGGCGCGGCAGCACGTCGAAGGCGGCGACAACCTGCGCTGGGGCGAATACGTACGCCGGGCGTCGGCCCCGCCGGTGGCGGCGGTTGCCGCTGAAGCCGCGGTCCCGAGGTAGCCGCCCATGGCCGACGCCGGGCTGTTCACGCTGGGCATCGAAGAAGAGTTTCAGATCATCGATCCGGAGACGCGCGACCTGCGCTCGCACGTCCAGCATCTGCTCGACGACGAGCACACGCTCGCGGACCAGTTGAAACCCGAGCTCCACCAGTCGGTCATCGAGGTCGGGACGAACATCTGCCACGACATCAAGGAGGCGCGCCGGGAGGTGCTGCGCCTGCGCAGCGATCTGGCGAAGCTCGCGCGGCGCAACGGCATGACCATCGCCGCCTCGGGCACTCATCCTTTCGCGCATTGGAAGGACCAGCTCATCACCCCCAACGAGCGCTATGAGCAGATCATCGAGGACCTGCAGGACGTCGCGCGGGCCAACCTGATCTTCGGCCTGCACGTCCACGTCGGTATCGACGATCGCGAGGTGGCCGTTCACATCATGAACGCCGCCCGCTATTTCCTGCCGCACATCTTCGCCCTGTCCACCAACTCGCCCTTCTGGCAGGGGCGCAACACCGGCCTGAAGTCGATTCGCAGCAAGATCTTCGACCGCTTCCCGCGGACCGGCATCCCGGACTATTTCACGAGCCTCTCGGAGTATGAGAACTACATCAAGCTGTTGATCAAGACCGGCTGCATCGACAACGCCAAGAAGATCTGGTGGGACATCCGAATGCATCCGTTCTTCAACACCCTGGAGTACCGCATCTGCGACGTGCCGATGCGCGTCGAGGAGACCATCGCGCTGGCCGCCCTGATCCAGGCCGTCACCGCCAAGCTCCACCGGCTCATCAAGCAGAACCTCGGCTTCCGCCTCTATCGGCGGCTGCTGCTCAACGAGAACAAGTGGCGGGCCGCGCGCCACGGCATCTCCGGCAAGCTGATCGACTTCGGCAAGCAGGAGGAGGTGGACTGCGTCGCGCTGATCCATGAGCTGCTCGCCTTCGTCGACGATGTCGTGGACGAGCTAGGCAGCCGGGATGAAATCGGTTACATTTATGAGATCCTGCGTACGGGCACCGGAGCGGACCGCCAGCTCGCCGTCTGGCAGCAGACGCACGACATCCGCGCCGTCGTGGACTGCATCGTCGCGGAGACCCATCGAGGTTTGGGTTTGGAGTAGGTTGGAATGAACTTTGTAAGGGAAGGATACCGATGAGGCAGCAAGACCCCGCCGTCAGCCCCGAGCTGATCCCGGGAGCCCATAACGCGATTCACACCTGCCTGCGGCTGCGGCCGGAAGAGCGGATCACGCTGATCACCGACCGCGCGACGTCGGATATCGCCGCCGCCCTCGTCCGCGAGGTCGAAGAGCTGGGGGCCGAGCACAGCCTCTTCGTGCTGGAGGACTATGCGCCGCGCCCGCTGGCCGGCATGCCGCGGCCCATCCTGGAGGACCTGGCGCGCTCGCAGGTCTCCATCTTCGCCGCTCAGGCCCAGATGGGCGAGCTGGGCTCGCGCATCGCCATGACCGACGTGATCAACCGCAAGGGCATCCGTCACGGCCACATGGTGAACATCAGCCGGCAGGTGATGACCGAGGGGATGCGCGCCGACTTCCTGGAGGTGGACCGCTTGAGCTCGTGGCTGATCGACAAGGCGCGGCCGGCCCGCCAGATCCGCGTCACCTCCAAGGGCGGCACCGATGTCACCGCGACCTTCGCTCCGCACCTCAAGTGGATCAAGACGAGCGGCATCATCACCCCGGAAAAGTGGGGCAACCTCCCCGGCGGCGAGATCTTCACCGCGCCGGACAACGTCGACGGCCGCTTCGTCGTCGACGGAGTGGTGGGCGACTATCTATGCGCCAAGTACGGCGATCTCAAGGAAACACCGCTGACCGTCGATGTGCGGGACAACCGCATCGCCGGCCTCGCCTGCGACAACCGCGAGCTGCTCGAGGAGTTCCGCAGCTACACCTCGACGGACGGCAACAGCGACCGGGTGGGGGAGTTCGCCATCGGCACCAACATCGCCGTCGAGGAAGTGCGGGGCAACATCCTGCAGGACGAGAAGATCCCCGGCGTGCACATCGCCTTCGGCAACCCCTACTCCGAGCACACCGGCCAGAACTGGACCTCCACCACCCACATCGACTGCGTCGGCCGCGATTTCGACATCTGGATCGACGGCGAGGCGGTGATGCGGGAGGGGCGGTTCCTCTGCTAATCCCTCCCCGGAAAGGGTGAGGGCATGATCCCCGACCTCCGCCGCGCCTACAACGCCGCGTTCACCCTCGAACGCTACGAGGCGATGGTGCGCGACATGGAGCGAGACGCCGGCTGTCCTTCTGTTTTTCGCATTTCCGAGACGCCGATCTTCCTCCCCGCAAGGCTCACCCGCGAGCTGATCGAGGCGTCCCATGAGATCCTGGCGGCGGTCACCTCCGAGGACTACCTGAAGGTTGCCGATCGGGCGGTGCCCTCGGGCCTCTCCGTGCCGGGCGAGGAGGGGCACACCGTCTTTCTCCAGGTCGACTTCGCCCTGGTGCGCGGCGAGGACGGCAATCTCACGCCGCGTCTGATCGAGCTGCAGGGGTTCCCTTCTCTGTACGGCTTCCAGTGGCTGCTCGAGAAGGAGTTCCGGTCGCATTTTCCGGCCATCCCCGAAGACTTCACTCCCTACTTCGGCGGCGTCGACGCGGAGACCTATCCGGCCCTGCTGCGCGACGTCATCGTGGGCGACTGCGACCCCGAGAACGTCGTCCTGCTGGAGATCGAGCCGGAGCAGCAGAAGACGCGGATCGACTTCGCCGTCACCGAGCGGCTCCTGGGAATCAGGACCGTCTGCGCCACCGATGTCGTCGAGCGCGGCGGCCATCTCTATTACCCGTACGGCGGACGCGAGGTGCCCATCCATCGCGTCTACAACCGGGTGATCTTCGACGAGGTGGAACGCAAGGGGCTCGATCTCTCCCACATCTTTCGCCGCGAGCTCGACGTCACCTGGGTGGGGCATCCCAACTGGTATCTCAAGATCAGCAAGTTCTCGCTGCCCTTCATCAAGAGCCGCTTCTGCCCGCCGGCGTCGTTCGTCAGCGAGCTCCAAAAGCTGCCGGACGACCTGGAGAACTACGTGCTCAAGCCCCTCTACTCCTTCGCCGGACTGGGGGTCGAGATAGGGCCCACGCCCAAGCGCCTGCGTTCGCTGCCGGATCCCGAGGATTTCATCCTGCAACGGAAGGTGGAGTACGCCTCAGCCATCGAGACCCCCGACGAGCCCGCCAGGGCCGAGATCCGCATGATGTTCGTCTGGAAGGACCGTCCGCGGCTGATCAACAACCTGGTCCGCATGAGCAAGGGCCGGATGATGGGCGTCGACTTCAACAAGAACAAGACGTGGGTCGGCGCCAGCCTGGCCTATCACCCGCCGAGCGAGAGATAGACCGGCGGCCGCCGACCCGATAAGTCACTGGATTTTCGCTCCCAGCTTGACGATCACCTTGGCTCCCTGCTGGATGCGCAGGTGGTGGCCGGTGAAGTCGATGTTGAGGCTGGCTCCCGGAGCGATCGTCAGCGTGACGTTGGGGAGCACGATGACGTTGGCGGGTGCCGTGGCCTGACCTTGGAAGGTGCAGCTCGCGGCCACGATCCAATCGCCGTTGGCCGGCGGGCTGCACGCCAGGGCCTCCATTGTCAGGGCGAGGAACGCCAGCATCATCAGAAGACAGACTTTCGCGCGCATCGTCGTCCTCCTTCCGGTCAGCAGCCGCTGCCGATGCAGATCTCGCCGTTCGAGACGAGGTTGCCGTCTAGCCTGAGATTGCCCAGCACGTGCAGCCGCTCGGCCGGCACCGACGTGCCGACGCCGACGTTGCCGTTGCTCAGCACCATGAATTTCGTGACGCCCGCCGCACGTACCCGCAGGGGGTCCTCGCCGGTCTCGGCGTTGACGGTGAGCCGCGCCGGCACGCCTGACTGCGGCCCGATGCGGACCCATGCGTTCTTGTCGACCAGGAATTCCGGCGTGGTGGAGCCGGCGAGGCTTACGGTGAGCGCGTCGGTGCCGGCCGGCGGATTGATCTGCACCGTCTTGCCGTTGTCGAAGCGATAGGTGGTGTGAGCCGCGCTCAGGTCCCTGATGTCGATGCCTGCGTAGAGGTTGTCCACCAGGGTCGTCGCGAGGGCCTGCGCGCCGATATCGACCGCGAGGGTCGCCGGCTGGCAGAAGGGAATGTTCGGATCCACCCAGCATTCGAATCGGTTGTTGGCAATGTGGGTGCCGACGCCGTTGGTGAAGATCCCGGCGCCGGTGTTGCTCTCCATGCGCACGCCATGGATCAAGGTGTCGTTGACATCGGCCGTGATAAGGAAGCCGTAGCGCCCCGCCTGAGACGAGAGGCCGCCGGTGACGCGCCAGCCGTGCGACTCGCCGGTGATCTCATAGTTGTTGGTGACGCTCACCGCCACGCTGCAGTTGGTGGCGTGCACCGACATGGCTCCCGCACCATAGACGCCGACGAAGAAGCCGCGCACGAGCAAACGGTGCAGAAAGACGACGCTGGCGCCGGTCAGGTCGATGCCGCGCACCGTCGTCGCGAAGCCGTTGCCGGGCGAGTAACCGCCTTCGATGTCCAGGTCTTCGAGCACCACCCAGGCGTCGCCCGCGCCGCCTGCGATGGTGATCGCGCTGCCGGCATGAAGGCCCTGGAAGGCGAGCACGGCTTTGCCGTTCGGTCCCATTCCCATCATGCGGAAGCGCCGGGGCAGCACCAGGGGATCGAGGTTCTGATAGTCCTGATCGACGATCAACATACCGGTCTCGCCGGCGTCGTCGATCGCCGCTTGCAAGCTCGGGTATTGGCTCGCGATCTTGATGTTGTCGCTGAAATCCGCCGCTCCGGCCGCCGGCGCCAGGCAGACCGCGGCAAGCAACAGGGCGCGAGCGGCGCGCCACGGATTCGTCCTGAATCTCATCGTTCTTCTCCCAAGTAGAGAGGCCGGTGAGCTCCGGCCTCTCTACCTAAGACGGAGAACGGTGGGGAAACCCGCCAAGGTGAACCGAGGGCTTCAACATCTCTAGTGCGGGTCTGGCGACTCGACCTCAAAGGTGACTCGCATCTTGCCTGCGGCGGTTCCCGAAAGGAGAGATTGCATCAGTTGCGCCTGCCAGGAGCCGTCGCCAGTTAGCTGCCCATTCCCCCCGTTCGTGCTTGCCACGACCGCTGCAGGTCTTGCCGCGATTGACGCGACTGTCGATGGCTGATTTACGGACGCGGGCAAGATGCGACGCAGAGCCGCGGCGGCGTCGATGCTCACGGGAGTGGCTTGGGCACCGCTCTGCGGCGCCGTGCTCCGCGAGGTCGGAACGGATTTGCCACGCCCGGTCAGCGCCCTGTAGATGTGCGTGGCGGAGAGGGAGGGCTGCACCTGAAAGAGTAGAGCGACGACTCCGGTGACACTGGGAGCCGCGGCGCTCGTCCCCCGCATTGGCACTCGGGTTGAGGAGGCGCGGGCCTTGGCACCCAGGATCTCGACTCCCGGCGCGCTCACCTCCGGCTTGAAGCGGCCATCCCGAGTCGGGCCAGCCCCGGAAAAGGCGGCGATCCCTTCTTGCAGCCCCTGAGCGCCGACGACCATGGTCCGGCGGCCACAACTGAGCGAGCCCAGGGTGGACGAAGCGCTGGAGCCGCGGAAGCGCGACTGTCCAAGGTCATCGCGTTCGATCCAGGCGTGAAATGGAACCGGCCCAGTCTCGCCGTCTGCTGTCGCGAGTTTGATCTTCCAGACGTCTTTCGGTTTCCCAAGGGGGGGAATACGAATCTTGATCTGATTATCACCATTGTTGGGATCGTCCTGTTCGTGGATGATGTGTCCCACGAGCTGCTGCTTGTCCGAGATCAATTTGAATTTCTCCTGCAATGCGACCGGTCTGGTATCAGCTTGGATACCATCTGGGGGCAACAAAGTTACCGACAGTTTCTGGCTGCCGTCATACCAGATCTCGCATTCGTCGTCTTCGTGGCCGTTGGCGAACACCTCCCATTCGATCTCGACTGGAGCCTGAGGTTCCACCGCGCCCTCGAAGTGTATCCGTTGGTCTCCGGCATTGCCTGCGGCGACCACGATGGCTCGCCGCGGCTTGCTCGCCAGCCAATCGAGACCTGTCTCCAAGAGAGCCGTGCCGTCATGTGGGCCTGCATAAAGACCGAGGCTCAGATTGACCACGGCCGGAAGACCCTGCTCATCGGCCTTGGCGAAAATATAGCCCACCGCGTCGAGCAGCCGGCGATCGTTCAGCGGCGAGTCGCCCAGCGGAGCTCCCAAATCGACGAAGATCAGGTGGGCGTTCGGTGCCATGCCACGCAGGTCAGTGCCCCGCCCATTACCGGCGGCGATATCAAGGACGGGGGTACCATGGGCATCGGCTGATACTTCGTAATTCAGATTGGCATAGGGATCTTTGGAGTTGAGGGCGTTCTGAAGGCGTTCCTGCGAGAGCTCTCTCCCGTACGAGAACGGCTGTGAAGGTGAGCTCTGGCCTTGCCCTGCCTGATCCCAGAGATAGAGCAACCGGGTCTGGCCAGCGGCGTCGCGGAAATTGGGATGGACGAAGTCACAGCCGAAGTCGACCACTCCCACGATGACCCCGGTGCCGTCGGGCCCACCCGGGGTCTGGCCTTCGAGGTTCTCCTCGATAGCGGCATGGCTCAGCTCCGAGAAAGTCGGCCCCGCCCGGCCTACGATCCGGGAGCCCTTTAGGCTGAGCACGTTTGGGTCCTGCCGTAGAGCTTCTATGTCCTTGTCGCGCACTGCTCCGGTGACGATTGCGTGTCTGGACGTGGGATCCGGATTCTCCACCGTCATGCCGGGCGCAAGCAGCTTTGGCATCTGGCGGCGATCCTTGAGCTTCAGGATGACATCCAACCAAACCTCGCCGTCCTTTTTGAAAGAGATCCTGGGTTTCTGGGGCAGCTTCTTGTCTCTGCGCAGGATCGCCTGCCAGAGCTCGGGGTCGAGCCGTTCTAGGTGCTCTGGGGGAACGTACTTTGCCTGTCGGAAATGGTAACCCTTTTTCGTGGCCATGGCCAGTCCTTTCTATCGAGAGATCTCGATATGGAGCCGGAAATTCCTCATTTCATGCTTCGAGGAGACGGACGAACGGTCCGCTTTCTCCTGCCTGGAAAAGATGTTTCCCGTCCGTCCACTCCGACGGACCCTGAACACGGCATTCGTCCATGATCGCCTCGACACTCAACGGCACCTTTTCCCCACGCATTGCACGGCCCGAAGGGGCGGCGCCGCTCTGGTACCATACGGACTCACAACTGAAAGTCCTGTTCCCGGCCAAGGTTTCTAGGGCCGGGGCCGCTCGGGGTCTGTATGGTAATGATTATATCGGAGATCCTTCGCTAGTGAGAGCAGGCACTCCCCTGGTGGCCATAGGGCTTGGGACCGCGGCGATCTGGCTGGCGAGCTGTACCAAGGTAGAAGACGCCGAGTCTCTGGCCCGCGCGTTGGGCTCGATCCGATTGATCGAGCCCCGTCTCGCCGGCGGCTTCGCCCATGCGCCTTGCACGAGCGAGCCGCCACGCGGCGACCGCCTCGTCCCTGGGGTCCGCTGCTCACCGCCGCCGACCGGAGCAGAACGCAGAGAGGTCGGTCGGGTCGTCCGCCGCCTGAGACAGCCAGAGGAGACGGCCCTGGCTCTCCTTCTTCTGGAAGCGGACAGGACGGACCGAGCAATCCAACAGCTCGCGAAGCTGGCGCAACCCGGGACAGCCCGAGCTCTGAGCAACCTGGGTGCGGCTTACCTGGTGCGGGCGCAACGGCAAGACGAGCCGCGGGATCTCCTGACAGCAGTCGGTATTCTCGATCGCGCCGTGCAGGCCGACGCGGCCTTTCCGGAAGCCCTCTTCAACCGTGCACTGGCGCTCGAGAAACTGTTTCTCACCGCGGAGGCCCAGCAGGCCTGGGTGGCCTATCTCGCCCTCGACTCCACCTCCCGCTGGGCTCGCGAAGCCCGCGCGCATTTGGCTGCCCTGGAGTCCGTCCGGCCACAGGCTTCCTGGGAGCAGAAGCGTCGCCAACTCGAAGCGGCGATCGATCAGGAGCCGCCGGAGGAGGTGCGGCGCCTCGTGGACCCTTCCCGCCGGGAGTCTCGCGAGGAGGCCGAGCAGCGGCTGGGCACCTGGGCGGAAGCTGCTGCTCACGGTCGGACCGATGAGGCTGTGTCGGCCCTGAACTTTGCCCGCGCGATCGGTGATGCTTTGAGCCGGCTGGGAGGGGACAGAATGGTGCGGGATGCGGTGGCCGCCATCGATGAGGCTGAGCACGGCGGTGACGCGACTCGGCTGCGAGCTCTGATCCGAGGACACCGCGAGTACGTTGCCGGTAAACGGCTCCAGGCCGGCCGCAGAACCGATCCCGATCAGGCCGAAACCCGGTTCGCCGCGGCCGCCCTGTCCCTTTCCCGAGGTCAGAGCCCGTTTGCCGCCCGGGCGCTTTACGATGCCGCCAACAGCGCCGTGAAACGAGGCCGCTACCTCCCGTCTCTCGGCGCCATCGACCGTCTGGAGACGGCCTGGATCGATCGCAGCTATCCCTCTCTGCTCGCATCCACCGCGATGCTGAGAGGCTTCGTTCAGGCGGTTCTCGGCCGGGTTGCCGATTCGCTTCTGTCCTATAACCAGGCAGAGGAGCGGTTCCGCGCCGCTGGGGAGAGCGAGAACGCCGACCTCGCGGAAGGCCTGGCAGCGGAGAATTTCCGCTCTCTGGGCGAGACCAAGAACGCCTGGAGGTCGCTCTATCGATTTCTTTGTCGGACACCGGATCTACGCAGCCCCGAAAATCTCTTTCTGGCCTTCGTGCTGCCGGCCGACCAGCTCCTGGAGGAGCGGCAACCGGCGTTGGCTCTCCATTTTCAGAACGCAGTCATCCGCCATGCAGAGCGATCCGAGAACCCATCGCTGATCGGCGATGCTTATTTCTGGCGGGCGCTGATGTTCCAACGCCTCGGCCGCTTGAAAGAGGCCCGCAATGATTTGCAGCGGTCCCGACCGGTGCTGGAGAGCCTGGGGGAGTCGGGCCTCAAACGGCGAGTGCTTGCCGATCTCCAGCGCATCGAGGGCGAGATCCTCTCCGTGACGGAACCCGTCCGCGCCGTCTCCGCCCTGCAATCGGCACTCCAACTCTACGAGAAGGACCAGCACCATCTGCTGGCCTTGCTCACGTATCGCAGCCTGGCGCAGGTTTATCGGCGGCTCGGGGATGTGCCCCGAACGGAAGCCTCTCTGCGGCGAGGTCTCCTGGCTCACACACGATTGGGAGAAGGTGTCAGTGAGCAGGAGCTGAAGCTTTCCCTTTTCGAGCGAACCGCAGAGATCTTCGACGAGATGATCGCTTTCCAGGTGGATGTGCGGAAGCGGCTGGGCCTCGCCTTCGCCTACGCTGACCTTGCGCGCACCCGCGCCTTACCCGCCGTGCGTCCCGGTCGAGGACTCGGCCGCTCGGGCGAGCTGCTCTCGCCGGCAGAGATCGGACGCCGCCTTCCAGAGCACACGGCTCTCCTCGAGTTCAGCATCTCCGAAGGGCGGCTCTTTCTCTGGCTCATCCGGCGCGGCGGCTGGCGGTTCCACCAGGAGAGCTTCGGGGCGGGAGAATTGGCCGAGCAGATTCGCGATCTCAGGAAGGGGCCGCACCTTTCCAGGGAGCGCTGGCTGAGCGTCTCCACCGTTCTTTTTGAGCGCCTGATCCGCAGCGTTCGGCCTCACTTGAACACAGGTGAGAGACTCCTGCTCGTTCCCGACAAGCTGCTTCATGCGGTCCCCTTTGCAGCCCTCAGGGACGGACAGACCGGCCGCTTCCTGATCGAAGACTTCGAGATCGCTTACGTGCCCAGCGCCGCGCTTCTTCGGAAGTCCCGAGGATTCGCGCGGGCACCGTTGCCACTGTTGGCAATTGGCAACCCCAAGATCGATCGTAGGTTTCCTTTGCTCGCGAACCTGCCGGGGGCGCTGCGCGAAGCGGAAGCGGTCGCCGCTCTCGTACCCGGCGCCCGAAGGCTCACCGCAGGCGCGGCACGGCGCGGTGACTTTCTCGCCCTTGCTCCGCGCGCCCGCTGGATTCACGTGGCAAGCCATGGGGTGGTGAACCGGCGCGATCCGCTGCTGTCGATGTTGGTTTTCACGCCGGATGACTTGGCCGATTCCGGGGCGCTCCTCGCCCGAGATATCGCAGCCCTTCAGCTGTCGCGAGCCGAATCGGTGGTGCTCTCCGCCTGTGACACCGGGCCTCAGCTTGCGCAGGGCACTGGAGGCCACAGTCTGGCACGGGCCTTTCTGGCCGCGAGCGTTCCGACGGTCGTCGCGAGCCTCGAATCCATCGATGAGGCCCGGTTTGGAAAGGAGGTGGAACAACTCTTCCGGACGTACTATCGCGAGCTGCTCCAGGGAAGGGATCCTGTCGCCGCGTTGGGAACCGCTCAGCGTGAGCATCTGGAGGCCGACTCGGCCGTCTGGAGCACATTCGCCGTCTATACAACCCAACTTCAACGACCCTAGGGAGGGATCGTCATGGCCTTCACATTTCGCATCTACTTTTCCGGCTTGTTTGTGGTTGTCCCCGACAACCTCGACGCGCCTAATTCCTGTCACATGCTGCTGGTCAACTCGTTGCTCCCTCGAAAACTCCAACGCAAGAAGAGGGACAGCCAAGGGAATGAGACCAATGAGAACGAAATCCTGGATCCACACTTCCCCATGTTGATCTATAACGATGCGCCTGTTGGTGCGCCTCCCGACGCAATCCCGAAGCGCCCCGCCGACTTCAGAGCGCTTTCGGGAGATCACAAGGGCCGCAACGTATATCTGTTGCTCCACGACGATCTCGAAATCCGGCCCGACGGCAACAAGGTGAGCTCGGCTATCAACGTCTCTAGTCCCGGCGACCACGCGCCGCTGACGAACATGGCGAAGATGTCTGATGTTTTCCCCGGCCATGAGCACATCGACCCAATTCTCTTAACCGAGGAGCTCAAGCCCAAGGCAGACGAGAACAGCAGAGTAGGTCGTATCGTCTCCCGGATTCGTGGACTTTCCGGCGGCAAGCTGTATACGGCGGAGCTGAGCGTCAAGACCGTCAAGATCGAGAGCGGTGGTCAAAATTTCAACAGCACGTTTGGCGAACGCAGGATTTCGGTGAAACTGGCCTGGGAAATCGAGTGCAAGAACGAGATGATCTTGCGCTGGAGCCGGTTCGATTTCGACAGCAATTCCACTCCACCTCCCCGGGATTTGCGCTGGACTGCTGACGCCGGTGATCCTGTGGAGATCTGGATCGAAAACCGGGAGATCGACACCTTTATTGGAGTGCCGAGCAGTTATCCGGTGGCCCGGGCGCTTGCCGACTTCGAGGTATTCTTCGAGTTGGAGCCGCAACCTCTAGCAGCTAATACTCCCGCCCCTCCCGTCCCGATCCCTGTCCCTCTGTCAGGCTTTGGCGTGGGAGGCCAAGCGGGAACTCTTCATGGCGGTCTGTGCCCGCCCACGCTAATGGTGACGAGTTAGGCCGGTGCGCCATGCAACCCGACAAGCTGCAAAGCAACATTCTCAAGAGCCACAATCGTAAGCATGTGGTTCTCCTGCCGTTGCGGTTCACGGCTCCGGCCGACAAGATCCGCGAGTGGATATCCGCCTTCTCGCGGCAACACGTGACCTCGGCCAGCCAGCAGGGCAAAGAGATCGACCACTTCCGGCAGACGCGGCAGGACGCCGGATCGGTCCTGGGCAACTTCTATATTAGCCCTTTCGGCTACACAGCGTTGGGCCTCGATCCGGAACAGCTCGATTCGGAGCTTTTTCCTGATGTCCAGGTAACCTTCTCCAAGGGGATGGCGGCCTATGCAGGGGAGTTGAATGATCCTCCGCAGATTGATTGGGAAGAGAGCTACCGTGACCGGATCGACGCCATGATTCTGCTCGCCGCCAACGATGCCGGCAACCTTTTGGCGGAGTGCGCGAATGTTCTACTGGGGCTCCAAAAAATGGCCGTGGCCGAGCCCCGAACGATCGAGGTAGGCAAGGCCCTCTTCAATGAAAGTGGTCAGCGGATCGAGCATTTCGGATTTGTCGACGGCATCAGCGACCCGCATTTCACCGAAGTCGATCCGGCTGGCGGCACCCGTCAGCAATGGGATCCCCGAGCCGACGTCGACCTGGTCTTGGCTAAAGACCCCTTCGCGCCTGAGCCGGACTGCTGGGGCAGCTTCCTCGTGTACCGGAAGCTGGAACAGGACGTCAAGAAGTTCAAGGATCTGGTGCGGAACCTTGCTCGGCAGCTAACCAACGGGGACGAGATGTTCGCGAAAGCGATGGTGGTGGGCCGCTTCCCCAACGGCTCTCCGCTCGTCCTCTCCGGCAGAGACGATCATCCGGGGACGAATGATTTCGATTACAGGGATGATCGGGATGGAAGTCGCTGCCCCTTTCATTCCCACATCCGCAAGATGACTCCGCGGGGCGGCAGCGATCGCCCTTTGGAAGAGGAGAGATCCAGCCGCATCGCCCGCCGGGGAATCACTTACGGCCGGCGCAGCCCTCGACTGGACGACGAACCGGAAGCTGGCGTCGGGACTCTCTTTCTCTGCTTCCAGCACAACATTTCCCGACAGTTCGCCTTTCTTCAGAAGAGATGGGCCAACCGGCTGGAGTTTCCTCGCCAAGGCGTTGGCATCGATCCCTTCTCGGGCCGGGTGGCCGCGGCGGCTTCTCAGCAATGGCCCACCGCCTGGGACCAGCCCGGAAGGGTGGGTTTCGATCTCAGTAGAGTGGTGACTCTGAAGGGAGGCGAATTCTTCTTCGCTCCCAGTCTTCCCTTTCTGAGGAATCTCGGCGCTACGCCCGATACATGAACCGCAACGCCCCGGGCAGCCGCCGGCGCCAGCTCGCTTCGCTGTGGGTGCCTCGGGCGTCCGCGCGCCACATCAGGCGGTCGGAGTCGTAGCCGCGCTCGGTGAGGTGCCCCGCCATGATCTTGACGGCTTCGACGACCGCGCCCTTGGCCTCGCGGGCGCCGCCGTCGAGATAAATGCGCGAGACCTCCGGGGTGGGCTGGGCGGCGATATCCGTGAAGATGGCCTGGTTCGCGATCCAGAAGGAGGGGGACATCACGATCCCGCCGCCGAAGGATTGCGAATAATGAAAGTGGGACCAGAGAGCGGCGAGGCCGCCCATCGAGGAGCCGCCGATCACCGCGCCCAACGGACCAGGAATCAGGCTCAGCTCGGCCGACAGGACCGGCATCAGACGGCCAGTGATCCAGTCGAGGAAGGTGCGGGCCTGCCCGGGCTCGTCTTCCATCGCGAAAGGCGAAAGCTCGCGGAGTCTCTCGGTGCCGCCGTGATCGATGCCGATCACCACCGGCACCGGCCGCCGCGTTTTCGTCAGCCGTTCCACGATCTCGTGGACGTGCCAGCCGCCGGAGAACGACGACTCGTCGTCGAAGATGTTCTGACCGTCGAACAGGTAGAGCGCGAAATGCGGCTGCGCGGGTGCGAAGCCGCGGGGCAGGTAGATCCGGATCCGGCGCGGCGCGAGATCCGGCACGGCGAAGGGACCGAGGACGTGGACCTCGCCCGGCTGCATTTGCGCCAGGGAGCCGGGGATGCTCTCTTCAACGGTAGGCGCTAACGGCTCCGGAGAAGCGATCTCGGCCTCGGCATCGGGATTCAGGACGGTCTGCGGATCGTTCACGGATTGGGATTCTCTCAGGTCGCCAGCCGATCGAGCAGCTCCCGGACCTCGTCCGTATCGCTCAGGCAATACTCCGCCGCCGTATGGCGCGGCTCGCCGCTCACCAGGATGCCGATCCCGCGGCCGGCGACCGCGCGGAAGCCGTCCTCGTCCGTCACGTCGTCGCCGATGAAGATCGGTAACGCTTCCGGCCGATCGAGGCCGAAGGCGTCGAGCAGCCAGAGGAGAGCTCGTCCCTTATCCCAATCGAGATCGGGACGCAGCTCGAAGAGCATCTTGCCGTAACCTTTGCGCAGGCCGGGAACGGCGGCGAGGACGGCGTCCACGGTCCGCTCGACGCGCGGCACGTCACGCTCGTCGACGAGACGGAAATGGACCGAGATGGCGAAGCGCTTGGGCTCGACGAGCACGCCCGCGACTCCCGCAAGGTCGCGTCGGAGCAACTCGGCCGCACGGTCGATTCGCTCGGGGACGCCTTCGCCCACCTCCAGCCGGAGGGGCGGGGCGCCAGGCTTGGGTGGCGGCCCGGCGATATCGAAGCCGTGGCTGCCGGCGTAGGTGAGACCGGGAAGCCCGACGAGGGAAGCCACGTCCTCGCGGCCGCGGCCGGAGAGGATCGCCATTGGAAAGCGCGCAGCGAGCCTCCGCAGCACCTGCCGCGTTTCGCCGGGCAGCGTCGCCAGCTCAGGGAGCGGCGCTATGGGGGAGAGAATGCCGTCGTAATCTAGAAAGAGGACGAGGCGGCGCCCCTGCAGGCGAGCGGCGATCTCGTCCCAGCGGCCGAGGGCGGAAGGCAGCATCCCTAGAAGTACTCTTCGATTTCCAGCAGCGGGAAGTACTCCCTCGGCGCGCGGAAGTCGTGAGGCACGGTCCCCAGAGCGGCCTGGAGATAGTAGTCGACCCACCAGAAGATGTCTTGCTCGCGGAGGATCCGCCGCATCTCCTCCATCCGCCAGCGGCGCTCCGCCTCGTCCAGGTCAATGGCGGCTTTGAGGGCGTCGGCCATCCCCTCGATGTCGTGTGGATTGACCAGCAGGGCACCCCCCTGGAGCTGCGCCGCGGCGCCCGCGAATTCGGAGAGGACGAGCGCTCCCCGGCCTTCGATCTGGCAGGCGCAGAACTCCTTGGCCACCAGGTTCATGCCGTCCTTGATTGGAGTGACGAAGCAGATCCGGGCCATGCGATAAAGGGCGATCAGATCGCGGCGTACCAGGCTCTTGTAGTGGTAGTGGACGGGCACCCAGCCGGCGGTCGAGAACTCACCGTTGATCTCGCCTACCAGACGCTCGATTTCGGCCTTCAGCGCCTGATACTCGGGAACGCCTTCCCGGCTGGGCACCACCACCTGGAACAGGAGCACCTGCTCGCGCAGGCTCTTGTGCCGCTGGAGGGCGTTGCGGAACGCCGCCAGGCGCTCGCGCAGGCCCTTGGTGTAGTCGAGGCGGTCGACGCCGAGAATGAGTTGGGCGGGCCCGATCTGGCCGCGGAGCTCACCGATGCGCCGCGTCACATCCTCGGAGCGGGCCGACTCCTCGTACCCCTGAAAGTCGATGCCGATGGGGAAGGCTCCAACACGCACGGTCCGCGCGCCCAGGTGCACCACGCTCACCGGCCATTCCTCGACGATCTCCGCCTCCGGCAGCAGAGCGTGCAGACATGCAAGGAAGTTGCGGGTGTCCCGCGGCGTCTGGAAACCGAGCAGATCATAGGCGAGGAGCGCCTTGAGGATCTGGCCGCGCCAGGGGAGCTTCAAGAGGATGTCGAGCGGCGGGAACGGGATATGGAGGAAGAAGCCGACGCGCAGGGCTTCGTTCCTGCGGCGGATGAACTCGGCAACATGGATGAGATGGTAGTCGTGTACCCAGATGAAGTCTTCATCCTCAGAGCTGTGGGTGAGGACGGAGCTGGCGAATTTCTCGTTGACCTGCAGATAGGTGTACCAGAAGGAAGGGTCGAAGTTGCACTGTCCCAGGAGATCGTGGAAGAGCGGCCAGAGGATGGCGTTGGCGAACCCCTCGTAGAAGCCCTTGACCTCCTCTGCAGCGAGGAGCACGGGGACCATCTCGTATCCCCGGTCCCGATAGCCCCGCGCCAGGACGGCTTTCCAGGTTTCGTCGCGCTCAAGGGACAACCCCGGCCAGCCGATCCACACGCCGCCGCGATGTGAGAGCACCGGCGCGAGGGCGCTGACCAGACCGCCGGATCCCGGTTTGAGCTTCCAAGCGTCGTTCTTCTTTTCTAGGACGATGGGGAGCCGGTTGGAGACGACGAGCAGTCGTTGCGCGAGCGAGCTCAAAACGCCGAAGGGTGGTGCAAGGGGCGAGCCAGCCTCTCCCGGTGTGGGGAGGGAGGGGGCGGGAGAGGAGGGCCGGGGAGGTGAGGGGTTTGTAACGCCGCGCCCCTCTCCGTCGCCTGTAGGCAAGAGACGATCCTCCCTGTTTCCACGGGAGGGGCGCTCGGAGAAACTCCCGCCCCTCCCGTGGTACTTTTCCCCCACCCGGCCGCACCTCTTTAAAGGCTGTGACCCGTGGACGATCCGATCATGCGAATCCTTTCGGCTTGTTGCGTCCTTATCTTCACCTCCGCTCTCGGCGCCCAGGAGCCGCCTCCAGAGCCGGCGCCGGAGCTCCACATCTCGCGGGCGACCGGGCCGATCGAGGTGGACGGCGCCCTCGGCGATCCCGGCTGGAGCCATGCCAGCCGCATCGACACCTTCTACGAGATCACCCCCGGCGACAACGTGGAACCGAACGTGAAGACCGTTGCCTGGATCGCCCACGACGACCGGTACTTCTACGCCGCCTTCGAGTTCTCGGACCCTGATCCCAAAAGCATCCGGGCGCCATTCGATGACCGCGACGTGGTGCCGAGCTACACCGACTACGGCGGCCTGATCCTCGACACCCGCAACGACGGCAAGAGCGCCACGCTGTTCCTGGTCAATCCCCGGAACATCCAATACGACGCGATCACCAGCGAAGCCAGCGGCGAAGACTCCTCGCCCGATTTCTTCTGGGACTCCGCGGCCCGCATCGGCGCTGATGGCTGGACGCTGGAGATCCGCATTCCGTTCTCTTCGCTGCGTTACGAGCGGGCCGATCCCCAGACCTGGGGGATCTTTCTCTACCGTAACCGTACCCGTGACTTTCGCTATCAGATCATGACCAGCAAGCTGCCGCGCGGCTCGAACTGCTTCATCTGCCACGAGGCCAAACTGGTCGGTCTGCAAGGGCTGCCGGCCGGCAATCACGTCGTCCTCGCGCCCTACACGACGGGCAAGCAGTCGCGGACTCCCGAGGGAGACCTCGGCAGCCGCCTCGTCGACCGCGGCACCGATTGGGACGGCGGTCTCGACGTCAAATGGACCCCCAACGCCGACACGGCGATCGACGCCACCATCAATCCCGACTTCTCACAGATCGAATCCGACGTGGCGCAGATTGCGGCCAACGAGCGCTTCGCGCTTTTCTACCCCGAGAAGCGTCCGTTCTTCCTGGAGGGGCTGGATCTCTTCTCGACGTCCATTCAGGCGGTCTATACCCGCACCATCACCTCGCCCCGCTGGGGAGCGCGCTCCACGGGCCAACTCGGCAACACCCTCTACACGGTTCTGGTCGCCGAGGACCGGGGCGGAGGGAGCGTCATCCTTCCCGGATCTGACTTCTCGCTCCTGGCGCCGCAGGACTTCTCCTCACGGGTGGCGATCGGCCGCGTGCGGCGGGACTTCGGAGGCTCCTTCGTGAGCGTTCTGCTGACCGACCGCGAGATTGAAGGCGGCGGCCACAACCGGGTCCTCGGTCCTGATTTCCAGTGGCGGCCGACCGGCGCGGACTCGGTGCGGGGGCAGTTCCTGTGGGGGGACACACGCACCCCCGACCGGCCGGAGCTCGCCGCGGAATGGAACGGGCAGGACCTCGGCTCGCACGCCGCCTACGTCAACTGGGACCACGGCACGCCGACCTGGGATTGGTATCTCGAGTACACCGACATCGGCGATGACTTCCGCGCCGATCTCGGCTTTCTTCCTCAGGTGGGAGTGCGGGACGGCTACTTTCAGGGCGGCCGGGCGTTCTACCGCGAAGCGGGGCTCTTTCGCCGCATTCGACCCTACCTGCGGGCGCGTAACACCGATGATACGGACGGGGATCAGGTGTTGCGGCAGATCATCCCCGGCATCGACTTCCAGGGCTTCTGGAACAGTTACATGAGCCTGGAGCACTTCAGCGAGAGGCTGCGGGCGGGAACGCGTCTTTTCGACGCCGACTACTTCGTCGGCTCGATCCAGATGAGCCCTCCCGGCGTCATCGCCGTCGCGGGTCTCGACTTCACCGTCGGCGAGTCGGTCGACATCGACAACGAGCGGCCGGGCCGGGGCGCCACGATGGCGATGCGGTTCACCATCCGGCCCACCGATCATCTGTCGCTGCTGCTCAACGGCAACCGCCGCTGGCTCGACGTCTCGCCCACCGGCACCGGGCCGCGCGACCAGCGGCTGTTCACCGCCGACGTGGGCCGCATCAAGGCCACCTACAACTTCAGCGCCCGAGCCTTCCTGCGCCTGATCGGCCAGTGGATCCGCACCGAGTTCGATCCGGATCTCTATAGCTTCCCGGTGCCGCGGCGGGATGAGACCTTCAACGGCTCGGCGCTCTTCGCCTACAAGCTCAACTGGCAGACCGTGCTCTTCCTCGGCTACGGCGACGACCGCGCCCTCTCCATGGAAGAACGCCTCGAGCCCGCGCGGCGCGAGCTGTTCTTCAAGATTTCCTACGCCTTCCAGCGCTGAACGGGTTGGGGTAGCATCCTTTCGTCCATGAGCCTGCAGGACCACCTTCAACCGGGCGAGGAAGTCCTCTACCGCGCCCACATCACCCGCCTCGTGCTGGCGCCGCTCATCGCGTTGCTGGTGATCGCGCTCGCCGCCGCGGCCTCCGCCTGGTTGGGATTTCAGAGCATGGCCGGTACACTGCCGGCGCTCGCTGCCGCCGTCGTGATCGGCCTGGTGCTCGGCTGGAAGCTCCTGGTGCTATGCTCCAACGAGTTCGTCCTCACCAATCACCGGGTGCTGCGGAACACGGGCATCCTGAACCGGCAGTCGATGGATTCGCGGCTCGACAAGATCAACAACATCGAGCACCGGCAAACCCTCTGGGGCCGCCTCCTCGGCTTTGGCGACGTGGAGATCGATACCGCCAGCGAGCACGGCATGGCGGTATACCGCAACGTCTCCCGTCCCTTGGAGTTCAAACGCGCCATCGCCGCCGCGGCCGAGCAGTATCGCGCCGCCGGCCGAGCTGGTTTGGCCGTCCCTGCCGGACCCTCCGGCGCCGAGCGGATGCGCCAGCTCAAAGCCCTCCTCGACGATGGACTCATCTCGCGGGACGAGTTCGAGGAGAAGCGGAAGCGGGTGCTGGAGGAGCTGTAGGAAAATTCGCGGGCAGGACGCCCATGCTACCATGGCGGTAATGCCCCGTAACACCGCCGCCCCCGCCGTCCCGTTGTCCTCTGAGCTGGCATCGCTGATCGAGGATCTGCGTTTCGATCCGCGCCTCGGACCGCAGCTCCTCTATGAGGCCTATCTGCCGGCGACCGAGGCGGTCTACGGTGAGCTCGATCCGCCGCTGCCGGAGCCCATTGCACGGGCGTTGGGGCGCGGAGGCGTGCCCCGGCTGTGGCGGCATCAGACGGAGGGGATCGCGGCCGTCCGGCGGGGCGAGAACGTGCTGGTCACGACTCCCACGGCGTCCGGCAAGTCGCTGATCTTCCAGGTTCCCGCGCTGGAGGCGGCGACGCGGGGAGAGCCGGGGCACGGCCTCTTCCTCTTCCCCCTCAAGGCGCTGGGGCAGGACCAGCGCGGTAAGTTCCTGCACCTCGCCCAAGAGGCCGGCCTGGGCCCTGACGTTGCCGGCTGCGAGATCTACGACGGCGACACCCCGGCCTCTAAGCGCCTGGCGATCCGCAAGAATTTCCCGCGGGTAGTGATCTCCAACCCCGACATGCTGCACCTCGGCGTGCTCGGCCACTGGACGGCGTGGGGGCCGTTCCTCGCCGACCTGCGCTGGATCGTGCTCGACGAGCTGCACACCTACCGCGGCATCTTCGGCAGCCACTTCCATCACGTGCTGCAGCGCTTCCTGCGGCTGTGCCGTTCGCTGGGGAGCGATCCGGTACTGATCGCCTCCTCGGCCACCGCGGCCAACGCGGGCGAGTTCGCGGAGACTCTGGCTGGCCGGCCCTTCCACTGGATCCGCGAGTCGGGCGCACCCCGGGAGGGCCGTCACCTGCTGCTCTACCGGCCGGAGGGGAGCCCCTATACGACGGCGCTGCAGCTCTTCGTGCGGCTGGTGAACGTGGGCCTGAAGACGATCGTCTTCACCAAGGCGCGGCGGGTCACGGAGCTGCTCTACTCCTGGCTGCGGCGCCAGGAGCCGGCCCTCGCCTTGCGGGTCGCGAGCTACCGCGCCGGCTTCCTCGCCGAGGAGCGGCGGCGGATCGAGCGGGCGCTCTTCGAGGGCAAGCTGGACGGCGTGATCTCCACCTCGGCGCTGGAGATGGGCATCGACGTGGGCGGGCTCGACGCCTGCATCCTGGTGGGCTACCCCGGCAGCATGATGGCCACCTGGCAGCGCTCGGGGCGGGTGGGCCGCGACGGCCGGGACTCCATCACCGCGCTCGTGGCGATGCCCGACGCCCTCGACCAGTACTTCCTCGATCATCCTCAGGAGTTTCTCGAGCGGCCCTGCGAGCGGCTGATCGTCGATCCCGAGAACGATCCCGTCTCGCGCGGCCATCTCGTCTGCGCCGCCGCCGAGATGCCGCTCTCCGGCGAGGACCGTTCCTATCTCGCGCGTCATGGAGCGCGGGTGGAGAAACTGCTCGACCAGGGCCATCTGCTCGCCGCGGCCGACGGCGACGAGATCTTCTGTCTGCGCCGCCGTCCCCAACGGTTCATCAACCTGCGGGGGACGGGAGAGACCTTCGCCATCCTCGCCGGGGGCCGCACCATCGGCACCGTGGACGGCGTCCGCGTGCTCCACGAGTGCCATCCCGGAGCGGTCTACCTCCACGCCGGCCGGCAGTATCTGGTGGAAGCCCTGGAGCGCGAGGAGCGCCGGGTGCAGGCGGTGGCGGCGGACCTCGATTACTTCACGACGCCGCTGACCGAGAAGGAAACCGAAATCCTGGAGGTGCTGGAGACCCGCCACGACGGCCCGCTGCAGGCCTGGCTGGGGCGCCTCAAGGTCACCGAGCGCGTGGTGGGCTTCGAGCGCAAGCGCATCTACGGCCAGGAGACGATCGACCAGACGCCGCTCGACCTGCCGCCCGTGGAGTTCGAGACCGTAGGGCTCTGGTGGGCGGCGCCGCGGGCGATCGAGGAGACCCTCCGCCGCCAGGGCGAGCACTTTCTCGGCTCGCTCCACGCCTCGGAGCACGCCGGCATTTCTCTCTTCCCGATCCTCGCCCTCTGCGACCGCGGAGACATCGGCGGCATCTCCTATCCCCTCCACCCGCAGTTAGGCTGCGGCGCGGTCTTCATCTACGACGGCCATCCCGGCGGCGTTGGCATCGCCGCCCGCGGCTTCGCGGACCTCAGAGATCTTCTCGGCCGGGTGCGCCTGCTCGTGGAGGGCTGCCCCTGCGAGACCGGCTGCCCCTCGTGCGTCCAGTCGCCGAAGTGCGGCAACGGCAACCGGCCGCTCGACAAGCCCGGGGCCGCCCGCGCCTTGCGTCTGTTGCTAGGGCTGGAGGAGCCGGCGGTGGCGTGGGGGGAGGCGGTGAGGATCCAACTGGCGTCCCCCATCCCGGACCCTCACCCCCTGGCCCCCTCTCCTGCCCCCTCCCTTTCCACCTCACCGGGAGAGGGGGAAGAAAAAGGAAATTCTTCCTTGCTTTCCCCCTCTCTCCCTCTGAAAGAGAGGGGTCAGGGGAGTGAGGGATTCGCGGGCATGCCCATCCCCGCCCAGCCCTCCCTGTTCCAGCGCGCGTTCTCTTTTTTCTTCCGCAAGGAGCCGGCTCGCGAGCGGGAGCCTCGCACCGTCCTCTTCGACCTCGAAACCCTGCGCTCGGCCTCCGAGGTGGGGGGCTGGGGACAAGCCCACCGCATGGGCGTCGCGGTCGGGGTGGTCTGCCACCTGGAGGAGGGGCGCTTCGAGGTCTTCTCCGAGCCGCAGGTGCGATCGCTGGTGGACACCCTGAAGGCGGCCAGCCTGGTGGTGGGCTACAACGTCCGCCGCTTCGACTACCAGGTGCTCGCCGGCTATACGGGAGAGAACTACGCCCGCCTGCTGCCAACCCTCGACCTGCTGGAGCACGTCCACTCCCGGCTGGGGTTCCGCGTCGGCATGGGACATCTCGCGCAGGAAACTCTCGGCACCACCAAATCGGCCGACGGCTTGCAGTCTCTGGAGTGGGTGCGCCAGGGTCGTCTCGATCTGGTGGAGCAGTACTGCCGGAGAGACGTCGAAATCCTGCGCGATCTCTATGTCCACGGGAGGAGGGAAGGTTTTCTACTCTACCGTGACCGCCGGCGAGACCTGACGCTCAAGCTGCGCGTCGGATGGTAGAACCGGACGTTCCTGCATGCCATTTGCACTGAAGACAGGATGGCGACCATCGCCCCGGCCTGCCGGGCGCAAGAAAGACGGAAGTCAAATCTGTAACCTCCGGCGGGTTGGCGACTCTCTGAGGAGTCAGGAACTGAAAGGAGGTCGACATGGCAACCACGGATACCACGCTTCACCATCATTCCCACCAGGCTTACCAGCTTCTCCACGTCGCATTCATCATCGCGCCGATCATCGCGGGTCTGGACAAGTTCTTTTACCTTCTCACCGACTGGACCCAATACCTGGCACCCATCGTCCCGCAGATGTTGGGGATCAAAGCCACCACATTCATGCTGGCGGTCGGCGTGATCGAGATCGTGGCCGGTCTCGTGGTGTGGTTCAGGCCGCGCTTCGGCGGCTACCTCGTCATGGCGTGGCTGTGGGCCATCATCATCAACCTGCTGCTGATCCCCGGCTACTTCGACATCGTCCTGCGCGACTTCGGCTTGTCGCTCGGGGCCTTGGCCCTGGCGCGGCTCTCCGAGGCTGAGGTGCCGGTCCACGCCGCGGGACGGATGCACGAAGCGCACGTGTAAGAAGCGGCGGGTGTCCTTTTGAAGGGACAGGTCAACGCGCGGAACCCTCACCACCTGGCCCCCTCTCCAGCGGAGTTGGAGAGGGGGAACGACTGCGACGGTGCGGCACGGATCTTGCCCCTTTCCACCCCGGCGGGGCTGCCGGAGGCGGCCCGGAAAGGAGCCGATCATGGACGTTCATCTGAGGGGAAACTCCTCTTTCCATAGAGCTGCCGCCGTTCTCACGGTGCTCGCCGCGCTCAGCTTCACGGCCTGTGCAGGTCTCGGCGGCCTCGGCAACGTCGTCCAGCCGCAGGTGGACGTCACCGACGTGCGTGTCCTGGGTACCACCCTCACCGGGGCCGACCTGCTCTTCCAGTTCCGCGTCGACAACCCCAACGCGGTGGCCCTGGTGCTCGACGCCATCGGCTACCGCTTGCGCCTCAACGGCCAGCCTCTTCTCGACGGCCGCCGCGATCAGGAGACGAGGATCGCCGCCAACGGCCGCAGCGTCGTCGAGCTGCCGGTGACCATCCGCTACGAGGATGTCTACCGCGTCATCCGCAGCTTCGAAAACCGCTCGCGGCCGGACTACGCGCTCGACGCGGACTTTCGCTTCGAGGTTCCCATCCTGGGGGCGGTCACCGTGCCGGTGTCGAAGCGGGGGGAGATCCCGCTGGATCGGCTGCGGGTGGGGAAGTAGGGGCTGCGATACACTCGGCGATTTCTTCGAGCGCGCGGGCGACGCCCTCGGCATCCCCGGTCTCCACGCGCCGGTAGCGCTCGGCGGGCAGACCCTGCGAGCAGAGGAGATGAACGTCGGAGCGGGAGCTGCCGATGTAGAGGACGCGCCGGCCGGACTGGACGCAGCCGTAGACCTTGGAGGGAAGGACGTAGCCGACGAAGCCGTCACGCAGGGTGATGAGGTGGGCGTCCGGCGTGACGAGCAGCCGGGGCAGCGACTCCAGGGGAAGCGGCCGGCTGCGGTGGACGGGCAGGCCCTCGCCGCGCAGGATCTCCTCGACGCGGTCCGCCTTGGCTCCCGTGGCGTTGAGCCAGAGCCCGGTCCGACCCGAGCCTTGGCGGTGATGCCGGCGATAGCCCTCGATGAAGGTCTCGTGGTCGTGGGCCACGCCGAAGTTCCCGGAGTAGAGGAGGATCGCCCGGCCGTCGAGCTCCGCGGGCGGGTCGAGCGGGGCGGTATCCGGCGGGATCTCGACCGGCGACGGATCGCGCTTGAGGACGATGCGCTCGGAGCGGATGCCGATCTCCAGCAGCCGCGACCGCTGATCTTCCCCGAGCACCTGGAAGCCGTCCACCCGCCGCCGCAGCGCCACCGTCCAGCGGTGGAACAGCCGCAGCGCCGCCGGCACCCGCTCCATCTCGGCCATCAGGCACTCGGGATGGAAGTCGGTGATGCGGTAGGTGAGCCGCTTGCGCAGCAGAAGGTTGAGGGGAACGAGGAGGTGGATGAGGAACGGCGGGCTGCCGGTGAAGAGGATCTCGTCGGCGCTCTTCAGCTCCCGCCGCAGCCGCCAGAGGAGCGACAGGTTGGTCCGCGCCGTCCAGAGGGCACGGTTGCGGAAATCCGCACGGTCGTAGAGGGGGGCGCGGACGCGGACGATCCGCAGCCGCCCCTCCCCGAGCCGTTCCTCCGCGACCGAGTCCGCGGTCGCGGAGAGGCCGGCCAGCGTCACGTCTTCCCCTGTCGCGGCGCGCTCGCGGGCGAAGAGGAGGCTGTACTGGCCGACGGCCCCGAAGTCGGGAGGCAGCCAGTCGCAGAGGTAGACCAGCTTGTGCACCGCCGCTACCGTTCGGTGAGCATCTCCTCGAGATAGCCGCTCACTGCCTCGCGCTCGCGCGATCCGAAGTACCAGTCGATGGTCCGGTGCAGGCCGTCCATGAACTTCATCCGCGGCTCCCATCCCAGAAGCTCCCGCGCCAGGCCGTTGCGGGCCACGCGGTTGAGGGGTCCGGTGGGCATGTGGGGAAGGAGCTTGATCTCGGCCTCGTGGCCGGTGTAACGGAGCACCTCGCGAACGGCGTCGATGACCCGGGTGCGCTCCTCGGTGCCGAGGTTCACGGCGGTGCCGTCGTCGATTTTCTCGGCCGCGAGCGCCATGCCGCGCACGATGTCGCCGACGTAGGTCCAGTTGCGGATCTGCGTGCCGTCGCCCCAGACCTCGAAAGGATTCTGGCGTACGAAGGCGCGGGCGATCATGGCGATGACGGCGTGGTTCTCCACGCCGCGCTCGCCGTAGACGGTGAAGAAGCGGCAGGAGGCGGACTTGAACCCGAAGTCGCGGGCATAGGCGCGCAGCGTCATCTCCGTCATCAGCTTGGCCCAGCCGTACATGTTGTCCGCGTCGTAGGGCGGGCCGACCATCTCCTCGGAGAGATAGAGCTCTTGACGGACGTCTCCCTGTAGGTGGTTGGGATAGACGCAGCCGGAGGAGGCGAAGACGAATTTCTCGACACCGGCCTCGTAGGCAGCCTTGACCAGCATGCCGTCCATTGCGAGGTTCTGGGCGCAGGCGGCCTGGTGGAGATCCACGAAGCCGCGCCCGCCATGGATGGCCGCCAGATGGAAGACGACGTCCATGCCTTTGACCATGCGCTGGGGCACGCCGGGATCCAGCAGGTCAGCCTGATGAAACTCGACGATGCCGCTGTCGATGTGGCTCTGGATGTTCGCCAGCCGGCCGCTCGACAGGTCGTCGACGACGCGGATCGAGCGCGCCCCCTTCTCCACGAGGTGGTCGATGAGATGGGAGCTGATGAAAGAGGCGCCCCCGGTCACTAAAACATTCTTCACATTCCAATTCATGGTCTACTTCTCCTCCATCCTTCTTAGAGAAAGGCGGTCAGCTTCGCTGTCCGGGATGAACGACTGAGTGTAAACGGTCGGAGCCGAATGCGCAAAACGGTAGACGAGGAATCGCCGCGCGAAGTCGCCACTCTGCTCGGGCATGCCCACGTCGAGATGGCCCTCGCCTGCCTGGGGAGCCTGCTGCGCTGCTCGGCCGAGGCCTTACGTCTTCTCGTGCACGACGACGGCTCGCTCACGGCGGAGGATTTCGACCGTTTGCGAGAGGGCTTGGAAAACCCTCGGGTCGTGCCGCGGGCCGAGGCGGACGAACGCGTCGGGGAGGCCTTCGCGGGCCGGCCCTCCCTGCTGGCGTTCCGGCGGCGGAACCCCTTGGCGCTCAAGCTGATCGATGTTCCGCTCCTGGCCGGGGACGAGCTCAGCTACTGTGACTCGGACGTCCTGTTCCTGCGCCCGTTCGCGGGTCTCTTTCATTTCCCGGCGCCCGAGACGGGAGCTGTCTTCATGAGCGACCGGCAGAACGCCTACTCGGTTCGTTCCTGGCACCTCCTGATCCACCGCAGGCTGGCTCTGGCGTGCCGGGTCAACACCGGCATCCTCCATTTCCGGACCCGGTATTTCGATCCGGACCTCCTGGAGTGGTATCTCTCGCGGCCGGAGTTCCGGTTCGCTCCGGTCTGGGCGGAGCAGACGGCCTGGGCTCTCCTGGGAGCCCGCGCGGACTGCCGGCTTTGGGACCCCCGCCTCATCCGGCTCCCTCAGCCTGGAGAGGAAGAGTCGGGCGGCACTGTAGCCCTCCATTTCGTCAGCCCCCTGCGCCATCTGCTCCCGCGATTCCTGGAGCGACCCGCTGATCCAACGAGCGAGCCAGCGGTCCGGCTGGGAACGGTGCCGGCGCGGCGGTGCCGCTTCCGGGATCTGGCCTGGACGGAAGTGCGGAGGCGGCTGACGCGTGGGTGGCCCCGAGCGGAGCGAGCGCCGACACGGGAGAATACCGCCGGTCCTTGAGGCGCAGGAAAGGGCGCTCCAGCCAGCGGTAGGAGAGATGTGAAATCAGGACGGTTGCCCCGAAGGCGATCCCGTAATAGGCGATGCAGTAGAGCGCGAGGTGGCCCCGCCACCAGGAAGTGGCCCGGAACAACGCCGAGGTCCCATAGATGGCCACCATGTGCCACATGTAGAGCCCGTAGGAGATCGTCCCCAGATACTCGCAGGCCGGGTTCGAGACCCGGACCACGTTGCGGGGATTGGCCGCCACCGTGACGATCAGCCAGGAGTAGAGGACTACCTGGAGGATCTCTTCGAGAAACCAGCCCCAGGGAATCAGGCCCGCCAGGTAGTACTCGAGGAGCAAGGCGGCAAGGAGGTATTGCAGCGGCCGGCTCGAGAAGGGCAGGAGCGCGAGCAATCGCTCCCTGTGCCGCTGGAGCGCCCAGGCGCAGAGAGCGCCGGCGGCCATGAAGTGGAAACGGAGCTGACCGGCGATCATGTGGACGCTGCCGCCACCGAAGACGCCGGCGTGGTTGAGGCAGAAGGCGGCAAAGGAGGTGCCCAGCAGCCCCCAGCAGAAGCCAGGCAGGGCATCGCGCAGGCGCCGCAGAGCCGGTGCCCAGAAGAGATAGAACTGCTCCTCGACTCCGATCGACCAGAGAGGATTCAGGATGCCACCGACCCGGTAGAGGCCGTTCATCACGTTGGGCAGGAGGAGGACGTAGAAAAGGACGGCGACGCGGAGGTCGTACTCCACCGGGTAGTGGATCGACAGCCGGGGCAGCAGGAAGTTATAGAAGCTCAGGCCAAGGATGACGATCAGGAAGTAGAGCGGCCAGATGCGGCAGGCGCGCCGCAGGTAGAAGCTCCCCACCCGGACCTCGCCGGTGCGGCGGCGCTCCTCCAGGAGCAGATAGGTGATGAGAAAGCCGCTCAGGGTAAAAAAGAACGCCACCGCCGGCTCGCCGCGGAAGAAGAGCGCTCCGTAGGAGGGATTGGGCAGACCGGCGCTGCCCTGGTTCATGGGGATGTGGTCGAGGACGACGAAGAAGGCGGCGAGGAAGCGGAGGCTGTCGAGCCCCGGGAAGTGGGGCTTGCCCGCCGTGGCAGTCTCGTTCGCCGTGGTCTCGCTCGTCATGTGGAGGCCCGCCGTCCTTCGCAGTAAAGGCACCAGTTACGCTTTCGGGATCGGCGGCTAGTGTAAATCAACGGCGCGCGATCCGGCCACGAACCCGCGGCGGAGCAGGTCGCGGTAAAGCAGATCCGCAAGGAGGGCGTGGCCCCGCGGGCTGTAGTGAACGCCGTCGTTGAACAGCCGGGCCCGGTCGGGAGACGCGCGGAGAGCCGGCAGCGGATCGAACAGGGCGATGCCTTCCCTGCCGCAGAAGGAGCGGAACCGCGCGTTGATGACGTCGAACCGATCGGTAAAGAGCTGCACCTCGTCGGGGGAGAGGACGACGAGCAGCCGCGCCCCATTCTCCTCCGCCAGGCGGTGGATCTCGCGGATCATCCGGAACGCTCCCACGGCATCGTCGTCCGGCGCGGACGCCAGAAACACGGCCTTGTTCCGCGGCTCGTCGTCGTTCAGCGTCTCGGAGTAGCGATTGCGGCGGAGATCGTGAAAGAGGACGAAGGAGAGCCTCGTCGCGGTCTGGTACAGCCGGCGGTAGAGGGCCGACTTGTAGACGAAGCGGTTCTTGAGCGCGGCCAACCGGTTCATCACGGACGGCGGGGGCGGTGGCGGACCGCCGGCGGTGGGAACGGAAAAATCGTTCATGTAGAACTGCAGGATCACCAGCTCCGGCCGGTGTTTCAGGCCGTCGCTCCGCAAGGCATCGAGCTCGTGCGCGGTGTTGTAGGCGAAGATGGCGAGATTGACGACGTCCCAAGCTTGACGCCGGCCGCCGTTGAGGCGCCGCTCGAGCCGCGCGGGGTAGATCTCGTCCTGGTCCACGCCGAGGCCGAAGCTCACGGAATCTCCCAGAAGGACGATCCGGCGCGCGGCGGATCGAGGCTCGCCGTCCCGGTAGCCATCGCGGTTGATGTGGTAGCGGATGTCGCCATAGCGCTCGGGAACCGTCACCGCGCCGGGGCGCAGCTTGAAACGGGGTCCTGCCTTCACGATCTCGTTGTAGAGGCTGCCGGTGCCGCCGCGGAGGCCCTCCCATGCCCGAACCGCGACCTCGCCGAGAACGAGCGCCACGATCAGATAGAAGCAGAGCTTGCGCAGGCGGCCCTGCGATCGCTTCTGCGGGAGGGGCTGACGCTGGACCAGCGGCGGGGGAAGCGGAGACGGATCAGCCGCCATCGGTTTGCCCGCCTTCTGCGGGGAGTGCGAGGGTGTTCCAGGCGGGCGCGGCAAGGGGCCGGCGGTCCGCCGGCGGCGCCGCGGCATCGAAGATCTCATAGCGGTGGCGGTGGAGGATCTCGCGGATCTCCGCACCGTTCTCGGCCGAGACTTCGCAGACGACCGCCGGTCGTACGGAGGCGAGAAGCCTTTCGGCGCCGCGCAGACACTGAGCTTCCGCGCCCTCGACGTCAATTTTGACGACCTGGGGCGCGGCGAACCATTCGAGCAGTCCGTCCAGCGTGACGGTCACCAGCTTTCGCAGCTCCCGGTGTCCTCCGGTCTGCGTCGTCCCGCCCACGGTGCTCAGGTGGCTTCCCGCGCGTCCGCGGTTCGCGATGCGAAACTCGGCGATGCCATACCGGTCGGAAACCGCGGCGGCGAGAACGTCGACAGGCGCGTAGGCAGGCCCGGCGCCGGCGGCCGAGCGGCGGATCAGCCCCGCCAGCCAGTCGTCGGCCTCCACGGCGAGGATCCTGCCGGCCGGGCCGGCACGGTGAGCGGCGGCGAAGGCGAAGATTCCGACGTTGGCACCGACGTCCCACACGATGGAGCCCGGCTGAACCAGCTCGACGGCCAGGCGGAGAAGGAGGGGATCGGTCCGGCCGAGATCGCGGCGCCAGAGCTTGAGGGCCGCATCCGGCGAGACGAACAGGGAATGGCCTCCGAGCTCCGGCGGCAGTCGGCGCCGCAGGACGCGATCGCGGCTCAGCCTTTCGAGCAGAGAGCGCATCAACACCTTCAGCTCCTCTCGAGGACCACGTCGCCCAGGACCAGACGGTCCATGCGGGTACGCAGGAAGCAGTCGAGGGCCTCGGCGGGCGTGTTGACGATCGGCTCGTTCTCGTTGAACGAGGTGTTGAGCACCATGGGCACGCCCGTCCGGCGCTCGAAGGCCGAGATCAGCTTCCAGTAGCGGGAATTCGAAGTGCGAGAGACCGTCTGGAGGCGTCCCGTTCCGTCCACGTGAGTGACGGCGGGAACGAGAGGCCGCTTCTCCAGCCGGATGGGGTAGACCTTGATCATGAACGGATCGGGGTAGTCGATCGTGAACCACTCGCCCGTCCGCTCCTCCAGCACCGAAGGAGCGAAGGGCCGGAACGACTCCCGGCGCTTGATCTTCAGGTTCAGGATCTCCTTCATGTCCGCCCGGCGCGGGTCCGCCAGGATCGAGCGGTTGCCGAGGGCGCGGGGCCCCCACTCCGATCGGCCTTGATACCAGCCCACCACGTGGCCGCGAGCGATGGCCTCCGCGGTCTGGTCCGCCAGCCGCTCGTCGTCCTGGACCGCCTCGATCCGGATCTCGCCCCAGACGCCGTCGCGGCCGTCGGAGCCGGGGACGGCTGCCGCGATCGCCTGCCGGATTTCGCCATCCCCGTAGCCGGGACCCCAGTAGGAATGCTCCATGACGAAGCCGTCGCGGGGCGCGCCGAGCACGGCGTGGTGAACGTAGAGCGCTGCGCCGAGCGAGGTGCCGGCGTCGCCGGCCGCGGCCTGGATGAAGACCTCCTCCACGCCCGTGCGATCGAACAACTTGCCGTTGGCAAGCGAGTTCATGGCGCAGCCGCCCGCCAGGGCCAGCCGCTTGAGGCCGGTGCGGTGTTGCAGGGCGTTCACCAAGGAGAAGAAGCGCTCCTCATAGACCGCCTGGAGCGACGCCGCGAGGTCTTTGTGGCGCTGCGTCAGCTCCTCACCTGACCGGGCCGGCCCCAGCAGCTCTTCCAGTGCCGGGGTGTAGATGGTGCCGAGCTCCGGCGCGCCATCCTCCCAGGTCATGTCCACCCCTTCGGAGAGATGGCGGAAGTAGCGCAGATCGAGAGCGAAGGTGCCGTCCGGCCGCGGCGGCACGATCCGTCCGAGCCGCTCGGCAAAGGAAGGCTCGCCGTAGGCCGCGAGGCCCATCACTTTGTACTCGTCGCCGAAGCCGGGGAAGCCGAGGAACTGGGTGATCGCGGTGTAGAACAGGCCCAGCGAATGGGGAAAGTGGACCCGGTCGAGCACCTCCACTGTGTTCCCCCGCCCTACGGCCGTCATGGTGGAGACGAAGTCGCCGAAGCCGTCCACCGTCAGGCACATGGCCTCGTCGAAGGGCGAGCAGAAGAAGGCGGAAGCGACGTGGGCCAGGTGATGCTCCACCGGATGGAGCCGCGGCGCCGGACCGCCGAAAGCGGCGGCGATCCGCTCCTCCAGCGAAGCGACCTGCCGCAGGTTGCGGGCGCGGCCGAGGGCGCGGCGGAGGCTGCGGGGGTGGCGGAGCGCCAGGGCCGCTTTTCTCGCCAGGTAGGCCCGCGGCTGGCGGGCCACGGCAAGGGCGGTGATCCCGCCGAGGTCGCCGCCGCTCATCTCCTCCAGGCAGAAACGGATGGCCAGCTCGGGGAAGCCGGCCCAGTGCTTGATCCGGCGGAAGCGCTCCTCCTCGACGCCGGCGACGAACCGTCCGTCCACCACCGCGGCCGCCGAGGCGTCGGCGTGATAGACGCTGAGCCCGAGGATGCGGCTCACGCCTGGCCATCCTCTCTCAATAACTCCTCCAAACGGATATCGACGACGAGGCGGAACCAGAACGCCTGGAGGAAGTGGAAGACGAAGCCGTTTCTGCCGTCGAGGATGCCCAGCAGGATGAAGTACCGGTAGAAGAAGTAGAGAAAAGGGCGGACGAAGAGCGGCATTCTGTAATAGCGGTCCTTCAGCCAGAGGATCCTCTCGTCGGGGATCCCGAAGAAGCGCGGCGCGGTCTTCCACGGCAGGTTGCGCCGCCGCCTATCCCGCTCTTCCCGTGCGAAGGCCTCAGCATAGCGGAGATGCTTCTCGAGGTAGAACTGGATCGAGTCTTCTTTGACGTTCCACTCCTCCAGAGGCGCGCGCAGCCGTCCGACGGGACCGCTGACGTAGACCCGCGTGTCCTGCTCGACAGGGTCCAGCTCGGATCGGCTCCGCCGGAAGAGCTTCAACAGGACTTTGCTGCCATAGCCGCCGAAGCGGAGGGGCTTGCCCCGGAAGATCTGGCGGCGGCGGATGTAGAAGCCGTCCTCACGCACGTCGGGCCGGGCGAGGAGCGCGGCGACCTCCTCGCGCAACGCCGGCGTCACCGCCTGGTCGGCCTCCAGGATCAGCACCCAGTCGTTGCGCAGCGGGAGGTTGTCCAATCCCCACTGAAAGATCCAGGGGATGATCCGGGTATGGTCGTAGGCTAGGGTGTGGACCTCGGCATACTGTCGAGCGATCTCCACCGTGCGATCCGAGCTCTCGGAGTCGAGGACGAAGATCTGGTCCGCGAAGCCATGGACGCTCCGCAGGCAGCGCTCGATGTTGGCCTCCTCGTTGCGGGTGGTGACCAGGACGGAGAGAGGAATCACGATTGCCTTGCGACGCGGGAGGCCGCCTCCAGGAGGTTGCGCCAGCTCGCGGCATAGTCCCAGCGGGCGAGGATCTCGCGGCTGCGCTCGCGGATTCGTTCCGGCGGCAGGTCCAGCGCTTCGCAGACCCGGAGGGCGAGCTCGCCGTCGTCGCCGGCCGTATAGATGAAGCCGTTGCCGCCGGGGTCGATCAGGTCGTGACCCGCCCCGACGCGGGAGGAGGCGATCACCGGCAGACCGCAGGCGAGGGCCTCCTGGATGGAGACTCCCCAGCGTTCCTCACGGGCGGGGTGGACGAAGAGGTCCGCGGCCGCATAGAGGTCCGGCAGGTCAGGATAGGGGATGTAGCCGGGGAAGCGGACCTGCGGACCGGCCTGGCCTTGCAGGGTGGCGCGCTCGGGGCCGTCTCCCGCGAGCGCCAGCCAGACGTCGTCGCGGCCGAGGCGGGCGAAAGCGCGCAGGAGGTCCCACGGCGCCTCCCGCTCGTTGAACTTGGCCAAGGCCAAAACGACCCGGACGTCCGGTGGAATCCCCAGCCGCTCCCGCACCGCCGCGCGCTCCGCCGGCGTCAGGATGGACCGCGATCGGAACGTCTCCACGTCCACGGCGTAGGGAAAAAGACCCATGCGTTGGGCAGGGATTCCGAACCGGCGGAGGTAGTCCAGAGTCAGGCTGCCCACGCCGAGGAACAGATCGTACGTGCTCTTCATGTAGGTGGCGAACAGCAGACGCTTGGCGATGTTCCGGGCGAAGGAGCCGTCCCAGAGGACGGAATCGAGGCGCAGGGCCGTCGCGATCCCCGCCTTCCTGGCGATCCGAGCCCCCTGCCGGTAAACGGGTTGCGTATAGCCGTTCACGATCAGCAGGTCGCAGGATCCTGGACGGAGCCGTTTCAGAAGGTCCTCTCCGGACCGGCAGACCTCATAGGGATAGCCGCCGAGCAGGTCGATCCCCCAGGAGACGGGCTTTCCCAGCTCCGGATCGAAGACCGGCTTTGCGGCGTCCGCACGGGTGAACAGGACCCGCAGCTCGTGCTCGGGATCGCCGGCGGCGAAGCGGTAGAACGGCGCCTCGAATTGGGTGGGGCGCTCGACGAGGAAGGTGATCTTCATCGGGGATGAACCCTGACCTGCTCGTACAAGGCTTCCATCTCTTTTGCCACCGCCGCCCACCCGAAGCGTTCCCGGACCGCTGTCGCGCCGCGCTGTCCCATTTCATTGAGCCGGACCGGATCGTTCAAAAGGTCCCGCAGCGCGTCTCCGAGTTGAGCGGAATCTCCCTCAGCGACGATCCCTGCCGCTGTCTCTCGAACGGTGTCCGCGAGACCCACCGTAGGGGTGACGGCGACCGGACGGCCGGCGGCCCAGGACTCCAGGACCACGTTGCCGAAGTTCTCCGAGTACGAGGGCAGGACGAGGGCCGCTGCACGATGGAGGAGAGCGGCCTTGTCCGTCCCATGGACGGGACCGACAAAGGTGACGCGGTCCGCGACACCGGCCTGCTCGGCGAGCCGCTCCAGCGCGGGCCGCAGGTCCTCTTCGTCATTGCCGGCGATCGCCAGGGTCGTGTCGGGAACGCGAGCCATCGCCGGAATCAGCCGGTCCAATCCCTTTTTCCAGGAAAGGCGACCCAGGAAGAGGAGGAAAGGGCTGCCTGCCAGGAGACCTTCAACCGTAGAGGACGGAGCGGAGCCGTTGCCGGTCCACGTCTCGGCATCGATCCCATTCGGCACGACGAAAACGCCCGGCAGGCGGAGCCCCAGGCGGCCGGCCTCCTCGGCCTCCAGCGGGCTCGTGGCATGCAGGGCCGCGGCCCGTTCGATCGTCCTGCGCTCGGCGAGGGCCATCCAGGCGAGCTTGCGCCAGCGGCCGCGGCTCCGGATGAGCTCCGGCACCAGCATTCCCCGCGGCGAGAGAACGTAAGGGATTCCCGCCCGTTCGGCAGCCCGTGCCACGGCCGAAGTGGGCCAGAGGAACACCGAGTGGAGATGGACCACGTCGAAGCGATGAATGCTGTCCCGCGCAGTTTTTCTCAAGCCGGGCGCGAAGTAGAGACGGCGAGGGAGGCGCACGGGGAAATACTGGACCGCGACACGATCGATATGGACCGGCTTGCCCAGGGGAACGTCCAGGGTTCCATCGCCATGGACATTCGTGGTGAAGACGGTCACCTCGTGTCCCCGTGCCACCAGGGCCTTGCACAGGCCGTGGACGGCGAGGACCGGTCCGCCGTGACGCCAGGCGGGAAGGTAGGTGGGGATGACGTGGAGGATTCTCATCCGGAAATCAGATCGCGCAGCAACCCTGCGAGCCGCAGGTGGTAGGCCGGCCAGGTGGCGGTCTCCGCAGCCTGCCGGCAGAGCGGCGCCATGGCACGAACGGCTTCCGGATGGCTGGCGCACCAGGTCATCCGATCCACCAGGGCGGCGACGTTCTCCACCGGAACGACCCAGCCGCTCCTGCCCTCCGTCACCAGGTCCTTGGCGCCCACCATCTCGGAAATCAGGACGGGGATTCCGGACGCCAGAGCTTCGGCCACGACCATGCCATAGGAGTCGTTGCGCGAAGGAAGGACGAGGACGTCGGCCCGCAGCAGCTCCTCTGCCAGCTCAGGCTGCGTTCGTGGACCGAGGAAAGCGATGCCACCCCCGGCTCGGCTGTCCAGAAGATGACCTGAATCGCCGCGGGTCCCGATGATCCGCAACCGTGCACCGGGTTCCGAGGCGGTTACACGATCGAACGCCTCCAGGAGGAGATCGAAGCCCTTGCGATGGATCGTCGCGCCGGCAAAGAGAAACGTGAGATTTCCACTTTTAGCTTCGCCGTTCGGGGAGAACAGGTCGAGGTCGGCTCCCAGCGGTACGGCATGGACTTTCTCGGCGGGTATCCCGGCGTCGAGGTAAGTCAACCGCGCCAGCTCTGAGACCGTGAGGATGTAGTCCGCCAGCGCGATCTCCTCATCTTTGATCCGCACGATCCGCCGGTGCAGGGCTGGAGGGTCGGTCGTGCCGTGCAGGCGGTCCTGCGCCGTGTGATGGATCGAGGGCGCGTCGAGGAACGTGATCATTCCCTGCCGCCGCGCCTGACGAAAGGTGGCGAGGGCCGAGATCTCGCAGGCGATGACGGCATCCGCTCGAGCTCCTTCGAGCTCTCCGGCCGCCCAGCGGTCGAACCATCGGCAGGCGGCGAAGTCCGTCCAGGCTGCGCCGCCGGACGGCAGCAACGAGTCACCGGTTCGGCGGAGGGCGGGAGTCCAGGGAAACCAGCGCGCGTGCTCGGGTTTCAGGGAGACCGGCGCATAGCGGGCGAAGCGGCGGCGCAGAATTCCCGGCACCCGCCGCACCTGCTCTGCCGCCGCGGGTACACCCGCCCAGTAACCGGCGAGCATCTCCGCTTTCTCCAGAGCCAGCGCCGCTTGATGCGAGTGCTGCCGGCCCGGATGGGTCACCAGTGCTTTCATAAGGTTTCGCGAACCGTGGGCACCGGCACCAGCGATCCGGGAGTCTCGGCCGGGGCGGTGATCCGCGCGCGGGCGGCTGTCCTGATGGCTTCCTGATCAAGGCGGATCATCAGCATCAGGAGGCCGGCAAAGAACCAATAATAGACGTCCAAGGTCACGTCGAATACGATGCCACCGGGAATGGCAATCAGTGAGAAGAGGAGGGCGGCCGTCGCCATGGCCCGATGAAACCGGGTCCGCAACACGAAGACTTGACGGAAAGAGAAGAGGGCGAAGTAGACCCGGAGGAAGTAGACCAAAAGGAAACCCAACGCCCCCAGCTCCAACATCACCCGGCCGGTCTCCGCCTCTACGATCAGTCCGTGGAGCCAGCTATAGGGCACCAGGCTCGGCGCCAAGGTCGCCGCCGTCTGGTGCGTGGAGCCGATGCCGAACCCGAAGAATCCCGCATCGGGAAGAAGCCGATACGGCGACAGGAACGGAGCGACGAGGCGGCCGCGGACGTCACTGACACCCGCTGCCCGGCCGCGGAACGCGCTCAGCATGTCCTCGCCGGCATAGACGATGAACGCCGTTACCAGGACCAGCGCGATCATCAAGCGGCCAAAGGCCGTGCTTCCGCCTCGCTCGCGGATCACCGCCAGCCACCAGTACAGAGGTAGCAGCAGGGCCAGAAGCAGCACGGGCCCCCGCGAGCCGGTCATCAGAATGCCCAGAAGGGTCATGCCCAGCGCGGCGAGGATCAGCAGATGGCCCTGGAAACGCCAGCGTCCAGCCCCCAGAAGGCCCAGGATGAGGATGGCCGTGGCCAGGAGATAGGCGGTGTAGCCGCTGATGAAAGAGAAAGTCGCCGTCACCCGCACGAAGGTCGAGCTGCCGAAAGTGGCGATGTAGGCTTCCTCATTCGTCCGCGCATAGGTGTTGAGGATGCTCGAAGCGGGACTCAAGAACTGGGCTATCGCCAGCAGGCCCACCGGAATGGAAAGGAGAGCATAGCGGCGCAGGAACTGATAGATCGCGGAGTCGTTGGGAAACGCCGCGGGTATGATGAAAAGCAGAGGCACGTAGAAGAAGTACGCCTTGAAGCCGAACACACCGACCAGCAAGTTCGGCAGGGAAGGATTGAAAATCTGTAACAGACCGAAGATCGCGGCGAGGATCAGCACGCCATAGAAGGCCGGCAGCTTGATCAGCCGATGGCGCAGGTGCGGCAGCTCCTGCAGATAGCCCAGATAGGCTCCCAGGAAGAAGACATCCTTGGCGAAGTAGACCAGGTCCTGAGATCCTTGGAAAACCCATTTCCGGAGAGCTCCCTCAAAGATCAGCAGCACCATGCCGACCTGAATGGCGAGTCGCCAGCGCCGGATGGACCAGACAACTGCTGCACTGCCGGCCAGCATCAGCAGGACTCGTGGGTTCATGTCGCGGTTTTCCTCTCCGTCTCGCCAGCGGCTTCTGACAGGACACGCGAGTAGGCGGCGGCCACCCGTTCGGCGCTATGGCCGGCCAGATGTTCTGGAGCGGGGCGCTGGTATTCATCGTCCAGCTCGGGGTGCTGCAGGACGTCTCCCAGAACCCGAGCCAGGTCGGCGGCGTCGCCGTTTCGGAACGTCCGGCCACAAGGTCCAATGGCTTCTTTGAGGCCGCCCTCGGAAGAACCCACCACGACGCAGCCGCAGGCTATGCCTTCCAGCGCCACGATGCCGAAGGGCTCGCGATAGCGGGAGGGGACGACGAGGATGCGGTGTTGATTCAGAACCTCGACCAGTGCCTCTCCGGTCACGGTGCCCCGAAAATCGACGCGATCCGCCAGGCCCAGAGAGCGGGCCTGCTCTCGCAGCCTCGCCGCCTCGGGGCCGTCGCCGACCAGGGTCAGCCGAGGTTCGAGCCCCGCTTCGCTGAGCAACGACAGCGCGTCCAGCAGAATGTCCGCCCCCTTGTCCGAGACCAGCCGGCCCACGAACACCAGCTCTTCACCGCGCTCGATCCCGGGAATGAGACAGAAAAGTTGGTCTCGGTAAGGATTGGGGATGACGATCGAGGGGGTGGCGAGGTCATCCGCCACGGCCTGGCTGACCGAAATGGACGCGGCGGCGTAGCGGAGGAGGAAGCGCTTGAGGCGATCCTGCCAGGCGATACGGCCGTCCGTCCGGCAGTACCAGCTATGGTGAGAGGCGGCCCACGGCCGTCGAACGATCAGCAGGGGCCAGAGCCCTCGCAGGCTGACGTTGGCCTGAAAGAAGAGGTCACACCAGCGGGTCCAGCGTAGGAATTCCCAGGGGGAGGGGCGACGGACGACCCGGAAGGGAAAATGGTCGGGCTCGCCGCTCGGAGTCGTGGTGACCACGGTAACTTCGTGCCCCACCCGCTGGAGGTGCTCGGCGATATTGGCCACGTTGAGCTCCAGGCCGCCGACCTTGGGGAGGAACGCGGGCGAATAGTGGAGGATTTTCACGCGCGAATCCCGGTGCACTCCAGCAGCCGCCGGAAGGTCTCCGCCTGACCCGTCAGGGAATGCCCTGCATACCAATCCCGGGCCGCTGAGGCGATCGCCTGCGGATCTCCGGAACCTGCCCAGTAATGGCGCCCGGCGACCGGAGCGCCGTCCCGGAGGTGGCGGTCCCAGGAGCAGACAGGCAGCGCGCCGTGAGAGCAGTACGCGGCAAAGATGGTCGATTTCGGAAGGAATGCCGGAGGATAGGCGAGGAACCCGGCGGCTGAATCCTGCAGGATCTTGCTCACTTTTTCCGCGGGCAGCACACCCAGGTGCAGGATGGGAACGCTGCCCGCCGTGGCGGGGTGAGGAACGGCGGGCCCGATATCCCAGATTTCCTCGGCTTCCAGCTCGCATGCGGTCATCGCGAGGTCAGGCAGGAATCTCTCATAGGCCCGCCTGCGCACGCCGGCGCTGCCGAAGACCACAATACGGCGCGCTCGCTCTCCGACAGGTCTGACCTTTTCAGGCTCACCCACCGTCGAAAACACGGGCAACACGCGGATCTCCCGGCCTTCAGACCAGGGCTGAATCATTTCGCGATAGCGCTCGAGACTGGTGACGAGGGCTCCGCTGAGGTGCGCCAGCGTGGCGGCGAGTCGCCGTTGGCGTGGCGACAGCCAGAAGGAGCTGTGCCAGGGCGGTCCCGAGGCGTAGACCTCGTGGAACGCCGTCACCAGCCGCCGCTGCGGTCCCCTTGACCGCCAGCGGGCCAACCCTTCGACCAACCACGCGGGGCAGCCGCGCCGCTGGTAGCCATAGTTCGCGTAGTGGACCAGAACCGCCGTGCCGTCGCCGGCGGATTCCAAGGCGTCGGTCAGCGCTTCCGGGCGCCGTGCGGGTACCGGCGCCGCGGTGAACGGACCGCTCTCTGCTCCGCTGCGCCAGGAAGGATCACCCACCAGAAAAGAGGTCCGCAGCTCCCATCGCGCCTCCAGCATCCTCGCGAGAGCCAGTGCATAGCTGCCGACGCCTTCGGACGGGGGAGGCAAGGTCGGCACGATCTGGAGGATTCTCAAGCGGACCTCGCGGCGAGCGTCCCGCCCAGAACGGATCCCGCTCGGAGTGCCGATAAGGCTTCCTCGGGCGTGGCGACCTCCTCCCGCACTCCGCGTTCCCGGCCCAGACTGTGGCAGGAGTCGGGGTAACCCCATTGCGCGTCGTGCTGGCGCGCCGAAGAAAAGGAGGCGCCGAGCAGCACCAGGGTCGGCTTACCGAAGGCAGCGGCCACGTGCATCAGCATGCTGGAATTGCAGACGACCAGGTCGGCCGCGGCCACCAGGGCGAAGGTCTCGCGCAAGCTGAGCTGGCCGGCGAGGTTCCGGCTCCCGGGAGCCGCGGCGGCGACGAAGGCGCCGGTTTCCCGGTCGCGGGGTCCGCTCATGATGGCGATCTCGACCGCGGCCCGGCGGGCCAGCAGGCCGGCGAGGGCGGCGTAGCTCTCGCGGGGCCAGCACTTGACGGCCAATCCACCGCCCGGACCGATCACCACCCGAGCCGGATGATCCGGCCGTTCCGCGAAGAGTCCCCGCCAGCATTCCTCGCCCATGCGCCGTTCTTCCGGGTCGAGAAAGATCTGTGGCCGGCATGGGGGTAGGTCGGTGGCGCCGAGCATCTCTGCGAAGCGGAGAGCGCTACGGCAGACGTGCTCCCAGGGATCGAACTGAACGCAGGCCTGGGCTCCAGTATGGCCGCCGGCGTAGCCATGCACTCCCAGGCGCCAGGGGATGTGGGCGCGGATCAGCAGCAGCGATCCCCAGGGGCTGCCCAGGACATCGATACCGACGTCGAATCCGCGGCGGGCGATCTCCCGGGCGGGTTGCGAGCCATAGATCCAGGAGAGGGCATGGAGAGGGCTCTGCCCACGCACGAACTTGTTGAACCAGGGCGCGTCGACCACGATGACTTCAGAGAGATAAGGGTTGCCCTGCAGACAGGGGAGGTTCCAGCGGCCTACCCCGGCGGCGATATAGGCCAGCGGGAAGCGCTGTCGCAGCGCCTCGAACAGCGGTGTCACCACCAGCAGGTCGCCGATGTCGTTGTTGCGGAGCACGAAGATCGACCGCGGCTCTAGAGGCGAGCTTGGTGCGTTCGGGGCCGTGAAAGCTGCGGCTCTCACGAGGCTCTCCGGGACCCCTGCGGCGGCGCGTCTCACGGCGGCCCGGAAGGTACGGGCGATCATTCCGCGCCTCCGGTCCCGTCGGTGAGCCAGGGCCGCAGCCGCTCGAGGCGGTCTGCGTGACGTTCGCGAATCGCACACAGGAGGTTTGCCGAAACGCGGAGCCTGGCGAGCTCGCTTTCCGGCTTCGTCAGGAGATGCAGCTCCTCATCCGCGAGGTAGAACCGGTCATAGCCGAGGTCCGCCAGAAACTGGACGATCTCCGCGGGCTCGTAGCCGAAGCTGGTCGTCCAGTCCGGGCAGATCTCCAGGAAGAGCATTGGACGGAACCGGCGGATCGCCGCTTCACCCCCCTGGAGCACTAGCCGCTCGGCCCCTTCGACGTCGCATTTCAGGAAGTCCAGAGCCGGCAAGCCGGCGGCGTACTCGTCGAGAGTGATGGCGTTGCCGGCGTGGGCCTCGATCGTCTCGGCATATTCCCAGGAGCCGGCGGCATGACGCACCAGTGCGGCCTGCGCCAGATCGGTGTCAGGCACCAGCAGCGACACCGGGCCGGCTCGATCGGCGAGAGCACGCTCGTTGAGCACGATGTTGTCGAAAGCCCCTTTCCGCTTTACATGGCTGGCGAGGAGCGAGAAGGTGGGCGCCACGGGTTCGAAGGCGTGCACCCGGCCCTGCGATCCGGCGAGGTGGGAGAACAGCAGGGTGTAGTAGCCGGTATTGGCGCCTACGTCCAGCACCGTGTCTCCCCGGCGCACCAGAGTCAGGAAAATGATCTTCTCGACGTTGGGCGGTCGGCGAAGCGCGACGAGCCGCGCGTACAGTCCCGGTACTTGCGCCAAGCCGAAATCTAGGAGCGGGTGCACGGATCGGCTCTTCCGGCGGCGGCGAGGACATCCTCTTCGTAGCGCCGTGCGATCGCCGGCCAGGAGAATTCCTCTAGATATTCGATCGGTTCCGGCAGCGGTCCGGCGGGCAGAACCGGCTGGGCTGGAGGAGGGAACGGCTGCAGGCGGTCGCCCCAGAACGGCTGTAGGTCCTCCACTCCTCCGGCCGGCGTGGCGAAGACCGGCAGACCGGATTCCAGCATCTCGTTGAGCGTGAGCCCCCATCCCTCCTCAGCGCTGGTGAACAGGCCGGCATTGTGCTCCGCGAGAAGAGCCGGCAACTCGTCGCGATGAAAGAAGGGGATGATCCGGAGCCGCGCGGTGGCGATGAGATCTTGCGGGCAATCCTTTTCCGCCGCCGGACCGCAACCCGCCAGCGTAAACGTATCGCGGGGAGCCAGCGCGGCGCGCTCGCGGAGGAAGGCGACGAGGCGATCTTTTCCCTTGTGCGAGGCCCATCGGCCCATCCAAAGGAAGCGCATCCCGGAGTCCGCGAGAGGCGGGAGGCGATGGCTGCGGACCTCCGCGAAGGCCGCTTGATCAGCGGGCGGCGGGGCAACGATGTACCGGCGTAGCTTGGTTGTCCAGCGCGGGAAACGCCGCCGCATCATGACCAGCTCGCGCTTTCCCAGGCACAGGATGATGCGCGCCCGCCGCCAGCCGCTGAGCACCGCCGAGGCGATCTCGGCGCTGTGAGCGGCGTGCAGAAAAAACCGCGGCAAGGAGACGCCTGATCCACGGCGGAGCTGCCCGCGCAGCGCGACCTTCAGGTAGAGAAGCTCCGGCTGGACGCTGCGGGCCACCACCATCCCGGCACGGGCCACCCGCGGTGTCACCGAAACCGCGGGAACGTCGATCACGTCGAACCGCTCCGACTCCGCGAGGAACCGCTCGAGGGCCTGCCGATGATGCCGCCAGATCTCCCACCAGCGAGGCTTGAGAGAGAACGGCTCAGGGCTCCAGGCCACGGCGTCGTGGCCGCGAGCGGCGAGCGCTCCGGCCAGGTTGAGAGCGATCTGAGCCGCGCCGTACTGCGGCGAGAGGCGCGGATGGCTCACCACCAGGATCCTCATACCGCGCCGTAGGCCTCCAAGCAGCGGCCCACGACCTGTTTCCAAGTGAATTTTTCTTCGACGGTGCGCCGGGCGCCTCTGGCGAGGCGGGTCCAGAGGTCAGGATCCCGGCGCAGGCGAAGGATCGCTTCGCGGAGCGCGTCCGGCCGATTGGGAGGCACGAGCAAGCCGCCGACCTCGGGCTCCACGATCTCAGGGAGCGATGCCGCGTCGGAGGCGATCACCGGACATCCTCGCGCCATCGCTTCCACCAGCGCCAGACCGAACAGCTCATGGGCTCGGGCCGAGCCGTTCTCATCCACCGGCGTCGGGTGTACGAGCGCCATGGCCCGGCCCAGACATTCGACGACCTGCTCGTCGGAGAGGGCGCCGTGGAACCGAACGTCCTTCCCCTGCGCGAGCGATTCCAACCGCTCGCGATAGGCGGTGTCCGCCGCCGGCCCGATGACATGGAGCGGCACCTGGGGCGGCAATCCCTCGATCAGGAAATGAATACCTTTATGAGGCAGGACCCGTCCGAGGAAGACGACGGAGCCGTCGTGAGAAAGGTCCGGCCGCAGAGCGTAGCGCTCGGGATCGACTCCGCCATAGATGACCCGGTGCCGCCGATTCCTTCCGGGGAGATCTCGCGCCGCATACTCCGAGATCGGCAGGTGGGCCTCGATCCAGCGCGTCACGTCGATCTGATAGCCCGGGGTCCAGCCGCCGCCGCCCAGATCCGAGACGAAGACCCGGCTTCCTTGCAGGCGCCCGAACGCCGCGCCGAGGAACGTCGGCAGAACGAAGAACTGGTGGCAGTGGATCACGTCCGCTCCGCGCAGCTCGCGGAATAGGCCGGCCGCGAACGGCGTCATGCGGTCGTGCCTCCTGCTCCTCAGGATGACCCGCTCATAGCCGGGCTTCGGGTGCTCGCGGAGCGCTCGCGGGCCGAAGCTGACGAGTTTCACGAGCGTCCGCTCCGCCATGGCCGACGCCAGCTCCTCCGCGAAGCGCTCCCCCCCTCCCAACGAAGACTCGGCGGAGAAATAGGTGGGGGTCAAGTGGACGACGCGGAGCAAGTCAACCCTTCACGGCGCGCAGCTTGAAGATCAGAAACCAGGCCGGCCAGAGCCAGGCGAATCGCCGCTCATAAAGCTCCGGGTGGCGGTTGGCCCAGTTCGCTATCCTGCGGTCCAACCATCCGTTGTTGAATACCAGCAAGCGTTCGGCGATCTCGAAACGCACACCGCTGTAGAAGTTCCACTGCGAGGCGTCGGTGAAATAATCGAAGGAAAAGTAGCCCAGGTGATGGCGGTGGGTAGGGTCAGTGTAAGAGTTGGGAGAAGAAAAATGAGGTGTCGTAATTTCCAGGATCCCTCCCGCCGCCAGCAGAGCGTGGGCCTCCTCCACGAAGTCCTGGAGATTGGAAAGGTGCTCCACGACGTCGAGCGCCCAGATATATTCGAAATGGTTCCGGGGCAGGGGATAAGGTCTTTTTTCCAGATCCCACGCCAGGTCCGGATCGACGGCGGGCCGCAGGTCCACGTTCAAACAATCCGGCAGCTTTTTGAGGCCGCAGCCGAGGTTGAGCCGCCGTGGGAGGCTCGAATCCCGCGTCAGGTCATCCACTGCACCCACCTCGGGCGAGTGAAGCCGCCGAGAGCGATGAGAAGCTGGAGGAGCAATCCGGTGGCAGCCGTACCCACGTTGAAGAGGAGCACCCCGTAGGTCGTCCCGAGCGGCAGGATCGCCACGAGGCAGGCTTGGACCATCATCAGGATCACCACGGCGATCCCTTCCCAGCGGTTCCAGGAGCGGGCCAGATTCACCGAGACGGCGTAGCCGCCGAGCAAGTTGAACCCCGCGCCGGCCACCACGAGGAGCAATTCGCCTCTGAGGCCGGCGTAGTGAGGTCCGAGAAGCCAGAGAAAAAGATCGGGAACGACGGCCGCAGTCAGAACCATCGCCAGCGCCACGGCGAGGAGCAGACTCCCGAACTGAAGGTAACGCATCCTGTATCGTCCGTCGTCGGAGATGCGCGCCAGGCGCGGCAGGAACACCACACCGGTAAGATTCGAGAACATGCCGACCGCGAGGCCGAGCCGCCCCAGGGCTCCCACCTCGGCGATGTTGCGGGTGGAGCCGAAGGTCGCAGCGAGCCAGACGATGAGGGGTCCCTGGATCGAAAAATAGAGCGCGCTCGGCAGGCTCGGCAGCAGGTAACGCAGGACCTGGCGGCGATATGGGCGCAGGTCGCCCTCGACCGCGGTTGGCCGATCCGGCCGGGCGAGCGAAGCCACGGTCGCAGAACCCAAGGCGGAAGTGAGCACCCCGAGCCAGGCACGCAGCAGCCCGGAGGCCACCAGGATGAGGGCGAGGAGCAGACGCAGCCCGCTGCCGGCCAGCTCCGCGCGATACGACAAGTCATAGCGATCCCTCAAGCGCAGGAGCAGCACCCGCACCGAGGAGCTGATCTGAAACCAGACTCCCGGCAGGATGCATGCGGTCACCAGCAGGGTCTCCTGCACGCCGAATCCTTTGGAGACGCCGACCCAGGGGAAAACCAGCAACACTCCGGCCGCTCCCAGGGCGAAGGCTGCTCGGCGAAGGGAGAGCACGGCGGCGGTATAGCGCTGCATCATCTCGCCTTCGCCTTGCGTCCGGTGGAAGAAATAGACGAGCGAGGTGGAGCTCCCGAGGTCGGTGATGAAGTTGAAGAACGTGATCACCGAGAAAGCCAGCGCATAGAGCGCGGACTCCCGAATCGACATGAAGCGGTAAAACAGGACGCCTGCCGCGAACCCGGCGAGCTGGGTGAACGTCTGGAACGTAAAGTAGGCGGAGAGGATCTTGCTCCACCGCCGGATTCGCAGACCCAGGATCTGGCCGGGGGTGAGAACTTCGGCAGGGGGAGTGCTCATCGCAGCTCCACTCCGAACCCTTCGAGGACTCTTCGCGCCAGCCGCCGCGACCGCTCGCCATGGCTTCGCCCCGCCAGCTCCGGCTGCATCCACTCGGCCACCGGGATGTAGAAGCCCGACTTCGGCCGGTTCCACAGCTCGTCCGGCAGCTCCGGCGCCGTGCGGCGAACCAGGGCCGCCTTGCCCTCGCTGCGGGCGGGCTCGAAGCCGGCGGCGGCGAGCCGTTCGCGGAGCCAGACGTCCACCAGCGGCACTCGCAGCTCGACGGACCAGGCCATGGAGGCCCAGTCGGAGTCGCGCAGGAGCTGGTGGCGCATGTAGCGGGCGGTCTCCATCTCATGGACGGCGACCCAGGGATCGCCGAGACGGCCGTTGCCGGCGGCCAGCGAACGGGCTGCGTCGGCCATGGGGTCGTAGCGCCTGAGCCCCTCATCGGCCAGATCCCGGCCGATGAGCCCAGGCAGCTCCTCCGGCAGGAAGAGCCCGCGGCGCAGGAAGTAGGCGCCTGGGATCGTTCGGCCATAGCGAAGGATCCCCGAGAGCTTCGGCCGGTCTGGAGAGATCCGTTTGGCGAGCGCCGGCCAGATCGCGCCGAGGCCGGGGATCCGTGCCGCCCGCCGCGCCGTCCGCGCAAGGCGCGGCACGTCGGCGAAGGACGGATAGCTGCCGAAGACCTCGTCGCCGCCCAGGCCGGAGAGCACGACCTTGAGGCCCGCCTCGTGCGCCGCCCGGCTGACCGCCCAGGTGTTGAAGCCGTCGATGCTCGGCTGGTCCATGGCGGCGAGGCCGCCCTGCCAGAGATCCGCGAGATCCGCGCGGCCCAACCTGCGCTCCACGTGGCGGGTTCTCAAGCGCTTCGCCACCTCGGCGGCGAGGGGCGCCTCGTCGAGCGGGGTGTTCTCCAAGCCCTCGAACCGCAGGGTGAAGGTCGTCGGCGGCTCGTCGAGGTGCCGGCAGGTGAGAGCCGCGATCAGGCTGGAGTCGAGCCCCGCCGAGAGGAAGACGGCCACCGGCACGTCGGAGACCAGATGAGCCCGCACCGAGTCTTCCACCGCCGCCGGCGGATCGAGGGGCGAGATTTCTCCCAAGCCGTGGGGCTGGGGCTCGCCGATCCGGCCGTCGCGGACGAGCAGGTGATGCCCGGCGGGAAGAGACCGCACGTCGCGGCGTATCGTGAGGGGCTCGGGGACCGATCCCCAGAGGAGGAACCCCGCCAATCCGGCCGGATCGACCTCCTTCGACACCGCACCGCCTTCCTCGAGCGCCTTCACCTGCGAAGCGAATCGCAGGCACCCTCCTGCCGTCGCGAAGTAGAGCGGTTTGATACCCAGCGGATCGCGGGCGAGGAGGAGGGTCTTCTCGAGATCGTCCCAGATCGCCAGGCCGTACATGCCCCGCAAGCGGGAGAGCATGGCCGGGCCCTCGCGGGCGTAGAGGGCGAGCACCGTCTCCGTGTCGCTGCGCGAGCGGAAGCGCACTCTCGCGGACTCCATCTGTTGGCGCAGCTCGAGGAAGTTGTAGATCTCGCCGTTGAGGACGATGTGGAACCGGCCGTCCTCCGAAGCCATGGGCTGCGCGCCTGCCGCGGAAAGGTCGAGGATGGCCAGCCGCCGGCTCGCCAGGGCCGCCCGGCCGTCGTCAGAGATCCACGCTCCGAACCCGTCCGGCCCGCGGGAGGTCATGGCGTCTCGGGTGCGTATCAGCTCCTCCCGATCGATGGGCGGGGCCGCGGCGGAGAGGCGCAGAATGCCGTTGATGCCGCACATCAGCCGATCAACCTCTCCAGCAGCGGTCTCAGTCTCTCCCGGAACCGCGCGACTCCGAAGTCCTGCCGCCAGCGCTCGCGGCCGGCTTCTCCCATGCGCCGGGCTGCTTCCGGCTCGCCGAGCAGGCGGGCGAGAGCGGCGGTCAGCTCCTCCCGGTCGTCCGGATCGACGACGAGTCCGGTCTTTCCGTTTTGCACGATCTCCTCGGCGGCGCTCCCTCGGGCAGCGAGGACCGGCCTGGCGGCTCGCATCGCCTCCAGGTAGACGAGGCCGAAGCCCTCGCCGCGGCTGGGCATGACGAAGACGGCGCAGCGGCGGTATAGCTCGGCGAGCGTCGCCTCGCTCGCGAAGCCGGTGAAGGCGACCGCGTCCCCGAGGCCGATAGAGGCTGCCTTCTCCTGCAACCGCGGGCGGTCATTGCCGTCGCCGGCCACCACCAGCCGAGCCCCGGGATGGACGGCGAGCAGACCGGGCCATGCTTCGAGAATCTGATCGTGCCCTTTATAGCGCTCGCCCGACGCCATGCGGCCGGTGATGAGGAGGAAGCCCTCTCCGAGCCGATCGAGCAGCGCGGCGTCCGTCCGGCCGTCCGGCTCCCGTTCCTCCAGGGCCAGAGGCAGGATGGAGGTCCTATCGAGATCCGGACAGAACTGCCGGGCGCGCTCCAGCGTGTAAGCCGAGATGGCGAACCTCACGGTCGCTTTGGCGAGCGCCCGCCGGCGGTCCCAGTCGAGCGGTCGCCACACCTCGATACCGTAGAGAGGGACGAGATAGGGCGCGCGGAGCGGCGCCGGCAGGTAGGCCTGTACGCGTGCCGGTCCGAGAAGATCGAAGACGTAGGATGCCCGATGGTCTGCCACTTGCCCTTTCCAAAGCGAGAGAGCGAGGGCCCGCTGGTCTCCGCCGAAGCCGCGGACTGGGGCCTCGACGCCGGGCGTCCGGTCGCCGTCGAGCGACAGGACGCGAAAGCCCATCCCCCTGTCCCCGGCGAACGCGGCGCACGCTCCGGCCAAGAGGCGTCCGGCCGCTGCCCGGCCGCCGCCGTCCAGCCCCAGGCCGGCGGACACGAAGACGAGATCGCGTCGGGCTTTCATTTTTGAGGATGCCGGGCAGGCTCCGCCCCCTTCGGTGTACATCGGCGACGACACCGGGGGCAGGGCGCAATAACGCGCCCGGGATTTCGCCCTCCCTATCCGGCCGCCGCCGTCCGCGCCGTGCGGTACGGACGGAGGGGCGCCAGAGCCTCGCGGTCGAGCTCCGCCGCCACGGATTGCCGCAGGAAGGTGACGGAGACGACCAGCCGCAGCCGGCTCTTCTCGCGCAGCACCGTTCCGGTCCATCCCTGGAGGGGACCCTCGAGGATCTCCACCTCGTCTCCGGCTCCCAGATAGGGATGGGAGATCAGCGGCGCTCCCGCTTCCTGCAGCCGCCAGAGGCTCGCGAGCTCCGATTGCAGCCGCGCCTGGTCGGCCACGCTCAGGACCTGGACGATCAGGTCGCTTCGCAGGGCGGCCCGGCGTGCCTCGGCCGTGCCGCGGAAAAAGAGGTAGCCGGGGAATAGCGGCAGGCTGGAGACGAACGTCCGGCCCGCGCGCCGCGTCCGCTTCTCGGTCTGCGGCAGATAAAACCCTACCCCGTGCCCCGCCAAATGCCGCGCCAGCCCCTTCTCCTGCCGGCTGCGAACGTAGGCCACCCACCAGGGGTGCTCGTTCCAGGACAGCTCGAACAGGTGAGAGGGGAAGAGATCGACTTCGCGCTTCAGGATCGGCACGTCGGCTTACGGCTCACTCCGAGGTCAAACGGGTCTGTACGATGAGGGCGCTGCGGAATTGTTGCAGAAGAAGGGGTTGGAGGCAAGCCGCGCTAGCGCTAACGCTTACGCGCCGGCTTCGCTGCCGCCCGCCGCGCCCGGAGAAGGTCGCCGAGGTTCTCGGCGAGCCAGCGCTCGGCCCGCCAGAGATTGCGGTAGAGGCGCTCCCGGCGCCGGAACTCCGGCGTATGGAAGAGCCGCCGGCCGTTGCGCACCTCGGGCGGCATGTCGGCGTGGAGCATCTCGTGGTAGACCACGGACTCGACGACGTAGCGGGGAACCTCGGGGCTGTCCAGCAGACGGTGCACCCGGATCAGGACGTCCTCGAAGGAGTAGCTGCCGAGCTGCAAGATGGATGTCCGGGAGCGGCGGTGGGGAGGCCCGAAATGGTCCCTCCCCCAACTGATGTCCGCCTTCAGATGCCCGGCGAAGTAGCGCTGATTGAGGTCCGCAAAAACCTCCCGCAGGTCGAACACCTCTCCCTCCGGCCGCAGGACCAGCCGGCGGGAGCGGGCCGTCGTTCGGTGGGCGGAGAAGTGCTCGCGGATGACGACCAGCGCCTCCCGGGCGCGGTCGCTCCCCCGGCGGCTCTCGACGAACGCCGCCACCGCTTGCAGCACGTCCTCCGGGGCGTGTGTGAAGGAATGGTGGATGCGCAACACCAGGGGAGCCCGGTTCCCCACCCGGCCGGAGCGGACGCTCAGGATGGTCCGGCTGTTGTCCGTGAGCTCCAGCGAGCGCACCCGCCCGCCGGTCAGGCGGTTCAGGCGCCGCAGAAGGTGGAAGCGGAGGGCTCCCGGATCGGCCGGCTGGAAGCCCGGCAGGGAGGAGAGGGTTCGGATGGGCCGGGATCCGAACAGCTCGAGCTGAACGGGCCGGCGCGGATCGGGTTTCCGGGAGGGCTCCGGCCGGCTGGGTCTCGACGCGGGTTGGCGGGATTCCCTACGGAGCTGCTGCGCCGACGATCTCATCGTGCTTCTCCAACGATGACTTAAACACCCGGTACTGCCAACGGGTGCGCGAACTGTACCACAGGGAAAGCGTGGCGGAACCGCAAGAATACAGGTTTCAGCTTGGTTTCCAGCGCTCACCCACGGCCAGAATCCGGACCTTCTCCCGGTCCGCGCCTTCCCGCTCAAGGACTTGCGCAAGGACCTTCGGGGCGAGGTCGGCGGGCTCGTCCGTCAAGTCGAAGCACCCCCAGTGCATGGGGACCATCGTCCGGGCGCCGAGGTCCAGAAAGGCCTTCCACGCTTCTTCGGGGTTGACGTGCTGGTAGCGCATGAACCAGCGGGGCTCATAGGCGCCAATGGGCAAGAAGGCCATGTCGATAGGAGCGAACCGCCGTCCGAGCTCCGCGAAGCCGCCAAAATAGCCGGAATCGCCGGCAAAGTAGTATCGCCGCGTTCCGGAATCGAGAAGCCACGAGCACCAGAGGGTGGCATTCCGCTTCATGCCGAGCCGGTTCGACCAGTGCTGGGCCGGCAGACAGGTGAGGTTCCAGCGCCCGTGGCGGACGCTCTGCCACCAATCCAGCTCGGCGACCCGCTTCTTTCCCTTGCGGCGAAACCAGTCTCCGAGGCCGAGCGGGACGAACCACTGGATCGTTTCCGGCAGGCGCCGGACCGTCCATGAATCGAGATGGTCGTAGTGATTGTGGGACAGGACGGCGAAGGCGTCTGCCGGAACGCCCTCCAGAGGGATCCCCGGCGGGCTGAGCCGTCTCGGCAGCAGAGCGCGCGGCCCCCAATGAGGATCGGTGAGGAAGACGTCCCCGCCGTCCTGCACCGCGAAGGTCGAGTGCCCCACCCAGGTCACGGAATCGGACTGAGTCCTGTCCTTCAGGTACGCGCCGTCGTTTTCGACGACCGGCACCTGAAGCGGGGCGCTCTTGTCGTACTCGGCCTTTTTCCCCAGCTTCCAGCGCAGGACGTCCATCGGACCCGTGGAGAACTTTCCCCAGGGATTGAAGAAATGCCCGGGCCGGCCGTGGGGGGCGTAGAGGAGGTCGGCGTCCAAGAGGACTGCTTATAAGAATTGCGCCGGCCTGCTGTCAACTCACCCCAGGCGGCGCGGCTTTCGCCCTCCACTGGAGCGCCATTCCCCCAGGCTCGGCGCTCTTCGCATGACAGATTCCCATCCCAGCCCCCCGTTCGCGAGCCTTCGCCGGCCGTGGGGCGGCGGCTCCCCCGCCATCCTGCTCCATGAAATCCGAGAGCGGATGAGATCGCCCCTGAGGATTGAGACGCAAACGCGGGCGGGGGGCAACATGCCCCCTGGCGATTGAGAAACAGCTCCGCGTGGGGGGTAACACAAAGGCAGCCGGTTGAATGATTCCCCCGCCATCGTGTCGTTCTTCAAGGTTGAGACGCTAATATATGCTACACAAGACGGGTCGACTCGCCTCAGCCCTCGCGCCCCTGGAACGCCGCGCCGATCTCCTTCATCCGCTTACGGTTCACCCCGAAGTCTCGCCGTCCGAGCCGCGAGGCGGAGCGGAAATGGATTTCCCGCGCTTCGTCGTCGAACACGAACTCGACGTCGTCCACGAAACGGAAGATGCGGGAGCGGCACTCCACCTTGAGGTAATCGGGCTCCTGCCGGACGATCCGGGTCCGGGGATGGCGACGTAGAACGTCCAGCAGCTTCTCGCGCGCCTGCTCCGGAGTGCCCGAATAGGGGAGAGGCTCCATCCGCTTCGGCCCGGGCTTCGCCTGGGTCGAGACGCAGTTCGGGGTGCGCGGACAGGGGGCAAGGCGACTCGCGGCGGGCGTTCCGGTCATGGACAGGCATTCTAGCGGAGTCTTCCAGGCCGTCCTGCTCTATGATCTTGCGCTCCCGACTTTGAGGAGAGCGACCTCCACCATGGCCTCGATCCACGATCTACCGACCCCCGCCCTGCTGCTGGATCTCGACGCGCTGGAACGCAACCTGGGCCGCATGTCCCAGCGGGCCGCCGCTTTCGGGGTGGCGCTGCGGCCCCACATCAAGACCCACAAGTCGCTCGAGGTCGCCCGGCTCCAGGAGGGCCTGGGGATCTCCGGCATCACGGTCTCGACCCTGTATGAGGCGCGGGTCTTCGCCGACCATGGCTTTACCGACCTGACCTGGGCCTTTCCCGTGATCCTGACGCGCCTGGAGGAGATCCGGGAGCTGGCGGAGCGCGTCACCCTTCGGCTGGTGGTGGACTCGTCCGAAGCGGTGGATGCCCTGGAGAGGCTTGGCGCTCCCCTCCACGTCTGGCTCAAGGTCGACTGCGGCTATCACCGGGCCGGGGTGGACCCCGAGTCGGCGCTGGCCATGGAGCTGGCCCGCCGGCTGGCGGAGTCGGGGACGCTGACTTTCGACGGCCTCCTCACGCATTCGGGGCACGCCTACCACGGGCCGGGTCGGGAGCAGGTCCGTGCCGTCGCCGAGCAGGAGCGGGCCGTCATGGCGAGATTCGCGGAGAAGCTGCGGTCCGCGGGAATCGCAGTGCCGGCCGTCAGCGTCGGCTCGACTCCGGCGCTCTCCGTCGCCGAGAGACTGGACGGAGTCACGGAGATCCGGCCCGGCAACTACTGCTTTCACGACTACACCCAAGTAGCGATCGGCTCGTGCAGCGTGCGCGACTGCGCGGTGACCGTGCTGGCGAGCGTCGTCTCCTGCCGGCCGGGAGACGGCCGATCCGTGGTGGACGCGGGAGCCCTGGCGCTCTCCAAGGACACCGGACCGGACCGCCCGGGACGGCCCTCGATGGGCGAGGTGTTCCTGGATTACGCGGCAGGAGATCTCGACCCCGAAGCGCGGCTGGTCTCGCTGTCGCAGGAGCACGGGATCCTGAACGTGCCGCGGCCGGTCGGGTCGCGGGTCCGTATCCTGCCGAACCACTCGTGCCTGACGGTGGCGCAGTTCGACGAATACTACGTGGTCCGCGGCGAACAGGTGGTGGACCGCTGGACGATCTGGCGCGGTCGCTAGAGAGCGGAGGAGAGGTGCGATGTTGATGTTGGATGGAGAGACGCGGGGCGAGCTCTGGCGCCGCCTCGCCGAGGTCATCGAAGCCTATACAACCGGGGTCGGGGATGCTCGGGTCGCACCGGAGCTCGAGGTGGAGGAGATCCGGAAGGCGCTCGCGCCGTTCGATTTCGAGCGGCCGGTGCCGCCTTTCGAAGCGTTCGATTTCGTGGTGGAGGGCCTGTGGCGCTGGCAGGTCCACACGCCGCATCCGCGCTACTTCGGGTTGTTCAACCCTGCTCCGACCACCATGGGCGTCGCCGCCGACGCTCTGGTCGCCGCCTTCAATCCGCAGCTCGCGGCCTGGAGTCACAATCCGCTGGCGGTGGAGATCGAGCAGCACCTGATCCGGGCCTTGGCAGCTCGCTTCGGCTTCGATCCGTCCCGGGTCGAGGGCACCTTCACCTCCGGCGGCGCGGAGGCGAACCACACCGCCCTATCGACAGCGCTCACCCGGGCCTTCCCTGAGGTCGGCCGCCGGGGATTGCTGGCCCTGCGCAGCCAGCCCGTGCTCTACGTCTCGCCGGAAGCCCATCACTCCTTTCTCAAGGCCGCCCGCCTCGCCGGGCTCGGCACCGAAGCGGTCCGGGAGGTGAGGATGGACTCCCATCTGCGGATGATTCCCGAGGATCTCGCGGCCCGCATTCGCGAGGACCGCGAGGGGGGGCTCTCACCTTTCCTGGTGGTCGCCACGCTGGGCTCGACGAGCGCTGGCGTGGTCGATCCGGTCGCCGAGCTGGCGCAGGTGGCGGAAGAGGAAGGGGGCCTCTGGCTGCATCTGGATGCGGCCTGGGGCGGGGCGGCGGCCCTGGTGCCGGAGCTGCGGCCGGTCATCGAGGGGGCGGCCCGCGCCAGCTCCATCACCTTCGACGCCCACAAGTGGCTCTCGGTACCGATGGGCGCCGGTATGTATTTCACGCGCCACGCCGGAATCCTCGAGCGCACCTTCCGGGTCGCGGCGGGGTACATGCCGCGCGAAGGAGTCTCCCTGCCGGTGGCGGACCCCTATGCCCACTCGATGCAGTGGTCCCGGCGGTTCATCGGTTTGAAGCTCTTTCTGTCGCTGGCCGTCGCCGGCTGGCAGGGGTACGAAGAGGCGATCCGCCACCAGACCGCCATGGGGGACCGGCTCCGCGAGCTCCTCCGCGAGGACGGGTGGGAGGTGGTCAACGACACCCCGCTGCCGGTGGCCTGCTTCGTTGGCTCCGGCGAGGCGGAGCGTTCGGCGCCTTTCCTCGAGGGCGTAGCTGCGGATGTGGTCGCCTCTGGCGATGCATGGATCAGTACCGCCACGCTGGGAGAGGTCGGTCCGGCGCTGCGGGCCTGTATTACCAACTACCGAACAGGGCCGGAGGACCTGGAGGCTCTCGTCGCGGCCCTGGGACGGGCCCGGGCGCGCCAGAGATGACCCCCCTGAAGATTCCGCGGCCCACCCTGTCCCGCATTCGACCTTGATGGCACTTAAGAGGAAGGAACGGATCCGTCCGGCCCAGGGGTGGACTTTACATCTCCAGTTGGAGAATCATAGAAGAAGGAGAGATCATGAGTTGGGAAGATAGAGAAGACACCACAATTTACAAGGTCGTGGTGAATCACGAAGAGCAATACTCGATCTGGCCGGCCCACCGGGAGAACCCCTTGGGCTGGAACGACGTCGGCAAGAGCGGTCTCAAGCAGGAGTGCCTCGACTACATCAAGGAAGTCTGGACCGACATGCGCCCCCTCTCGCTGCGTAAGAAGATGGAGGAGATGGAGCGCGAACGGCAGGCACAGGCGAGTCAGGAGTCCAACTGATCCCAATGCGCCAGCTCCGGGCCGGATACCCAGGATCTGATCCGGAGTCGATCCACACGTGATACCGAGCAGCAATCCAACGGAGCGGTGGCTGGCCTACCGCGAGGTGAAGCCGCACGCACGGGTGCGCATGTTCTGCTTCCCCTACGCGGGGGGCGGAGCCTCGACCTACCGGGGCTGGGGCGCCTCGCTGCCTGGCGATCTGGAGGTCTGCCCGGTGCAGCTTCCGGGCCGGGAAAGCCGGTTGCGGGACCAGCCGTTCAGCCGGCTCGATGTCATGGTCCCGGTGATCGCCGATGCGCTGAAGCCCTACCTGGATCTGCCCTTCGTCTTCTTCGGCCACAGCATGGGCGCCTTGATCGCCTTCGAGCTGTCGCGGGAGCTGCGCCGGCGCGGGCAGACCCCGCCCCTCCATGTCTTCGTCTCCGGACGCCGGGCGCCCCATTTGCCGGCTCGTGAGGAGCCGATCCATGCCTTGCCCGAGCCCGAGTTCCTCGTCAAGCTGCGGGAGCTCAACGGTACCCCCGAGGAGGTGCTCCAGCATGAGGAGCTGATGCGGCTGCTGATCCCGATCCTGCGGGCCGACTTTTCCGTCAACGAGACCTACGCCTATGCCGAGGAGGAACCCTTCGACTTCGGCATCTCCGCTTTCGGCGGGCTAGGTGACGAGGAAGTGAACCGCGACGACGTGGAAGCCTGGCGGCCGCAGACGCGGGGGCGTTTCCGGATGCGCATGCTGCCCGGAGATCACTTCTTCATCCAGAGCGGCAAGGACCTCGTCCTCGAGGCCGTCTCGCGCGACCTGGCGGAGATCGCTGCCGCGGCGCTTTCCGGGTCCCGGTGACCGGTTTCCCGCCACGCTCGCCGGCGGCCGGCCTGCAGCTGGGGGCGGGAGAGATCCACGTCTGGTCCATACCTCTCGCTCCGCCCGCCGAGCAGGTGGAGCGGCTCGGCCGCTTCCTGGCCGCCGACGAATGGCAGCGGGCGAACCGCTTCCGCTTCGAGAAGCACCGGCGCCAGTACGTGGTGGGACGGGGCGCGCTGCGGGCCTTGCTGGCGATCTACCTGGGGACCCGTCCGGAGCGGGTGGTGTTCACCTACGGTCCGCGGGGCAAGCCCTTCCTGGGGCCGGAGATGGGTGCCCCGGCTCTGCAGTTCAACCTTTCGAATTCCAACGAGCTGGCGGTCGTGGGGTTCGTCCTCGGCCCCGAGATCGGGGTGGATCTCGAGTATCTACGGCCGATGCCGGACTGCGAGCAGATCGCCGAGCGATTCTTCTCCCACAGCGAGCGCGAGGTGCTGCGAGGCATCCCCGCGGCGGGTAAGGAGGAGGCCTTCTTCAACTGCTGGACCCGCAAGGAGGCCTACCTCAAAGCCGTGGGCGAGGGGCTCGCCGCGCCGCTGGACTCCTTCGACGTGACCCTCGCCTCGGGCGAGCCGCCGCGCATGCTCGCCCTGGAAGGAAATGCCGAGCGGGCCGCCTGCTGGTCCTTTCACCACCTCCGTCCGGCGGACGATTACCTCGGCGCCGTCGCCATCGAGGGGGGTAGCTGGAAGCTGGAGACCTGGGCGATCGAAGGCCTCTGACCGTTCAGAGCCCCCGCCAGTATCCGCCGTCCGCGGCGATCGCCTGGCCGGTGACGTAGGAGGCGGAGGGCGAGCAGAGAAAGGCCACCACCTCCCCGATCTCCTCCGGCTCGGCCATGCGGCCGATCGGAGTGTTGCCGATCCAGCCGGCGACGATCTGCTCGCGCGGCTTGCCCGTACGGGCGGAGGCACTCGCTGCGAGCTCCTCTTGCCGCGCCGTCCGCGTGTAGCCGGGGAGCACGGCGTTGACCGTGACGCCTTCCGCCGCCACCTCCTGCGACAGGGTCTTGAGATAGCCGAGCACCGCCGGACGCAGCGCATTGGAGAGGGCGAGCCCGGGGATGGGCTGGCGCGACGAGATCGAGTTGAGGGCCACGATGCGCCCCCAGCGGCGGGCCCGCATACCCGGCAGGACGAGCCGGCAGAGCCTGGGCACGAAGAGCAGGGCGAGGGGAATCGCCGCCTGCCAGTCCTCCTCCGTGACCTCGGCCGCCGGCTTGGCCGGGGGGCCGCCGCCGTTGGCCACCAGCACGTCGACCGGCCCGAGCCGGCGCCCGGCCTCCTCGACCAGACCGGCGAGGGACTCGGCGTCGCGAACGTCGGCGGTTACGGCCGCCACCTCGGCGCCCTGGCCGGCGAGCCGTTCGCGGGCGGCCTCCAGCTTCTCGCCGCCCCGGCTGGCGATGACCAGGCGGCAGCCTCTTCGGGCGAGCGCCTGGGCGGCGGCGAAGCCCAGCCCGCTGCTGGCGCCGGTCACCAGGGCGATGCGGCCGGCGAGATCGTTCATCGGATCCGCTCCCCCTGCTCGTTGTAGGTATAGACGCCCCGGCCGACCTTGCGGCCCAGCCGGCCGGCGCGGACGTGCTGGACGAGGATCTGGTTGGGCCGGTAGGCCTCGCCGAGGGTGCGATGGAGGAACTCGAGGATCGACAGGCGCACGTCGAGGCCCACCAGATCGACCATCTCGAACGGACCCATCGGGTGGTTCAGGCCGAGCTTCAGGGCTTTGTCGATGTCCTCGGCGCTCGCCACTCCCTCCTGGAGCATGCGGAAGGCCTCGTTGCCGATCAGGGCGTTGATGCGGGAGGTGACGAACCCGGGAGCTTCATTGACCAGCACGATCTCCTTGCCCATCCGCTCGGCGATCCCGCGAAGCGCGGCGAGTGTCTCCGCCGAGGTCTCGAGGCCGCGCACCAGCTCCACCAGCTTCATCAGATGGACCGGATTGAAAAAATGCATACCGGCGAAGCGCTCCGGCCGGCCTGAGGCGGCCGCCATCTCGGTGATCGAGAGGGCCGAGGTGTTGGAGGCGAAGAGGGCCTCCTGCGGGGCATGGAGGGCCACGGTCCGGAACGTGTCGATCTTGAGGGCCACGTCCTCCGGCACCGCCTCGATGATCACGCCGGCGCCGATGACGGCTTCCTGCAGGGTCGAATGAAGGTGAAGGAGCGCCCGGACCCGCTCCGCCGCCTCAGGGTCGACCTTCTTCAGCTCGACGCCTTTGGTCAGGGTGCGGTGGATGCTGGCTTCGGCCCTCTCCAGTGCCGCCCTGTCCGTGTCGTACAGGCGGGTCTCGTAACCGGCGAGGGCGGCGACGTGAGCGATGCCGCGCCCCATCGTGCCGGCGCCGAGCACGGTGATCGTCGAGATCGGTTCCATGGAGTCCTTTCAGGAGACAGGGATGCTGTGGACCCCGGTCGTCTTGGCGGCAAGATTCCGCAGCTCGTCGGCGATGGCCAGAGTGTTGCGGACCGCGGAGGCGGCGAGCTCCTGCAGCTCGGGCGACGTGGCGTACTTCTCCAGGATCTCCCGGCCGAGGTGGTGGTGGTGGGCCTCCTCGGGCTGAATCGTCTCGGCATAGAGCCGCGCCGTCTGCTCGTCGCCGACTTGACGGCAGAAGTTCACGAACTGGGCGTTGCGCACCTGGGCGATGGCCTCGCTGGCGAAGGGGCCGCCGGCGATCCGCTCGACCGTGGTCCGCAAGCCGCGCAGGTATTGGTACAGGGGGCTGTGGCCGTCCGCCAGCGGATCGAAAGCGGTCAGGTCCTCGCCCAAGGCGGTCAGCCGCTGGCTGATCAAGCCATAGTGCTTCATCTCGTCCCCGCACTGCAGGGCGAGGGCCATCTTGGCGTCTACTTCGGGGGTCGTGGGCAGCCAGAACCCGGCGAGCTCGCTCGCCTCGAGCTCACTCTTCAAGGCCAGGCGGAGCAGGGTGATGACGTCCACCTCGCCGCCGGACTCGGACTCCAGCGTTTCCGTCTCGCCGAGCCGCGCGAAGAGCCGGTCCATCTCCTCGACCAGCTGCGCCACGAAGTCCTTGCTGTTCACGGGAAGCTCTCCTCTCAGACTCCACGGCGCCGCCGCGGAGATGGGATGCGTCTGCGAGCTATTCTATCCGCACCTTCAGGCTTCCAGGGTGCGCAGCACGGCCCGCACCGGCGAGGCGTCGAGCCCCGCCAGCCGTAGCGGCAGCGCGATGAGCTCGTAGATGCCCTCCGGAACGCCCTCGAGCGCCAGACCTTCCAGGATGGCTACGCCGCCGCGGAACAGGGCGTGATGAGCGTCGAGCGTCTTGCTGTCGAACGGATCGACGGAGGGCGTGTCCACTCCGACCAGGAGGACCCCCTTCTCGGCGAGCAGGGCCGCCAGCTCCGGCGACAGGGCGGTGAACCGCTCGGGGAAGGTCCGGCGGTCGCGGACGCTCTCGCTCTTGAACAGTAGCCGGCCCGGATTGGCGAGATCCAGGCCCTCCACGTGCCGCGGGTCGATGAACGGCTGCGGCGGCACCCGCACCACCCGGCAGGGACCCAGATAGCGGTCGAGGGGCATGTCCGACATTCCCTCGCCCCGCGGCTCGGTGTGGAACGGCGCGTCGGCGTGCGATCCCAGGTGGGGCGTGGTGGTGATCGAGGAGAGGTTGACGCTCCCCCCCTGGGCGAGCGACCAAGTCAGCCGCGTCTGGAATGGTGTGTCGCCCGGCCATACCGGGATTTCCGGGCGGATGGTGGGCGAGAGGTCGTAGAGCATGGGACTCCCCTCCTTGCCCACCGGATCATAGCGGGATTATGACGCCGTGGGGTCTTGCAGGGCGCAGCATGCTGCGCCCCTGCGGCCGGATCTCGGCTCAGCCCGGCTGGGAGATCTTCTCCACCACCCGGCTGAAGTCCTTGGTGCCGACGCTGCGCAGCTCGCGGGCGAGATCCGCCTGGGCGATGATGCCGAGGACGCGGTCGTGGTCGTCTACCACGGGGATCCGGCGGACCTGCTGGCCGGACATGAGGCGTTCGACGTCGTCTAGGCTCTCGTCCGCCTTGACGGAAGAGACGTTGCGGGTCATGGCCTCCCGGATCGGCGTGTTGGGATCCTGTCCGCGTCCCAGAATGCGGATCGCGAGGTCCCGGTCGGTCACCATTCCGATCAGCTTCATCGAATCGCGGCTCTCGACCACGGGGAGGCTCCCGCAGTCGTTCTGCTCCATCTGGTTGGCGCCGTCTCGGGCGCTGCTCTCCGGGGTACAGACCGCCGGGCTCTGCGTCATGATGTCGCGGGCGTTCTTCGCTGCCATGGTGAACTCCTTCCTGAAGGTCCCGAAAGCTGGGACTCCTCAAACTGCTGCAAAAGATGGACCGGATCGGCGGCGGATCCCGGCAGGGCCAGGCGGCGAGCGCTCCGTGGTGTAGGATTGGCTTCCTGGCCGCGCGGCTGGAGATCTTCATGAGCCACGATCCCGACGTCATCGTCCCCGAGCACGTCCCGCCGATCGCGATGACGGAGCTGGACGAGCAGGAGCAGAGCAAGCTCGCCACGGTCGCCCACCACGTGCGGGGGATCCTGACGGCGCTCGGGCTGGACCTGCGCGACCCGAACCTCGCCGAGACCGACCTGCGGGTGGCCAAGATGTACCTGGAGATGTTCCATGGCCTCTCGGAAGGGGCGGAGCCGAAGGTGACGACCTTCCCCAACGAGGAGGGTTACAGCCACATGGTGATGGAGAAGCAGATCCCCTTCTACTCCATGTGCGCCCACCACCTCGTCCCCTTCTACGGCCACGCCCATATCGCGTACATCCCGCGTGACCGCATCCTGGGGCTGTCGAAGTTCTCGCGCATCCTGGAGTTCTACGCCAAGCGGCCGCAGCTCCAGGAGCGGCTGACCGAGCAGGTGGTGACCTTCCTCGAGGATAAGCTCCAACCCCTGGGAGCCATGGTCGTCGTCGAGGCGCGGCATCTCTGCGTGGAAATGCGGGGGGTCAAGAAGCCGGGAGCGCTGACCGTGACCTCGGCGATCCGCGGGATCTTCCACCAGCGGCCGGTGCGGGAGGAGTTCCTCGATCTGCTCCGCCATGCTTGAGCGCGCTCGGATGCTCCTCCTGCTGGCTCTCCTCGCCGCGGGCTGCGGTGGGGGGGCCTCCTCGCCGCGTTCCCTGGCGGAGCTCACCAATCCCTTTCTCGGGCTCGAGCACAGCGCCTGGCTGGCGGGCGCGATCGCGCGCCTGGCGAGCCCGCAGGAGATCCAGGACTACCTGGCGCTGCGCGACGATCAGCAGGCCGAGGCCTTCATCCAGGCCTTCTGGGACCGCCGCGATCCGGCGCCGGACAAACCCGGAAACCCTTTCCGCGAGACGTTCGACCAGCGTGCGGCGGACGCCGACCGCCTCTATAGCGAGGCCGGCTTCCTCGGCCGACGAACCGACCGCGGCATCGTTTACGTCCTCTACGGCCCGCCGGAGAAGGTGGACCATGAGGTCTCGCCGGTCCCCGAGGGACCTCCGATCGAGGTCTGGATTTACAGCGCCCATGCTCCTTCCGGGCTCGACGGCAAGCGCCCCGGGCCCCGCCGTTTCATCAAACGGGGAGACCTGACCGTCCTCTACTTCCCCGGCCTGCGTCCCGGCCCGCTCGCTCCCCAACTCGAACCGCCGAACCCCTAGGCTGTCCATTCCGAACTGGAGGATCCCCGTCATGAGCGAAGCTCGCGCCGTGCTTGCGGGAACCGGCATCGCCGTTCCGCCGCTCGCCGTCGACAACTTCATGCTGGCCCGGATCATCGAGACCAGCGACGAGTGGATCCGCGAGCGCAGCGGCGTCGTGACCCGCTATTACGTGGAGCCGGGCGTCGGCTCCTCCGATCTCGGCGCCGAGGCGGCCCGGGCGGCTCTGAAGGACGCAGGGGTCGGAGCGGAGGAGGTGGACTACCTGGTCTGCGCCACGATGACGCCGGACCACTACTTTCCCGGCACGGGCACTCTGATCCAGCAGAAGCTCGGGATGCGGGCGCTGCCGGCGCTCGATATCCGCCAGCAGTGCGCCGGCTTCGCCTACGGCCTGCAGATAGTGGACGCCCTGATCCGCAGCGGCACCGCCCGCACCGTGCTGCTGGTCGGCACCGATGTCCACACATCCCTCATGCCATTTACGGCGCGCACCTTCGAGGTGCTCCACGGACGCGACCCCGGGCCGCTCTCCCCAGAGGAGTTCGAATGGAACTCGCGCTTCCGGCATCTGCTGGTGCTGTTCGGCGACGGCGCGGGCGCGATGGTCTTCCGGGCGGCGGCGGCAGACGGGCGGGGCATCCTCGCCGCCGCTCTCTACGGCGACGGCAATCACAAGGACATCCTCTACGTCCCCGGCGGCGGCTCGGCGCGCCGGCCGTTCGTCAGTTGCGAGATGATCCGGACCGCCGAGACGGTGCCGGTGATGGACGGCAGGGCGGTCTTCAAGCTGGCGGTAACCCGCATGCCGGAGGCCACTCAGGAGGTGCTCCGGCGCTGCGGCTGCACGACGAAAGATCTGGATCTGGTGATCATGCATCAGGCCAACCTGCGCATCAACGAGAAGGCGCAGCAGGTCCTCGGCCTGCCCGACGCGAAGGTCCACAACAACATCCAGAAGTACGGCAACACCACGTCCGCCACCCTGCCGCTCGCCTTCCACGAGGCGCGCCAGGCCGGCAAGGCGCCGGAGGGCGCCCTGGTGGCCTTCACCGCCCTCGGGGCCGGGCTCCACTGGGGCGCGGTGCTGATGCGGGTCTGAGATGGCGCCGGCTCCGGCTGCTCCCGATCCGGCCGCGATCGCCGAAGCTCTGACCCGGCGTGTCATGGGCCAGGAGGAAGCCGTCCGCGAGATGGCGGTGGCCCTCGCCAAGCAGCTCGCCGGCCTGCGGGTCGGCAACCTCCTGATGATCGGCTCGTCCGGCACGGGCAAGACGACGCTGATGCGGGCCGTCGAGTCCTACCTCGCCGCGGACCCGATGCTGGCCGGCCGGTCGGCGGTCGTACGCATCCACGCCAACGTCCTCGGCGAGGAGGCGGAGCGCGGCCGGCCGGGGGAGGCAGTGCTGGGAAGGCTCCTGGAGCGCGCGCGCGAGCAACTCGGGCCATCGGCTCCCGTCGAGGAGCTGCTGCGGCGCGCCGCATCCGGGCTGGTGTTCGTCGATGAGGTGGACAAGATCCGCTCCCACGTCGGGGGTCAGCCGAACGTCGCGGGCATCCGCGCTCAGGAGGCGCTGCTGACGCTGATCGAGAACGAAGCCGTCCCGCTCGCCCTGCCCGCATGGGCCGGCGGGGGTGCGGTGACGGTGGACTCTTCCGAGATCCTGTTCGTCTGCGCCGGTGCCTTCGAGGGGCTCTACGATGCCGTCTTCGACCGGGTCACCATCGGCAAGGACCGCGGGGCCCTGCAGCCGGTCACCGTCGTGGAGGGCGGGAAGGTGCAGGAGAAGCTCATGTTCCATCTCCGCGACTGGCTGCGCAACGAGGACCTCTTCGACTACGGAATGAGCCCGCAGTTCCTCTCCCGCTTCGACGCCGTCGTGCTGCTCCAGGACCTGGGGCAGGACGAGCTGGTGCGCATCTTTTTGGAGACGCCGGAGTCCGCCTTCCATCAGAGCCGCGCCTACTTCGAGAGCCGCGGCATCCATCTCGCGATCTCTCCCGCCGCCGTCCGCCGCGTCGCCGCCGAAGCCGGCCGCCAGCCGCGCTTGGGGGCGCGGGCGTTGAAGGAAGTCTTCCGGCGCGTGATCCGCGACTACGAGTTCGACCCGGCGAAGTCCGTCAGCGGCGGGGCGCTGCTGATCGATCTATCGGAGGTCGAGGCGGCACTGGGGAAGACTTAAGCGGGCTCGGCCGAGCTCCCCGCAACTCCTTCACCTGGCGGTACCGCTCCCGCCGCTTCCTGGCCATCCAGATCTGTGGGATGAAGGTCAGGAGGAGCATCAGCAGGGAGGCGATGATGAATTGGACGACGATGCCCGAGCGGCTGCCGGTCGCCGCCCTCGTCAGCAGCGCGGCGAAGTAGGTGAAGACCGGCACACCCGGGATGAGCCCGATGGCAAGGGTGGAGAGGAACAGGGCCGGCCGGATCCCCGTCAGGGCCATGCAGTAGTTGACCAGCGGAAACGGGACCGGCAGAAAGCGGGCCCCTACCATGCCCCAGAAGCCCCGGCGGGCGATCGCCCGCTCCACCCGCTTCAGCCGGTTGCCCGCCAGATGGAGCACGAAGTCGTGACCCAGGCCGCGACCCAGGAAGTAGGTCGTCGCGCCGCCGAGGAACGTGCCGATGATGTTGTAGACCGAGCCGAGGACCGGTCCGAACACCATGCCGCCGGCGATCATCATCGGCGATGCCGGCATCACCGGGCAGAGAACCACATAGGAAGCGATCAGCGCGACGGGAGCCCACCAGCTCTCGCGCAGCCGTTCGAGGAGGGCGGAGACCCTCTCGACGGTGAACCAGTCCGCGAGGGGGGTCCAGCGGAGGAGGGCGAAGCCGGTCCCGACGATCACCACCAGGACGAGGAAACGGAGGAGGAGATGGCGCGGCACTCTCAACGGCCGCGCCCTACCCGGTTTCCGGCCTGGATTCCTCCCCGGAACCGGGGAACAGGAACTCCCGCATGTGGCGGTTGAGGGTCTCCTGAGCGGCGGGATCCATGAAGTTCAGCCGCAGCTCGTTGATCACCATCACCTCGACCTTCTGCCATTCGGCCCAGCAGGCGGCGCAGACCCGCTGCTGGATCTCGGCGCCGAGCTTGCCGGGAAGCGGCGGCCTGGCGAGGGCCGGAGCGTCAGGCCGGCCGCAGCGGGCGCATTCGACGGTCGCCGCGGTGGCCATCAGCGGGCCTCGCCGGGAAGCAGGATCCGGCTTTCGGAGCGCTCCAGGACTTCCTTCGGCACCCGCACCAGGAGCACCAGGTCGCGATCCTCCCGGCCGCCTTTGAGGCTCTTGACGACCTCGTCGGGCACGGCCAGCGTGACGTAGGCCGGGCGCTTCGGGTTCTGGCGGGCGCTGTCCGTCACGAGCTGCTCGATCGGTACCATCTCCACCCGTTCCGGGTACTTTTCGAGGGCGTAGCTCAAGGCTTTCCGGGGATTCTGCATGGGCGGATTCTACACTCGCAGCAGACGCTGTCCGGCGAGCACCGACCGGAAGTAAGCGATGGTGCTCTCGAGCCCCTGCTCCAGCGAGACCCGCGGCTCCCAGCCCAGACGCTCGCGGGCGAGAGTGATGTCGGGCTGCCGCGTCTGGGGATCGTCCACCGGCAGCGGCTTGAAGACGATCGGGCTGGCGCTGCCGACCGCGGCGCGGATCGTCTCGGCGAATTCGAGGATCGTCATCTCGTGCGGATTGCCGATGTTGCACGGCTCCACGAGGTCGCTCATCAACAGCCGCCAGATCCCTTCGATCAGGTCGTCCACATAGCAGAAGGAGCGGGTCTGCCGGCCCTCGCCGAAAACCGTCAGCGGCTCGCCGGTCAGGGCCTGCTGGATGAAGGCCGGCACCACCCGGCCGTCGCGCACGCGCATGCGCGGTCCGTAGGTGTTGAAGATGCGGACGATGCGGACGTCGACCCCGTGATAGCGGTGATAAGCCATGGTCATCGCTTCGGCGAAGCGCTTTGCCTCGTCGTAGACGCCGCGCGGTCCCACTGGGTTGACGTTCCCCCAGTAAGTCTCCCGCTGTGGATGCTCCTTGGGATCGCCGTAGACTTCGGAGGTGGAAGCGAGGAGGAACCGAGCGCCCTTCGCCCGCGCCAGGCCGAGGCTGTTGTGGGTGCCGAGGGAGCCCACCTTCAGGGTCTGGATGGGCAGCTCCAGGTAGTCGATCGGCGACGCCGGCGAGGCGAAGTGGAGGATGAAGTCCACCGGCCCCTCGACGGTGAACGGCTTCGAGACGTCGTGCTCGAGAAACTCGAAGCCTTCCCGCTCCAGCAGGTGCCCCACGTTGTCCATGCTGCCGGTGATCAGGTTGTCGACGCAGACGACCTCGTGCCCCTCGGCCAGCACGCGTTCGCAGAGGTGGGAACCGAGGAAGCCGCCGCCGCCGGTGATGACCGCCCGGCTCATGACCGTGCCCTCGCGAGGCGCGCCGGCTTGGCGACGGCCTGCGGCACTCCCTCCGGCCGGCCGATCGAGACATAGCGGAAGCCGGCGGCAGCCATCTTCTCCGGTTCGTAGAGGTTGCGCAGGTCGATCACCAGCGGCTGATGCAGGAGCTGGCTGAGGCGATCGAGCTCCAGTTTGCGGAACTGGTTCCACTCGGTGACGATGGCCAGGGCGTCCGCCCCCTTGGCGGCGTCGTAGGCGTCCTTGCGGAAGCTGAAGTCGGCGAGCCGGTCCTGGGGGAACTTGAGCTTGGGGTCCTGCATCGCCTTTTTGAATTCGTCCATCGCCTGCGGATCATAGGCGCGAATCCGCGCGCCGCCCTCGAGCAGACCGCGGGCGATCACCAGCGCGGGAGAGTCGCGCACGTCGTCCGTGTCCGGTTTGAAGGAGAGCCCGAGCAGCGCCACAGTCCGGCCGGAGATGCCCTCCAGCGCCGCGGCGATCTTGTCGATCATGCGCCCCTGGACCTCCTCGTTGACCTCGATCACCGCCTCGATGATGCGGAAGCGGAGGCCCGCCTGCTGCGCGATGGTGGCGACGGCGCTGGTATCCTTGGGGAAGCAGGAGCCGCCGAAGCCGGGGCCCGCGCTCAGGAATTTGGGGCCGATCCGCTTGTCCAGGCCCATCCCTTTCGCCACCACCTCGACGTTGGCGCCCCAGGCCTCGCAGATCCGCGCCACCTCGTTGATGAACGAGATCTTCGTGGCGAGGAAGCCGTTCGAGGCGTACTTGATCAGCTCGGCGCTCTCCACGTCGGTGATGATGAAGGGCACGTCCGCCGCCGCCAGCGGCGAATAGACGTCCTTCATCAACTCGGCGGCCTTGGGGTCGCGAGTGCCGATGACCACCCGGTCGGGGTGCATGAAATCCTCGATGGCCGAACCTTCGCGCAGGAACTCGGGGTTGCTGACGACGGCGAAGTCGTGGCTGCTGCCCGCCTTCCGGCGCACGATCTTCTCGATCTCCTGGCCGGTGCCGATCGGCACCGTGCTCTTGGTGACGATGATCTTGTAACCGTTGAGGTGCTCGCCGATCGACGCCGCGACCTGATGGATGAACGTGAGGTCGGCCGAGCCGTCCTGCCGCGGCGGCGTGCCGACGGCGATGAACACGGCCTGCGCCTTCTTGACGGCGGGAGCGAGCTCGGTCGAGAAGCTGAGCCGGCCGGCCTTCATGTTCTTCTGGACCAGCTCCTCCAGGCCCGGCTCGTAGATCGGCACCTTGCCCGAGGAGAGGGCCCGCACCTTGGTCTCGTCGATATCGACGCCGACCACGTGCATGCCGAAGTCCGCCAGGCAGGCGCCCGTGACGAGACCGACGTAACCGCTACCGACGACGCAGATGTTCATGGCTGACCAGGCTCGCTTCCAGAGGTTTCAGAGTGGGAGCGCGCGGCGCGCTCGCGGTACCAGGAGACGAAACGGCGTAGACCCTCGCGGATGGGAACTTTCGGCGAGTACCCCAGAAGCCGCGCCGCCTTCGAGACGTCGGCGTAGGTGATCGGAACGTCCCCGGGTTGCGCCGGAAGATAATCGATCCGCGGCTCCACGGCAAGCTCCTCGCCGATCCAATGGACGAGATCGGCGAGCGACGTCGTGTCGGCGCCGCCCAGATTGAGGATCTCGAAGCCGGGAGCGAGATCGAGCGCCGCCACCAGCCCGTCGACGATGTCGTCCACGTAGGTGTAATCGCGCCGGCTGCTGCCGTCGCCGTACATCGGCACCGCCTTGCCGCGCCAGAGCAGATCGGTGAACTTGTGAATCGCCATCTCCGGCCGCTGCCCCGGGCCGTAGACGGTGAAGAAGCGCAGGCAGGCGGTACGCAAGCCATAGAGGTGGTGGTAGTTGTAGCAGAGCAGCTCGCCGGTGCGCTTGGTGGTGGCGTAGGGGCTGATCGGCTGATTGACCTCGTCGTCCTCCGCGAAGGGGACCTTCTCGTTGATGCCGTAGACCGAGGAGGAGGAGCCGAAGGTGAAGATCTCCGGACCATGCCGGCGGGCGGCCTCCAGGAGCCGCAGGGTGCCGATGCAGTTGACGTCCTCGTAGAGGATCGGCTCGCGCAGGCTCGGCCGCACGCCCGCCCGCGCCGCCAGGTGCACCACGGCATCGAACCGCCCCGCGGCGAAGAGGCCCTCCACCAGGGCCTCGTCGCGGATGTCCCCCTCGACCAGCCGGTAGTCCTCCCGACCGAGGAACGAGTCGATGTTCTCCCGCTTGCGCGCCGGATCGTAGAAGTCGTTGAAATCGTCGAGCACCGTCACCCGGTCTCCCCGGGCGAGCAGGCGCCGCGTCAGATGCGAGCCGATGAAGCCCGCCCCTCCGGTCACCAGGATTTGCGATGCCATTTTTGTCTCAGTCCCCTTGCACCATGGCCGGAGGCGGTGGCGGTGGTTCGCTCGCCGGCGGCGGCGTCTCCTCGAGCGGCGGGGCCGCGGTCTGCGGTTTGTCCGTCGGCTTCGTCGTCGCGTCCGGCCCGGCATCGAGCGGTTCCGGAGTCCCTCCCTGCGCCTCGATCGCCTTCTTCGTGTCCTCGTACCGCTTCTCGATCCCCTTCTTCTGCCGGTTGCGGATCAGCCACCGCAGGATCCGGGATTCGTTGACTCCGATGATGACGTCGTTGACCGCCTGATAGATCTGCGGATCGTTGATCAGCTTCGCCGCCGAGCCCTCTCCTTCCGAGACCTTGGATGAGATCTCGTTGAGGCGGCGCACGAACTGGCGGACCTGATCGGCGACCTCGCGGCCGTACTCTTCGTCCTTCACCAGCTTGGGCAGCAGGGCCTCGCTGGTCTCGAGATCGGCCGTGAACTGCTCCAGATCGCTCGCCACCTTGTGCAGCGAGGCCAGCGTCTCGTTGAACTCGGTGCGGGTCGAGGGGTCGTTGATCAGCCCCGGCAGCAACCCTGGCCCCTCCTGGACCTGCGCCAGCACGCCTTCGAAGCGGTCGAGCGAGCGGGCGAGCTGCTCGGCCAGGGCGCGGTCGTTGAGCAGCAGCGGCAGGGGACCCTCGCCGTGCTCGATCGTCAAGGCGATCCGCTGCAGGCTCTCCGAGGTGCCCACCAGCGACTCCTGGAGCCGCTGGCTCTCCGGCGTGTCCTTGGTGAGCTGGCCGAGGATGCCCTCGCCCCGTTCCATGCGGTCCAGGATGGCGTTGAGCGAGTGAGAGATCTGGACGACGTTGTCCATCACGTCCTCGCCGGAGGCGATGAGGGCGTCCACGTTCGTCGGCTGCGCCGCCGGGATGGGTCCCCCGGAAGGGATCACCGGGTAGGCCGGCGAGCCCGAGCCGATCTCGATGTACTTGTCGCCCAGCAGGCCCAGCGTCTTGATGCGGGCCACCGATCCTTGCTGCCCGACGATCGCCTCGCTCGGATCGGCCGGCCCGCGGACGCGGGCGGCGTAGCGGCTCTCCACCTCGAGCCAGACCCGGATCCGCCGCTTCTGCGGGTTCTCCGGCAGATCGACCTTCTTGATGGTCCCCACGTCCACGCCGTTGAGCTCCACCGGGCTGCCCGGCTTCAGGCCTCCGGCCGAGTTGAAATCGACGTAGTACAGGTTCTTGCGCGAAAAGAGGTTGTTCCTGTCGCCGATGACGAAGATGCCTACCGCCAGGACGGTGACGGCGGTCAGGATCACCAGGCCGACGCGGGTCGCGCGGGTGTTAGGCGACATTCTCGTCTTCCTCCTCCTCCTCCCGGCCGGAGAGGAAATCGCGGAGAGCGGGATCGTCGCTGCGTTCGGCTTCCTGCCAGTCGCCGATGAAGCGGAACTTCCCTTCGGCCAGCAGGGCGATGCGGTCTCCCACCCGGCGGGCCAGGGAGATGTCGTGCGTGACCACCGCCGAGGTGACCCCCAGCTCCTTCTGGATCGACTTCATCAGCGTGCCGATGGTGGCCGCGGTGATCGGATCGAGGCCGGTGGTGGGCTCGTCGAAGAGCACCACCTCGGGGTCGAGAGCGAGGGAGCGGGCGAGGGCGACGCGCTTGCGCATGCCGCCCGAGAGGGCGGAAGGCATCTTGCTCTCCACGTCCTTCAGCCTCACCAGCGAGAGCTTGTGGCGCACCGTCTCCCGGATCTCGCGCTCCGACATGTCGGTGTGCTCGCGCAGCGCGAAGCCGACGTTCTCCAGCACGTTCATCGAGTCGAACAGCGCGCCGCTCTGAAACAGCATGGCGATGCGGCGGCGGATGGGAAAGAGCTCGCGCTCCTCAAGCGCCACCAGATCGATGCCGTCGAAGACGACGCTTCCGGCATCCGGCTTCTCCAGCCCGTTGAGCTGCCGCAAAGTGACGCTCTTGCCCGATCCCGACCGCCCCAGGATCACCAGGCACTCCCCGCGGTGGATGTCGAAGTCGAGCCCGTCGAGGACCACTCTCGTGCCATATCTCTTCGTCAGACCGCGGATCTGATACAGCGCTTCCGGCACGGCAACTCCTTCAGGCCATGATGTAGAACAGCTTGGTGAGGAAGAAGTCGGAGACCAGGACCAGGATCGCGGCCAGCACCACCGTGTTCGTCGTCGCCCGGCCCACGCCGTCGGCGCCGCCCGTGGTGTTCAGGCCATTGTAACATCCGACGACGGCGATAAAGTAGGCAAAGAAAAAGGACTTGGCGATGCCGCTGCCGACGTCGCCCAGCGTCAGCGAGTCGAAGACGTCGTTGAGGTAGAGCCCTGGCGTCAGGTTGAGCGTCAGGGTGGCGACGATCAGCCCGCCGAGGATGCCCAGCGCGTCACCGATCACCGTCAGCGCCGGCAGCATGACCAGCGTGGCCACCAGCTTGGGCACCACCAGCTTCTTGACTGGATCCGTGGCCAGCGAGCGCAGGGCATCGATCTGCTCGGTCACTTTCATGGTGCCGATCTCCGCTGTCATGCCGGAGCCGATCCGCCCGCCCACGATCAACGCCGTCAGCACCGGCCCCAGCTCGCGGACCAGCGACTTTGCCACCACCGAGCCGATGTAGTACTTGATCCCCAACGAGGGGAGCGAGAGGGCGGTCTGCAGCGCCAGCACCATGCCGGTGAAGATGGTGGTGATTCCCGCGACTCCCAGGGAGCGCACGCCGATCTGCTCCATCTGGCGGATCCACGAGGCCATCTCGTACGGCGGCCGGACCATAGCGAAGAACGCCCGCCCGGTCAGGATGCCCAGCCCTCCCGTCTGCTCCGCAATCTCCCGGGGTTTCACGATCGGATCGGCAACCAGGAGGCGGTGTGGACGGCGCCGAACGCGAAGTCCGCCGCCGCCAGGGGGAGGAGCCCGCCGAGGTCAGGGCCGCGCAGCCAGGCGATCACGAACGCTGCCGCGCCCACGGTGCGGCCGCCGATCGCCACCGCGATGATGGCGCTGTAGCGCCGGGGATCGTAGGCCGCGGCAAGGTAGAGACCGGCGAGCATCGCCAGCAGCGTCGCCAGGATCCAGAGATAGAACGCCCCCCGCGGCAGCGGCGGCAACGGCAGATCGAGCATCCGCGCCGGCACCTGCGGAGCCACCACCATGAGGACCGCGAAGCCAAGATCGTAGACCGCTCCCGCGATCAGGCTGGCGCGCAGCGTCGACAGCAGGCGAAACCGCCGGGCGTAGGGGCTGGTCAGGGCCATGGCCCGGGGATTCTAGCAGGTAGCGTGCCAGGGATTGGGACTGGCCGCCGGCGGCCCCTGGACTTGACTTGAGCGCGCATCTTGTATAACCTGTAGGTTATAGAACCGATGGGTTATGACATGACCACCAGCAACCGCCTCGATGCAACGTTCGCCGCGCTCGCCGACCCGACCCGGCGAGCCATCCTCGCGCGCCTCGCCTCCGGCGAGGCGACGGTCAACGAGCTGGCCGAGCCGTTCGCGATGAGCCAGCCCGCCATCTCCAAGCACCTCAAGGTGCTGGAGCGCGCGGGCCTTATTACGCGCGGCCGCGACGCGCAGCGCCGGCCGTGCCGGATCGAAGCCAAGCCGCTCGCCGAAGCCAGCGAATGGCTGGAGCGTTACCGCCAGATCTGGGAAGGCAACTTCCAGCGCCTCGACGTTTTGCTGGAGGAGCTCAAGGCCCAGGAAAAGAAACATGGACGCAGGAAGAACTAGGGAGAGAAGCGATGAACCAAACTGTAAATCTGCAGGTCACGACGCCCTCCGACCGCGAGATCGCGATGACGCGCGTCTTCGACGCGCCGCGCCACTTGGTGTTCCAAGCTTTGACCAAACCCGAGCTGGTGAAGCGTTGGCTTCTCGGGCCGGACGGCTGGTCGATGCCGGTCTGTGAGATCGATCTCAAGGTGGGCGGCGCCTACCGCTATGTTTGGCGGCGTGACAAGGACGGCACTGAAATGGGGATGGGCGGCGTGTTTCGCGAGATCGTCCCTCTCGAGCGGCTCGTCGCCACCGAGAAGTTCGACGAAGCCTGGTATCCGGGCGAGGCGCTGGCCACGACGGTGCTGGTCGATCAGGGCGGCAGGACCACGCTCACCCAAACGATGCTCTACGAATCGCGGGAGGCCCGCGACGGCGTCCTCAAGTCCGGCATGGAGAGCGGCGTGGCCACGAGCTACGACCGGCTGGCCGAAGTGCTGGCGTCGATGCCGGCTCGGCGAGACTGAATTCTGGTGGCAGCTTGGGCGTTCCCGACGGCCCGCGGGTCGTCGGGGCGCGCGCTCAGAGGGCGGGCTCTCGCCTACAATAGGCTCCCACCCGCCATGGAAACGATCCCTCGCCGCCCGCCGCCCTGGCTGACCGTCCTCGCCACCTTCACGGGAAACCTCTTCCTGGTGATCGGCTCCGCTATTCTGGGGGCCCTCACCGTCCTCGTCGGCTGGATCCCGCCGCGGGGGAGATGGGCCTTCGGCGTCATGCGGATCTGGTCGAACGGTCTCCTCGCCGCCGCCATGGTGCGCGTCGAGGTCCATTACGCTCCCGAACTGGAGCCCGGCAAGAGTTACGTCTTTCTCTGCAACCACCGCAGCCTGTTCGACATCCCGGTGCTGCTCGCCACCTCTCCCGGCCAGGTGCGCATGGTGGCCAAGCGCAGCCTCTTCCTCATCCCGCTCTTCGGCTGGGGCCTGACAGCCGGGCGCTTCATCCCCGTCGACCGCGCGGACCGCAGCACCGCCGGCCGCACCTTTGCGCAGGCGGCGGAGCGGCTGCGGGAAGGCACCTCCATCCTGATGTTCCCCGAGGGCACCCGCGGCTTGACCGACGTCCTCCTCCCCTTCCAGCGGGGCGGGTTCCTGCTCGCCCTGAAGAGCGGCCTGCCGATCGTGCCAGTCGGCATCCGGGGAACCCGGGCGATCCAGCGTAAGGGGAGCTTTGCCATTCGCCCCGGTACGGCGGTCGTCTCCTACGGCGCGCCGATCGATCCCGCCGTCTACGGATTGCGGCGCAAGGCGGAGCTGACGCACGAAGTCCGCGCCCGCATCGCCGAGCTGGCCGGGCTGGAGCTGGCGGAGGAGGCCTAAACCCCGCGTGCTACGATTCTTCCGATCGCTGCAGCGATCGGAAGGACTTTCTACATTATGGCGAACGACTTCGAATCCAAGGTGTGGGACGCCCTGAAGACGGTCAAGTTCCCGGGCATGAGCCGGGACATCGTCTCCTTCGGCTTCGTGCACCAGGTGACTGCCCGCGAGGGCGTCGTCTCGGTGGACCTCCAGATGTCCACCCACAACCCGGCCGCCGGCGAGAAGGTGCGGGAGGAGGTGGAGCGGACGCTCCGCGGCCTGCCCGAGGTGCGGGAGGCGCGGGTCAACCTGAACGTGGTCAAGCCCCCGGCGCGCGAGGAGTCGGCCCAGCGGGCGGTCTCCCAGGACGCGACGCTGATCCCCGAGGTCCGTCACGTGGTGGCGGTGGCGAGCGGCAAGGGCGGCGTCGGCAAGTCCACCGTGGCCGCCAACCTGGCGGTGGCCCTGGCCCAGCTCGGCCATAGTGTGGGCCTGCTCGACTCCGACATCTACGGCCCCTCGGTGCCGATGATGTTCGGCATCACCCAGAAGCCGCAGGTGATCGGCAACCGCATCCTCCCCTTTGAGAAGTACGGCCTCAAGATCATGTCCCTCGGCTTCATCCTGGAGACCGACACGCCGGTCATCTGGCGCGGCCCGATGGTGATGAAGGCCATCGAGCAGATGCTGAGCGACGTCGAGTGGGGAGCGCTCGACTACATGATCCTCGACCTGCCGCCGGGCACGGGCGACGCCCAGCTCACCGTCACCCAGCGCGTCCCTCTGGCCGGCGCGGTGATCGTCACCACGCCACAGGACGTGGCCCTGATCGACGCCCGCAAGGGCCTCGCCATGTTCCGCAAGGTCAACGTGCCAGTGATCGGCATCATCGAGAACATGTCCACCTTCGTCTGCCCCCACTGCGGCCACGAGACCGACATCTTCAAGAAGGGCGGCGGCGAGCGCACGGCCGACCTGCTGGGCACTGCCTTCCTCGGCGCGATCCCCCTCGACCCCAAGATCGTCCTCGGCGGCGACGCCGGCGTGCCCATCGTGGTCGCCGAGCCGAAGGGACCGCACGCCGAAGCCTTCCGCCGCGTCGCCGAGGCGGTGGCCGACGAGGTCGCCCGCCAGGAAGAGCTGAAGCCGAAGCTCTCCATCGTCTAGATGTCCATCGCCCTGATCGCGGACGCCCACCTGGGCGGGCCCGGCGGCGGCGCGGGGCCCCTCGTCGCGCAGCTCGAAGCCCTGCCCGCTGAAGGTTGCCGCCGCCTGATCCTCATGGGCGATCTCTTCCAGGCGTGGATCGGCTTCCCCCGCTTCGAGACCGCGGACGTCGCCGCCGTCGTGGCCGCCCTGCGCCGGCTCCGCAATCAGGGCATCGAGATCGACTACATCGAGGGCAACCGCGACTTCTTCCTCGCCGACAGCCCCTACGCCGACGCCTTCGACCGCGTCGTCCTCGAGACCGCCTTCGAGACCGGCGGCGTCCGCTACCTCGCGGTCCACGGCGACGGCTTGAACGACCGCGACTGGAAATACCTCTTCTGGCGTCGCCTCTCGAAGAGCGCGCCCGTCCGCTTCCTGGTGCGCAACATCCCGCGGCGGCTCGCCCACCGCATGGTCCACTCCACAGAGCAGCGCCTCTCGCGGACCAACTTCAAGCACCGCGCCGCCTTACCCGAGGCCGCCATCCGACGCTACGCCGAACGACGGCTGGCGGAGGGGCACGACGTGTTGCTGCTCGGCCACTTCCACGAGCCCCGCGTCTGGCAGGTCAAGGGAGGCGCGGTCCGCCTGCTCGACGCCTGGTTCAGGAGCCGCGCCGTGGAGTGGCTACGCTAAACTCCCCGTCCTCATGCCTCTCCGCGTCACCATGCTCGGCAGCGGGACCTCCACGGGCATCCCGGTCATCGGCTGCACCTGCAGGGTCTGCCGGTCCGAGAACCCGCGCAACAAGCGGTGGCGCCCGGGGCTCAAGCTGGAGATGGAGGAGCGGGTGGTCCTCGTCGATACGCCGACCGACTTGCGCGAGCAGGCGCTGCGCTTCGGCCTCCCGCGCGTCGACGCCATCGTCTTCACCCACTCCCACGCCGACCACATCTTCGGGCTCGACGACGTGCGCATCTTCAACTTCCGGCAGCGCGCCCCCATCCCTTGCTACGGCTCGGAGGAGGCCCTGCGGAACATCCGCCGGGCGTTCGCCTACGTATTCGAGGCGGAGGGGCAGGTAGGAGGCGGCAAGCCGCAGCTCGACCTGCTCCCGGTGCGCGAGCCCTTCCCCCTGCTCGGCCGCACGTTCATCCCCATCCCGGTCTGGCACGGCGAGATGGAGGTCTTCGGCTACCGCATCGGCGGCTTCGCCTACGTCACCGACTGCAACCGGATCCCCGAGAGCAGCTATCAGCTCCTCGCGGGCGTGGAGATCCTGATTCTCGACGCCCTGCGCCATCGGCCGCACTCGACGCACTTCTCCGTAGAGGAGGCGATCGCGGCGGCCGGACGGATCGGCGCCCGCCGCACCATCTTCACCCACATGACCCACGAGGTGGACCACGACGATCCTCTCCCCGCCGGCGTGGAGTTCGGCTATGACGGCCTCATCCTCGACGCCGACTGAGCCCTTCGCCGTGCCCAGCGGCCGGCGGGTGCGCGGCCGGCTGCGCGTGCCGCCGTCGAAGAGCCTGACCCACCGCTACTTCAACCTGGCGCTGCTCTCGGGCTCGCCGCTGGTCATCGAGCGCCCGCTCTTCGCCGAGGACACCCGCCTCTTCCTCGCCGCCCTCGGCCGCTGCGGCCTGCGGGTGGAGGAGGGCGAGGACGAAGTGCGCCTGGAGCCGGGAGCGCCCCCGGCCGAGGAGGTGGAGATCTTCTGCGGCAACGCCGGCACCATGCTCCGCTTCCTCGTCGCCACCCTGACGGTGGTCCCCGGGCGCTGGCGGCTCGACGGCGTGCCGCGCCTGCGCGAGCGGCCGGTGGGCCCGCTGGTGGACGCTCTGCGGCAGTTGGGCGCGCGCATCGAGTACCTCGCCGCCGAGGGGCGCGTGCCCCTGCGCATCGAGGGCGGCAGCCTGCGGGGCGGCGCGGCGAAGCTCGACGCCGGCGAGTCCAGCCAGTACCTCTCCGCCGTCCTCATGGCCGCCCTGCGGGCGCCGGAGGAGGTCGTCGTCGAGGTCGCTTCCCTCACCTCGCGACCCTACGTGGACGTGACCCTCGCCGCCGCCGCCGCTTTCGACGGCCACATCGAGCGCCTCGGCCCCCGGGCCTTCCGCGTCCGTCCCTCGCCGCTGCGCGCCGGCCGCGCCCGCGTCGAAGGGGATTTCTCCGCCGCCTGCTACCCCGCCGCCGCCGCTGCTCTCACCGGCGGCGAGGTGTCGCTCGAAGGTCTCTCGCCGGATTCCAAGCAGGGCGACCGCGAGCTCTTCGACCTGCTCGCCGAGATGGGAGCCGAGATCGCCTGGAAGCGCGGCCGTCTCGAGGTTCGCGGCGGCGCGCTGCGCGGCGTACGGGCCGATCTGGGGAACATGCCCGATCAGGTCCCCACCCTCGCGGCCCTGGCTCCCTTCGCCCGCGGCGAGACCCTGATCCACAACGTCGCCCACCTCCGCATCAAGGAGAGCGACCGCCTGGCCGCCATGGCCGGCGAGCTCAAGAAGCTGGGCGCGGACGCCCGCGAGGGACGCGACAGCCTTTGGCTCCCCGGCCTCTGGAGCGAGGATGAGCCCCCCGCCGACACGGTCCACGTCGATCCCCACGGCGATCACCGCATCGCCATGAGCCTCGCCCTCGTGGGCCTGCGCCGGCCCGGCGTGGTCATCGACCATCCGGAGGTGGTGGCCAAATCCTATCCGGGGTTCTGGCGGGATCTGCAGAAGATCGCGTAGGCCTGCCAGCAGGGATGCCGGCGCTTCCAGGGAGACTCCCCAGGACCGGACGAATCGTCCAAGTTACGCCTTTCCGCTACACTTATCTTCTTAGATGCCAGCTTCCGCGATCCGCCAGGCGGCCGGTGTCGTTCATCCGTGCCTGGAATCCCTGCCGCGCGCGGTCCCGCTGGGCGAAGCCCGGCTGACCGATCGCCGCAAAGTGGGGGTCCTGCTCCAGGCCGCCGGCCTGCTGTCGCTGCTCGACCGCGCCGGCTGGCGCCTCGCTTCCGGATGGCAGCCGGCGCATATCGCCGCGGACGGCCGGCTGGCGATCGGAGAGGACGGCGCCGCTCCAGGCCGTTCTACGGAGCCGGCGCGGGATCTCCTGCTCGACCTCGTCGCGCGGCTGTTCGGCGAGGGAGCGGTGCCGGGCCGCGGCGAAGGCCGCAGAGCCGTCCGCGCTCTGCTGGATTCCTGGCGGCAATCCCTGGTGCCGCTTTCGCCCGACGAAGCGGTGGTGCGGATTCTCGACGTGGCGGCCTTCCTCTGGGAGCCGGAGCACGCGGCGGCGCGCAGGGCGCTGGCCGGCGGAGTGGAACGTGGCGCCGGCGGCGTTCGCCCCTGGATGGCCGGACCCCGACCCCTCCGCGCGCGCGTCCTCCTGCGCTGCCGCTCAGCCGCGGAGCTGCAGGATCTCCTCGCCGGTCCGGAGGCGCGCGCGCTATGGAACGAGGAAGAGGAGGGAACGCCGGCCGAGCTGGCCGCCGCCGGACGCTGGCGGGCGGCGGCCGCGGCCTGGGAGCGCCGGCCGCCGGTCACGGCGGATGAGCATCTCGGATTGGCGGCAGCCCTGGCCTCCCTGGGCCGCTTCGAGGCGTCTCTCGCGTCGCTCTCCGGCCTGCGCTCCCCGGCGGCCCGCGCGCTGGCCGTCCGCTGCCAGCTCGACCTCGGACAGCTCGGCGCGGCACAGGCCACTCTGCGCGAGCTGGAGAAGGCCCCTCTGCCGCCGCGCCAGATCGCCGAGCTCGCGGAGATCGCTTCGCGGGTCTGCGCCAACCATGGCAAGCCCGGCCGGGCCGGCTTCTGGCTCCGCCGCGCCCTCGCGGAGACCACGGGCGATCCGGGATCGGCGGTCCTGGCCCGGCTCGCCGCGGCCGGCGCGGCTTGGGACCGCGGCGACGCCGCGGCCATGGACCGCTACCTGGAAGCCGCCCGCCCGGCGCTCGACGAGCCGGACCTCGCCTGGCGCTGGCATCATGTCCGCGCTCTGCGGGCGATGATGGAAGAGGACGGCGGGCGCGAGGCCGTGGCCGCCATCGCCCGCGCCCTCCAGGCGGGCCGCCGCCGGCTGACTCGCCGCCAGGCCGCGGGCCTGTGGAACGACCTCGGGCTCGGACGGGCGCGGGCCGGCGACCTCTCCGGCGCCGAGCGCGCCTTTCTCCATGTGGCGCGGCTCGAAGCCGGCTGCGACGGACCCCGCAGGACGACGCTCGCGTTCTGCAATCTCGCCGAGATCCGGCTGCGGCGCGGCAGGCTCGCCGGCGTGCGGGAGATCCTGGTGCGCTCGGAGGAGGAGAACCGCCGCTCCGGCAATCTGCGGGGGATCGTCCAGGATCTGGGGCTGTGGGCCCGCTTCGAGCTGGCGCTCGGGCGCCCCGCGGCGGCCCTGGCGCTCTGCCGGGAGGCGCTCGCCGAGCTGGACCGCCAGCGCGCCGACTGGCACCGCGACGTGCTGCATCTGCTCGCGGCCCGCGCCCTGGGCTGGCTCGGCCGTCCGGCGGAGGCCGCCGCCGAGCTGGAGCCGGTCCCCGCCGAAACCCTTTCGGAGCTGGAACCCGAAGAGCGGCCGGCCCTGATGGCCCACGCCGGCGACCGCGCAGAAGCCCGCCGCCAGGCGGCCGGGGCGCCTCTGGCGCCTCTCTGGGAGCGGCTGTTGGCGGGCGAGCCCGCGCCGACGCGCGACTGGGAAGCGCTAGGAGCTCTCGAACCGTACCGGGCGGCGCGGCTGGTCTACGACCTCGATCTTCTCGCTCCCGGATCGGCGCCCGTCCCTTGGCGGCGGGCGGCCATCGCCACCTTCCGCAAGCTGGGCGCCGCCTCGCCGGCGGAACGGCTGGAAGCGCGGGACGGCGGCCCCTGGGCGGTCCTGGAGGGTTATCTCGCGCGGGATCGCGAAGATCCTCGAGCCTGGGAGGTCCTCCTCGCCGGAGCGGGCCACCCGGAGGCCGAGATCTCCTGGACGGGCAACGGCGCAGGCCCGCCGGCCGCCGATGGCGACGGCGCCGTCGAGCTGTCGGCGGATCTGGACGACGGCCGCCTCGTGCTGCGCGCGGCCCGCGACGACGACGCCCTGCGCGCCGCCTTTGCCCTGCTCGTGCGCGATGCTTCGCGCCATCCCTCCGGCAACGGCCGGCGCCCCGAAGAAAAGGACGCGGCGGCGCCGGAGAGGCCCGCCGGGGGATTGATCGGCGAGAGCGCGGTCCTGCGGGCGGCGCTCGAACGCATCGCGCGGCTCGCTCCCGGCGACCTGCCGGTGCTGATCCTGGGCGAGAGCGGCACCGGCAAAGAGCTCGCGGCCCGCCAGCTCCACCGCGCCAGCCCGCGGTCCGGCGGGTCGTTCGTCCCCGTCAACTGTGCCGCTCTCTCGGAAACGCTCCTCCTCTCCGACCTCTTCGGCCACGCCCGCGGCGCCTTCACCGGCGCCGACCGCGACCGCAAGGGAGTCTTCGAGACCGCCCACGGCGGCACCGTGTTCCTCGACGAGATCGGCGACCTTCCCCTGTCAGCTCAGGGCCTGCTGCTGCGGGTGCTCCAGGAAGGCGAGATCCGCCGGCTGGGGGAGAGCGAGGCGCGGCGGGTGAGCGTGCGCGTGCTGGCGGCCACCCACCGCGATCTAGTTCACATGGTGGAGGAGGGCACCTTCCGGCGCGACCTCTACTACCGCCTGCGCGTGGGCTGCATCGAGCTGCCGCCGCTGCGCGACCGCGGCGAAGACGTGCTGCGCATCGCCGATCACATCCTGGCGCGGCTCCGGCGTCACCCGCCGGCACGGATCTCCCGCGAAGCGCGGGCCCTGCTGCTCGTCCATCGCTGGCCCGGCAACGTGCGAGAGCTCGAGAACGTGCTCGCCGTCGCCGCGGCCCTGGCCGGCGATGAGGCGATCCGCCCCGAGCACCTGGAGCTGTCCGCCGGCGCGAGCGCACCCGAGGCTCCGTATCACCAACAGGTCGATTCTCTACGAAGGCGGCTCGTCACCGGGGCGCTGGAAGAGTGCGGCAACCGCGCCGAAGCCGCCCGCCGGCTAGGTATCTCGCGCCAGGCGCTCTCCTATCTCGTCCGCCAGCTCGGCCTCGAGGGCAGAGCCGCGCGCCGGAGCTGAGCGCCGGCATCCTCCATAACGCAACGCGTCAGGGCGTCAAGCGTTATAGCCGTTCCTTGTCAGAAGCCCAGACCCACCCGCGAAAGCCCTTGCAGGACAACGCCATGGCAAACCATGGCTGAGCGGCAATGTTGCCAGGTGCCACGAGACGAGGAGGACACCATGCGTCAAAGAGTCTGCGCGAGCGCGCTCACGTTCAATCTGATGGTCTACGGAATCTGGACCTTGCTGCTGGCAGGCGGGTGCAAGCCGCGGAGCGAGGAACCGGAACGAAACCCGCACTTCAAGGATGGCGGGTACTCCGCGGTTCTGGACAAGTTGGGTGTCCCTCACCAGACCTTGCGGAGCGACATGAAGCCCGTCGATCTGGCCGCATGGCCCAAGGACGGCGCCGTCAACGGTCCGGCACCCACCCGACTCACAGGGGCGACGGCCGGCCTGCCGCTGGCCGCAATGCCGGGAGTCCGGCGCATCTCCCTGGACGAGGTGAAGAGGATGGACGTGATCGAGCAGTCGACCGGACTGTTCGTCGTGGACCTCGATTTTCTCCCGCGGGAGCTGCCCGAGATCCTGAAATCCAAGGAGCTCACGCTGCGCGAAAGCGGAGAGCTCGTCGACCGCAACGGCCAGCCGGCGGTCGCGTTCGTCACCAGCGAGGTCTATCAGATGAGGATGAGCTCTCAGGAACCGCGGCAAAGCTGGCTGCCGAACCTCCTCCAAGGCCTCGCCGATGGTTTGGTGCCGGCAGCCGAGGCGGCGAACCCGTTTCCCTTCCGGTGCTTCTCCTTCACTCCCTGGGCCGTCTACCACGGCGGGTTCCACCGTTGGTATGAGGCGGACACCTGGGTGGCGGCCTTCGGCCCGGACGGCGGGGGTGGATGCAGCAACGCCAGCCCCCACACCCGGATCGACTTCCTGCGGGCGGGGGCAGCGGTGCGCGGGGCGGGCTCCAGCCCGTTCTGCTTCAACTGCGAAACCATGCACGCCCACGATGTGTGGGATGTCGGCTACTGGTGGCCGGCCCATGGAACTCCGGTGACGACGCACTTCGGGATCTGGGCGGATGGCTCGTTCTCGATGTCCCGGACTGCCCAAATGAGCTGGTGACGGCAACAGGCCGACCTCACGGGCAAGAAGATCTCGTCCGGAGCTCGCCGGGGATGAAATCGGGATTCACCTCGACCAGGGCGATGACCTCCGGGTCCAGAAGAGCTGCAGAGCCGGTCCCCCCGTCTGCAGAACCAAAAACACTGGGGGGACGGGACGATTTCCCTGGCTGCAGAGCCTGTCCCCCTGGGGGACAGTGCCTAATCCCTCTCTGCCGCCTCCGTCCCCCTGGGGGACAGCCTCCGTCAGCCAGGCTTGCCGCCTCCGTCCCCCTGGCGGACCGCTCGCGCCCCCCTGGGCTGCGGCGCCGATCCCCCTGGGGGACAGCGTCTGAATCCCCCTCTGCAGAGTGCGCCCCCCCGGGGGACAGCTCCGGAATCCCTCGTCCGCCGCTGCGGTCCCCCTGGGGGACGGAGTCGGTCCCCCAGGTACGCAGCGCCTGTCCCCGTGGGGGACAGCGCGCGTCCCCCTGGCTGCGGACCCGGCGGCCCAGGGGGACGGAGTCTGAAACCCTCTCTGCAGCACCGCTCCCCCTGGGGGACAGAGCCGGCGGACCTCGTCTGCGGAGTCGAATCAATGCCGCTGCTCGCCGGACTCCATCATCTCGGAGAGCAGGTCCACCGGGTAGCCCTCCGCGGTGGGCGTGGGACGTTGAGCAGCCTGGGAAATCCGGCATACAATTCCGGAAGGATGAATGCGGAACTCCAACGGCTGATTAACCTTCTGCGTACAGCCATGCGGATCCTCGGTGTCACGAATCGGGACATCGAGCGCAAGCTGGGACTGAGCCCCAGCTACCTGAGCCGCCTCTATTCGGGCGGCATCGAGCTCAAGGCCGAGCACCTGATCGAGATCCCCAAGGCGATGGGCCTCGAGCCGGCCGAGTTCTTCCACCTGGCCTATCCCCGGCGGGTCCAGCCAAGCCGCACCGCCGAGCAGCTCCGGCAGGTGATCCGCGAGCTGACCCCCTCCCCCGCGCCGGAGACTCCGAGCGACGGCTTCACCGACGAGCAGATGCAACAGTTGCGGGAGATGATGCGTAAGATGCTTGGTAGAGAGGCGGAGGCGAAGGGGTAAGGGGGCGTCCCGTGCCCAAGAGCGGGAGCGTCCAGATCCTGGACGAATCTTGCGTTCCTCCTGAGCGGCCTTCACTTGGAGCTATAGACACTGGGCTTTTCTGTTGAGACCGGCCGCCAGCGAAAGCATTTTCGGATGCACCGTCCCGCTTTGCCCGGCAGCGGGCACCGTTGAGGGTAAGACGTTCTAGGACCAAAGCTTATAGCGATACGAGAACGCCTCTATGTGCTTCACGGGTCTTGACATTGCTTGAACACGGGTGTATTCTAACTCGGCAAAAAGGAGGCGGGAAGGGAACTTGAAGCAGCACCAACAGCCCCTCGACAGGGCGGGAAGGTGCTATCGCTAGGCGACTTCTCACCTGCGACCATGCCCAGCAATCCTCCTCCGTTGCGTCTAACCAACTTTGGATCCCGTGGTGTCATCTGGTCCGACACCCATCATGGGGCACTCGTTGTGCCCTTATACAAAGGAGGGAAACGAAACGGTGCTATGGTCGCTACTTCTCGTCCTCATGCTCCGGCTCCCGCCACTCTTCAATCTTGCGGGCAGCCCCCCGGCAACAAAGGTTCAAGGAACGCACGGACAAGTAGTCGTCGCCCCACCCGATCCTCAGGCCGAGGGCGGCACCGCAATTGACCCAGATGGCTAACAGGGAGGAACTCTGATGGGCGCCACAACGATCGATCCTGATGGCGGCAAGCAGCACGGAGTCATGATAGCAAGGCCACTGGGGTAAGAGATCCTCCGATTCTTTTCGACGAGGCCGCGCTCAGCGCGGCCTCAAGCTTTTGCAGGCGGCTTGGTTTCGAGCTTCCCGATTTTTTCCCGCAACCAGATCACATAGCGCGCGGCTTCCAGCTTCTGCAGCGGAGTCGGGTTTGTCTCGTCGGGAATCTCCTGTTCCGCAATCGCCAAAGCCTCGTTTAATGCCCCGAGGTCATTCGAGTAGGTCAAGAGCACACGGCAATAGGTGAGGAGATAAGCAGCCGCCTTGAACTTGTGCCCAACATTTCTGAGCCGCAGCGACTGCTCCAGGAAGACCTCACGCTTCGCCTCTTTCCCCAAGAGGCAGGAGTAGAAGAGCAGATTGTTCAAGGCCATGTACTTCCCATAGCCTTCAACATCTTCCAGTCTGTCGTAGCCTTGCTGGCAATAATAGACGGCCTCGGCAATGTAGTCCTTCTTTTCCTCCTTCTGCTTCAGTGCGAGCGGATCCGAATGGACAGTCGCCAACATCAACCCCATCAGCGAATCGACCCGCCCGCGGATCTCCTTCTCCAGGTTCCCGATCCGGCCCGAGGCTGCGTCTGCTGCACGGTTCGCCGCCTCCGTCGCCTGCTTAATAGTTTCCTTGACCGATTGCCATTCGATAATTGCAGCCCCCGCCAGGAGAACGGAGAAAATAATCAATGCAACCGAAGACGCCCCAAAGAAGATGGTGGCCAAATCGCTGAGGCTGGGCGGCACAGCGCGGGGGTGGGGCCTTTCCTTCAGGACCTCGCTCAGAAAACACCCAGAGGCTGTCCAGAGGAAGACGATTCCTCCAGATAAGGTCAACCAAAATACGATTCTTTTTAGAACAGCTATGGCTTTCTTTGGACGAACCGATAGCTTCTTCTCATGCCCAGATTCGTTAGGCTTACGGGATCGAGGGGCGGAGTCCACCTATTCCTCCACCGGCGGCTCCAGCCGTCCCCGAGCGGCGTTCTCCCCTTTCCGCAGCAGGTTGATCACGTAATCGAGAATCGCCGCGTCGGCCTTCTGCATCTCGAAAGCCTTCCGGAGCAGCAGGAGCGAGGCCCTGGCCTCACGTGGGACCCCGACCTGTGGCGTGAGGACCGGTTCGGGAGGCTCACCCCAGCCCAACTGACCCATCAGATGGCGAGCCACCGCGGCCAGACACTGATCGCACCCTCCTGTAAGGTGTGAGAGAACGGCTCGAGCGCGGCGGGAGGAGATGCGGTCCCATGCGAAGTCTTCCAGCGCCGCCGGGGTCGGATGGTCGCCCAAGTGCTTCTCCTTTGACACCGTATTCTCGCACGGGGTGATCCCAAGTTTCTAGCTAGTACCTGGAGCCTGTGCGATGCCAGGACGGCACTGGCCCCTATCGGGTGCCGTCAGGGTTGAGACCGGTTCCCTCCTCTGAGTTCGTGATCGCTGGAGGGGTCGCCGAGCATCTAGGAGTGCCATCTGGATTGATTCCACAACCGTCTTTCTCCCAGCGGCCCGCCGGCTGAGCGGGTGTGGTCTCCCCCTTATGTGGCAGCCATCCGAGGTTTTCCAGCCAAAACCACACCCGAGAGACCAGGTCGACGGGCTCCCACGACCATAGACCCGCCGCTTGGGAGGGCGCCGGGAGGGCGAGGAAGAGGGCCGCGATCACGCTGGCGACGGCGAGGGCACGGCGGTTCTTTTGCGACATTGGGACCTCCTTGGATCAAGGGAGCCGACCGGAGCCGGCATGACCCCGGCGCCCGCGAGCGCAATCTCCCTGAAACGTCAGTGCGAGAAGTGAGCGGAATGGGGCTCCCCCCAGGAGATCAATTCTCTCCTCCAGGAGACGAATCCTCTCCTCTAGCTGTTTTGCTGAGAATGGCACGAAGAGGCATCCAAAGAGCCCAATGCGTGCTTTCTTGGGTTCCCTATAGACAACTAGTTATCTAGGAAGCGCCAGCCTCCGGCGGCGCATTTGGTAATTGCAGTAGGCATTTTTTACCAATAGAGTTGACAGATGAGAACGATCAATGGACTATATGTAAGTCATGGACAAAAACGGCTATTCCAAAGAGCGATGGACCCAGAACGCGCTGCAACGCGAGATCGGCGGCGGGATCGTGCGGCTCCGGCGGCGCAGGGGGTGGAGCCAGGCCGTGCTGGCACAACGGCTGAACGTCAAACGGCACCGGCTCGGCAAGTGGGAGCAGGGGATCAACCCTCCCTCGCTGGAGGCTCTGGTGGCGCTGCTGGGGGTGTTGGAGGTGTCGTTCGAGGAGCTGGCCTTGGGGTGTACGGCGCCGACCAAGAGGCTTCCGGCGGGGCAGCGGAAGGAGCTGATGATGTGCCTCAGAGGACTGCTGCGAAGGCTGGAGCCTTTGGTGGGAGATCCCAATTGCGAAAGGGAAGCCAGGTGAAACCGGAAAGCAGGCTTCGGCGCCATGGAGGCGCCGGATTCAAAAGGAGGTCGTTATGAGTTCAGTCGGAACCGTTTTATCGCCGGACAACCCGCCTTCGGTGAGGCAGCGCCTCAAGGCCGAGCGGGTGCAGGAGATGCTCCAGGCGCTGCCGGCCTGGAGGCTCCTGGAGGGGGGCAAGTCGATCGACCGCGCCTTCCTCTTCCTTCGCCCCAGGTGGCGGAAGCCTACTCCGCGTTCGTGCTGTCGTTCGCAAGTGCGGCGGGGCACGCGGTCAACCTGGACCACAACAAGTCGCAGGTGGTGGTCACGCTGGCGGGTCCTCGCGTGAAGGGCCGCCAGATGGACCTCACCGAGGACATCCTCACGTTCGCCCAGAAGCTCGGGTGAAAAGGAGAGCAAGATGGCGAAAGTACTTTCGATTCCCGATCAGTTGACCGATTGGGAGAAGCTCGTCACCAACGTGTGGGCCAACCGAGAGGAGCTTCCCGATCTCGAGATGTACCGCGGCCCTTTGGAGCAGGTGCTGGGGGAGGCCAAAGCTCTGGACGCCCGGCTGCAGTCACGGGTGGGCATCAAGCAGCAGGAGACCAAGGATCGGCGGGAGCGGATGCGGACGGGCAGGTTCTGCGCGTCAAAGCTTCGCGCCGCGCTCAAGGCCCATTACGGGTACCAGAGCGAGCGTCTACGGGAGTACGGGATCAAGCCGGTCCGAACCGGCAAGCGTCAGCCGGAGGAGCCGGAGCAGCCGCAGCCGGATCCGGAGGCTCCCGAGACTCAGGCCGCTCCTGAAACGACTGAGGCGCCGAAACCGGAAGGTCCGGCTCCGACGCCCCAGGACACTGCCTCTCAAACGTCGTAAACCGTAACCGGGGAGGGTGTGGGCCAACACGCCCTCCCCTTTTTGAGAAGCGCCTTTATGGTAGCACGCCGCGACGGCGGCGAGGAGGTGGACATGCTCGAAAGAAGGCAGATCGACGTGCGGTTCGATGGACCGACGCTGGCGCAGATCGAGGAGATCGAGCGGCTCACGGGCAAGTCGGTCTCGATGATCCTGCGCGAGTCGGTGAACTTCACCAACTGGCTTTACAAGGAGTGGCAGACCGGCGCCCGGTTGCTGATCGAACGGCCCGGCTCGGAGACGCCCCTTCAGAAGGTGGTTTTCCGGACATGAGCGAGACGGGCGCGGCGGCGGTGCCGAAAGCTTCGGACGCGGTAGGCGTGAGGGAGGTGCCGCCGCCGCCGGATGGAGGGGCGAGCGTTCTCACGCTCGCCGATCAGGTCCGTAAGTGGGGCATGTACCTGCTGCTCTGGGCTTTTCTCGGCACCGCCGGCCTGAGCCTCGCGACCGTCTTCATCGAGCCTCCTGATCCGGTGAAGCTCCTGCAAGTCGCCGACGAGCAAGACCGCGCCCTGGCCGTCACCCTGGCGGAGAAACCCTTCGATCATCTGAAGCAGATCTTGCAGATCCTCCTCCCGGTCGAGACGGCTCTCCTCGGCTCGGCGATGGGTTTCTACTACGGTTCGCAGATGCGTGGGGGAGGGTGAGAGGGTCCTCGTGGGACCGGATCGCTCAGTTACCGGTGTCTTTGTAGAACGCCGCGCCGTCGCCGTCCAAGTGAGCACGCAGGCGCTCGGCGATGCGTTCCAATCCTTCGCGATCGTTCTCGTCGAACGCCGCGGGCTCGTGCGAGTCGAGGTCGAGCACGGCGACGAGATCGCCTTTTGCGTTGCGAATCGGGATGACGATCTCGGAGCGGGCCGCGGCATCGCAGGCGATGTGGCCGGGGAAGGCGTGAACGTCGGCAACGAGCTGAACGGCGCCTTCGCGGGCGGCGGCGCCGCAGACGCCGCGATCGAACGGGATTTCGAGACAGCCGAGAGGCCCTTGGTATGGACCGACGCGCAGCAGCCGTGGCGCTACGACGCGATAGAAACCCGTCCAGCTCGCGTAGGGAAGCCGTTGATGGAGCACGCAGACGGCGGTGGCCATGGCGGTGATCGGATCGTCGACGCCTTCGAGCACGGCGTCGAGCTCGCGTTGGGCTTCGCGGTAGTTCTCCTGTTTGTCGGCGGGTTGCATGGCGGGGATTGTATGACACGCGACCTTGACGGCGAGCCATGAAGCCTGCGCTCTTTCGATGCCGGGCATCAACTTTTCATAGAAAAATGCCGGGTCTATTGACAACCTGGGGTTCCTTTTTGATAATAGGCCGGAATTTACATAAGCGTCCTATCCGTTCATATCCAAAGCGAGGAGGCAAAAGAAGATCATGGCAGAAGCTGAAACCAGCGGGAAGCTCTACACGCTGTCCGAGATTTCCAAGAGGTCCGGTATCTCGATGCCGACGCTCCAGCGATACAAAAAACTGTACCAGGACCGCATCCCTTCGGTGGGCAAGGGGCGCAAGCAGCGTTATCCGGACAACGCGCTGCCGGTATTCGATCAGATCAAAACCGAGAACGCGGGCCGGCGGGGCCGGCCGCGCAAGGATGCTTCGGCGCCGCGTCCGCAGCGGGCGGCGGCGAGCAAGCGGCGGGGCCGTCCGCCGGCGGTTGCGCAGCCGGTCGCGGCGCGCGGCCGCAAGGCGGCTTCGAAGCGCCGTGGGCGTCCGCCGGGACCGGCGAAGAAGGCGGCCGGCCGCCGCGGTCGTCCGCGGAAGTCGGCGAGCGGGGCGGGCGGTCTGCTGACGCTGACCGAGATCAGCAAGCAGACGGGGATCTCCTATCCCACGCTGGTACGCTACGTCCGCTTGCATGAGGACCGTCTGCCGCACGAGGGCACGGGCCGCACGCGGCGTTTCTATCCGCAAGCGGTGGACGTGTTCCGCCAGTTGCGCAGCGAGAGCGGCCGCGGCGGGCGGAGAAAGGGCTCCGGCGCCGGTCGTGCCGTCGCCGCCGCGGGCCGGCGTGGACGCGCCGCCGCGAGCGCCGCGGGCGATGCCGTCGCGCAGCGTCTGAAGGCGCTCGAGCAGACGCAGAAAGAACTCGAGAGGAAGTTCAAAGGCTTCGTCAAGAGCGTGACGGATCTCTTCCGCTGATCGGTACGGTTCACCTCAGATCCGTACCGGATTGCCCGCGCGACCTCACCCCCTGACCCCCTCTCCTAAAAGGAGAGGGGGAATCCGATCAAGAAAAACATTCTGAGCCCCTCTCCTTTAGGAGAGGGGTTGGGATGAGGCCGCGAGGTGATCCCATCCCCAATCCGGCAGATCGCTGCGGATCCCCTGCCGGAGCAGCGAGACGGAGCGGCCTTCGATGATCGATCCGATCTTCCGGCAGCGAAATTCCGCGGGCGGCGCGGCGCCGCGGGGCAGGGTGAACAGCAGGACGTAATCCTCGCCGCCGCCGAGCGCAAGCGCCAGCGGATCGGCGCCGATCCGTTCACAAAGCATGGCGAAGCGGGAGGCGAGAGGCAAGGCCGCTGCATCGATCACAGCGCCGGCGCCGCTGGCGCGGCAGAGGCGGTGGAGATCGCGCGCTACGCCGTCGGAGACGTCGATCGCGGCACCGCGTTTTTGCGTGCCGAGCCAGCGGCCGAGCGCGAGCTGCGGCGCCGGCTGCAGGTGGCGCCGCACGGCGCGGGCCGCGGCGGCGCGCAATGGGGAGGAGGCGATGAACGTCGGCAGCTCGACGCGCGCTCCGGCGAGGCGGGCGCCGCGTTCGATCAGGATTCGGCCGGCCGCGGACTCGCCAGCAGTGCCGCCCAGCCATAGATCATGGCCCGGCGCGGCGCCGGCGCGGCGCAGCCAGCGCGCACCTTTCGCTTTCGTTCCGATGAGCGTCAACGACGCCGCGATCACGTGCGGATGCCGCGCCAGATCGCCGCCGGCGAGCGTCAGATGGTGACGGCGGCAGGCGGCGAGCAGGGCGCGGAAGAATCGCCGGTGATCGAAACCGGGCGGCGCGGCGAGCGTCAGAAAGGCCCAGGAGGGCGAGGCGCCCATGGCCGCCAGATCCGAAAGGTTTACGGCGAGCAGGCGGCGCGCGAGATGGCCGGGATCGAGATCCGGCGAGAAGTGAACGCCGGCGATCTGCTGATCGACGGTGACGGCGAACGGTCCGCCGGCCGGCAGCACCGCCGCGTCGTCGCCGATGAATTGCGTTTGCGGCTGCCGGCGCAGCCAATGGATCAAGCGGTCTTCGCCGGTGAGCGGTGTCACGCCACGGCGGGCTGCGGCTGCTCGCTGGCGATCTCGGCGGGCGTGCCGGCGGGAGTCACCAGGGGCTGCCGCTCGTCGGGATTGAGCAGCGCCAGCTTCAGCACCTCGTCCATGTGATCGACGAAATGGAAGGTCAGGCCGTCGGTGATGGTGGCCGGAATCTCGGCGAGATCTCGGCGGTTGAGCTTCGGCACGATCACGGTGTGGATGCCGGCGAGCTTGGCGGCGAGAACTTTCTCTTTCAATCCGCCGATCGGCAGCACGTCGCCGCGCAGCGTGATCTCGCCGGTCATCGCCACCCGGCGGTTGATCGGATGGCCGGTGAGGACGGAGAGGATCGCCGTGCCAATGGTGATGCCGGCCGACGGTCCGTCCTTGGGAATGGAGCCGGCCGGCACGTGCACGTGCAGATCGTGCTTGCCGAAATAATCGTCGGCGAGGTTGTGAACGGCGGCGTAGGCGCGGGCATAGGAGAGGGCCGCCTGGGCGGACTCTTTCATCACCTCGCCGAGCTGGCCGGTGAGCAGGAGCTGGCCCTTGCCCGGCACCGCGACCACCTCGATGAACAGCAGATCGCCGCCGGCGGCGGTCCAGGCGAGGCCGGTGGCCACGCCGACGCGGTCGCGGTTGAGCAGCTCTTCGGCGAAGTGCTTGCGGGCGCCGAGGAACTCCTCGACCTGTTTGGCTTCGACCTCCAGCCGCGCCTCTTCGCCCCGCGCCACCTTGACCGCCACTTTGCGGCAGATGGCGGCCAGCTCGCGCTCCAGGTTGCGCAGGCCCGCCTCCTTCGTGTAGCCGGAGATGACGGCGCGGATCGCCTCGTCGGTGAAGGAGATCTGCTCTTCGGTGAGGCCGTTCTCCCGCGTCTGTTTGGGGATCAGGTGGAGGCGCGCGATGCGCACCTTTTCCTCCTGCGTGTAGCCGGTGAGGCGGATGATCTCCATGCGGTCGAGGAAGGCCGGCTGGATCGGCTCCAGCATGTTCGCCGTGGCGATGAACATCACCCGCGACAGATCGTACGGCAGCGCCAGGTAGTGATCGACGAAGCTGAAGTTCTGCTCCGGATCGAGCACCTCCAGCAGGGCCGACGACGGATCGCCGCGGAAGTCGGCGCCGATCTTGTCGATTTCGTCGAGCACGAAGACGGGGTTGCTGGTGCCCGCCTGGCGGATGCCCTGGAGGATGCGTCCGGGCAGCGCGCCGACGTAGGTGCGGCGGTGGCCGCGGACCTCGGCCTCGTCGCGCACGCCGCCGAGCGAGATGCGCACGAACTTGCGGCCGAGCGAGCGGGCGATCGAGCGGCCGAGCGAGGTCTTGCCGACGCCGGGCGGGCCGACGAAGCACAGGATGGGGCCGCGGGTATCGGACTTGAGCTTGCGCACGGCGAGGTACTCGAGGATGCGTTCCTTCACCTTCTCCAGGTCGTAGTGGTCCTCGTCGAGCACCTGCTGGGCATGCTCCAGGTCGAGATCGTCCTCCGAGGTCTGGTCCCAGGGCATGGCGGTGAGCCAGTCGAGGTAGGTGCGGATGATCTGCGTCTCGGCGCTCTCGGGGTGGCTGCGCTCGAGGCGTTTGATCTGCCGCTCGAGCTCCTCGCGCGTGTCCTCGGGGATCTTCTTCTCTTCGGCCAGGCGGCGGTAGTTGGCGATCTCCTCGGCCAGCTCCTCGCCCTCCCCCAGCTCGCTCTGGATGGCCTTGAGCTGCTGACGCAGGAAGTACTCGCGCTGGCTGCGGTCGATCTCGCCGCGCGCCTGCGAGGAGATCTCCTGCTGCATGGTGAGCACCTGGATCTCGCGCGCCAGCAGATCGCTGACCCGGCGCAGGCGGGCGATGGGATCGGTCGTCTCCAGCACCGCCTGGGCCTCGCTCAGCTTGAGGTCGAGGTTGCTCGCCGCGAGGTCGGCCAGCCGGCCTGGATCTTCGAGGTTGGCGGCGATGACCATCACTTCGGCCGAGATCCCCTTGCCGAGGGTCACGGCGCGGTCGAGGCTCTCCTTGACGCTGCGCACCAGGGCTTCGATCTCGAGCGGCGCCACCTCGCTGCGCGGCTCCTCGATGCGCTCGATCTTGGCCTGGAGATAGGGCTCGATCTGGCTGATGTGCTGCACGCGGGCGCGCGTGAGGCCCTGCACGAGGATGCGGATGCGGCCGTCCGGCAGCTTGAGCATCCGCATGATCACGGCCGCGGTGCCCATCTCGAAGAGATCCTTTTCCCCCGGGTTGTCGGTGGCGGCGTCGCGCTGCGCCACCAGCATGATGACGCGGCTCTCGGAGAGCGCCCGGTCCACCGCCAGGACGCTTTTGTCGCGGCCCACGGAGAGCGGCAGGATGATGTAGGGGAAGACGACGGTGTCCTTGAGGGGCAGGACGGGGAGGACGTCAGGGATCTTGATGGCCTCCTCCTGCGGCTCGCCTGGCGGTCTAGTCATCCTTGGATTCCTCTGCTTCTTCGATATGCAATACGCGAGCCTCCTGGCGCTTGTCCTGGATCTTGGGGAGCTCGAGCGTCAGCAGGCCGTCGGCCAGCCGCGCGGTGCCGTTGTGGGTGTTGACCGGCGCGAAGACGTGGATCTCGCGGCTGAAGCGGCCGTGCCCCCGTTCCAGGCAGTGGAACTTGAGCCGCTGCGCGTCCGGCAGGACCGTCGACTTGGTGCCGGAGATCTGGATTTTCGTGCCCCGCACTTCGACCCGCAGGTCGGCGGCGCAGAAGCCGGGCAGCTCGGCGAGGATGAGGATCGCCGCCGCGGTCTCGACGACGTCGATCGCCGGCTGCCATTCGCCGAGCGGCAGGTCGTTGTCGCCGATCTGCATCGCCTCCTGGAACAGGCGGTCGAGCTCGGCCTGGAAGCGGGAGATGAGGAACAGGGATTCGAACCTGGCGGCCATGGGTCCTACGCCTCCTGAGGCGCAAATTCGATCATCTCACGCCTCCTTCGTTTCCTTGCCCGGCTGCAGCAGCCCCTTGACCACGTCCATGAAGGCGTCGATGTCCTCGAAGCGGCGGTAAACGGAGGCGAAGCGCACGTAGGCGACCTGGTCCAGCTCCTTGAGCCGCTCCATGACGAAGGCGCCGATCTCGCGGGTCGAGATCTCCCGGTCCTCGCGCTCGTTGAGCATCGACTCGGCCTGGTCGACGATCCCTTCCAGTTGCATCAGGGCGATCGGCCGCTTTTCGCACGCCTTCAGCAGTCCGCCGAGGAGCTTCTTGCGGCTGAACTCCTCGCGGGTGCCGTCGTGCTTGACCACCATATAGGGAATGTCTTCGATCTGCTCGTAGGAGGTGAAGCGGCGGCCGCAGCTCAGGCACTCGCGGCGGCGGCGAATGGTGGCGCCGTCGCGGCTCTCGCGCGAATCGACCACCCGGTCGTGATTTTCGGAGCAGAAGGGGCAGCGCATGGCAGGCTGGGAGATGCCGCCGCGAAGGGCCTCCCGCTACTCCTTGGAGTTGAGGGCGATGTTGAGGCGCAGGAGGAGTTTCTCCAGGCTGGCGGCGTCCTTGATCTCGACTTGCAGGTCGCGCACGGCGTCCATCACCCGGTGCTGATCGTCCTCGACCTGGAAGCTGACCAGGAAACGGCGGGCGCGCCGGAAGTCGGTGCGCCGCAGGGTCATCTCGATGGTCCGAGAGAGCTCGCCGCGGCCGTTGCTGGCGGCGGCCGGCCGCGGCGGAGCGGCCGGTGCGGTCGCCGCCGGCTGCTGCATGGCCTCGCGGCGCAGCTTCTCCAGCTCGGAGAGCACGTCCACCTTGCGCGGCGGCGGCTTGGGGGGTGCCTTGGCCGCCGGCGCCGGGGCCGGCGGAGCTGCCGCGGGCCGTGGTGGGGGTGCCGGCGGAGCGGCGGCTGCCGGTGGCGCGGCGGCCGGCGCCGGTGGGGTCGCAGGGCGCAGAGGTGCCGGAATGGCCGGGGCTGCCGCCGCAGGCTGCGGCGTCGATACCGGCCGCGGCGGGGCGACCGGACGCGCCGGTTGCGCCGGCTCGCTGCGGCCGAGCCGCTTCTTGAGCGAGAGGAGCGTGTGCTTGGAGACGCCCTTGAGAGTCTCGAAGACACCCGTCCCGGTCACCGCCGAGGCTTCGAACCAGGGCCAGTTGTTGCGGTTCAGGGTGGCGTTCATCTCTTCGATGGAGCAGATGTCGCCGAGGTCGCGCTTGTTGAACTGGAGGACGAGCGGCAGGGTGTCGACCGACAGGCCCATCTCCGCCAGGTTCTCCTCCAGGTTGCGGAACGATTCGAGATTGGCCTGCAGCATCGCCCGCTGCGAGTCGGCCACGAAGACCACGCCGTCCACCCCCTTGAGCACCAGTTTGCGGGTGGTGTTGTAGAACACCTGGCCGGGGACGGTGTAGAGCTGGATGCGGGTGTTGAAGCCGGCGATCGAGCCGACGTCGATGGGCAGCAGGTCGAAGAAGAGGGTGCGGTCCGTCTCGGTCTCGAGCGATACCATCTCGCCCCGCGACTCGCCGGCGGTGTGCTGATAGATGTAATGGAGATTGGTGGTCTTGCCGCACAGGCCGGGGCCGTAGTAGACGACCTTGGCCGCCATCTGCATCGTGCTGTAATTGAAGAACACCATGGCGGCTGTGCGCAGACGTAAATGGGACCTCGGAGCATAGCACCCGTCCCCCCGGGGGCGTCAATTGCGGGGCCCCGGACCGGTATCGCCGCAGCGGAGACGCCCCGGCGTCCCCGTGGCCTGCGATGGGGTTGTCATAGATCGTCTGGGGCGTCTGCGGTGCTCCCTACCCCTGCCCCGTCTGCCGCCCCGTCTCCCGCGCCAATGCCGTCGCCAGCTCCACCTTCTCCGGGGCGAGGGCCTGCAGGGCGGCGAGGTGGCGCTCGAGCGTCGCCCGGTCGCCGCGGGCGGCGGGGCCGGTGATGGCCGACGCGAGCGGGCGGCCGGCGTCGAGGGTCTCGCGGGCGGCGGCGATGGCGCCGCGGGCGAGCTCCAGGTAGCCGCGCGCCACCGCCTCCGGCAGACCGAGCCGGCCGGCGATCTCCGCCGCCGCGGCCAGCAGGGTGACGACCCCGCCGGCCGCCAGCGTCGCGGCGAAGTGATAGAGAGGCCGGTCCGGCGCCGCCACCTCGGCAGCCGTGCCGCCCCAGGCTTCGGCCAGCCGGCGGGCCAGCTCCTGGGCCGCCGGGTCGCCGTCCACGGCGAAGAACACTCCGCGCGCCTCCGCGGCATCGGTGAGGGGCCGCGGGAAGGCCTTGAGAGGATGGAGCGAGCCGACGGCGGACCCGGCCGCCCGCAATGGGATCAGGACGCCGGCGTCCAGGCTCCCCGACGTATGCAGCACCACATTGGCCTGGGGCCGCCTCGCGAGATCCGCCGCCACCCGCGGCAGCGCCGCGTCGCTCACCGCCACCAGAAGGAGGCCCTGACCTGCCGTTTCGAGGTCCGCCAGAGGAAGGAGCGGAGGTCCGCCAGGCCACGCGGTCCCGCCGGGGAGCCGGCCGGCAACGCTCGCGAGCTCCGCTCCGGCCGCCGCGGCCCAGTGCGCCAGGCTGGAGCCGACCTTGCCGGCGCCGGCCAGGGAGAAGCGAAGGCCCGCCAGGGGAGCGGTCACGAGAGCAACCATAGCAGAAAAAAGCCGGCGAGGACGCCGGCGTTCCCAGGCTCAAGTTCCCTGTCTTCAATCATTTGGACGCATATGGAGCTTGACAGGGGAAGCCCCGGCAGGCTACTATCCTTTAGCACTCTCATGGCGAGAGTGCTAGCTCGCGAGACCGTCATCATGCCGAATCACGAAAAACTGACCGCTCGGGACCGGGAGATCCTGCGGGATGTCATCCTGACGCACATCCTGAGCGCCGAGCCGGTCAGCTCGCGCTCGGTGGCCAAGCACGGCAAGCTGGGCCTCTCGGCGGCGACGATTCGCAACGTGATGGCGGACCTGGAGGAGTGGGGGTATCTGATGCAGCCCCACACCTCGGCGGGGCGGGTGCCCACCGCCACGGCCTACCATCTCTTCATCGGCTCGATGATGGAGGCGCGCCACGTCCCGGCCCGCGAGCGGCGTTACATCCAGGAGAACCTGCGGGGCGGATCGGCCGACGCCGGCGAGCTCATGGGGACGGCGTCCCACCTGCTCGCGGAGCTGTCGAGCCAGGTCGGCATCGTGGTGACCCCGGCGATGGGGGAGACGGTGCTGAAGGCGGTGGATTTCATCCCCATCGCCGGCCGCAAAGTGCTGTGCGTGGTGGTCTCCTCGACCGGCTTCATCGACAACAAGGTGATCGAGACCGAGGAAGAGGTGCCGCGCGAGGAGCTGGTACGGATCTCGAACTACCTGACCGGGAACTTCGCCGGCCAGACGCTGCGCGAGATCCGCGAGCGGCTGCTGCGGCAGATGAGCGAGGAGCGGGCGCAGATGGACCGCGTGCTGGCGCGCACGATCGAGCTGGCGCGAAGCGGTTTCGCGGTCGACGAGAACCCCGGCGTGGTGGTGGACGGCACCTCGATGCTGCTGTCGAAGCCGGAGCTCTCGGATTTGCAGCGGGTGCGCAGGATGTTCGAGGCCTTCGCGGACAAGGCGCGGCTGGTGAAGATCCTCAACCAATGCCTGCAGGGGGGCGGGGTGCGGGTGCTGATCGGCGAGGACTGCGAGCTGACGTCCGAGCTGGACTTCAGCGTCGTGGCCGCCCCTTACGGAGTAGGGGAGCGGCCGCTCGGCACCCTTGGTATCGTCGGTCCCTCCCGCATGGATTACGAAACGATCATTCCTCTGGTGAGCTTCCTGCGGGAGACCCTGAGCCGGGCCCTCGCGGAGGCGTTCTCCGGCGGAAGCGAGCGAAGATGAGACAGCGAGGACGCGATGGCAGATGACATGAGAGACACGGGCGACGCCTCCGAGGTGGCGCTCGATCTGGACGAGCAGGGCACCGACCTGGAAACGGCGATGCGGGAGGCGATGGCGGCGGTGGACAAGGGCTCGCAGCCCGACCCGTCGGCCGCCGAGACGGGCGACGAGGTGGCCACGCTGCGGCAGGAGATCGCCGATCTGCGCGACCGCTCGATGCGCACCCTGGCCGACTTCGACAACTTCCGCAAGCGCAGCGAGCGCGAGCGCCAGGAGCTGAGGCGCTACGCGCTGCTCGAGCCGATGCGCGAGCTCCTCACCGTCGCCGACAATCTCGACCTCGCCCTCTCGGCGCAGGGGTCCGCCGACGATCTCAAACGCGGGGTCGAGATGATCCAACGCCAGATGCAGGAGCTGCTGCGGCGCTTCGGCGTCACCGAGGTCGCCGCCGTCGGCCAGCCGTTCGACCCGACGCTGCACGAGGCGGTGTCGCGCGAAGAGAAAGAGGACGTGAAGGTGCCGACGGTCGTCGCCGAGCTGCGGCGCGGCTATCGCATGCACGACCGGCTGCTGCGCCCGTCCATGGTCAAGGTGGCGGTGCCGCCGGAGACCGCTCCGGCCGCCGCAGGTGGCGAGGAAGGGCCGGCGCTCTGAGGCGGTACCCAATTGCCCCTTGGACTTCGGACGGTCCGGCTTGAGGCGGAATCGCCAAACGCGGCCAAGCACGTACAATAGGGACGACTCTCCCCCGGCGATCAGCCCGCGATGAGCAAGATTATCGGCATCGACCTCGGTACGACCAATAGTTGCGTCGCGATCGTGGAGGCGACGGTGCCCGTCGTCTTGTCGAACCGCGAGGGCAGCCGCACGACGGCCTCGATCGTCGCCTTTTCCGAGGAAGGGGACCGCCTGGTCGGCCAGATCGCCAAGCGCCAGGCGATCACCAATCCGCAGAACACGGTCCATGCGGTCAAGCGTCTGATCGGCCGCAAGTTCAAAGACCAGCAGGTCGACAAGGCGCGGCAGATCCTGCCTTATGCGCTGATGGAAGCGGTCAACGGCGACGTCAAGATCGAGATCCGCGACCGCCAGTACAGCCCGGAGGAGATCTCGGCGCTGGTGCTGCGCGAGATCAAGGACTTCGTCGAGGAAGGATTGCAGGAAGAGGTCCGCGAGGCGGTGATCACCGTTCCCGCCTACTTCAACGACTCCCAGCGGCAGGCGACCAAGGACGCCGGCAAGATCGCCGGCCTCGACGTCGTGCGCATCCTCAACGAGCCCACCGCGGCGGCCCTCGCCTACGGCCTCGACCGCCAGGGCGTCAGCAACACCATCGCCGTCTACGACCTCGGGGGCGGCACGTTCGACATCTCCATCCTCGAGCTCTCGCAGGGCATCTTCGAGGTGCGCTCCACGGCGGGCGACACCTACCTCGGCGGCGAGGACTTCGATCAGCGGATCATGGACTGGCTGATGGAGGGCTTCGAGGGCGAGACCGGCCTCGACCTGCGCGCCGACCGCATGGCCCTGCAGCGCCTGAAGGAGGCAGCCGAGCGCGCCAAGTGCGAGCTCTCCACCACCGACGATACGGCGATCAACCTGCCCTTCATCACGGCCGACCGTTCCGGTCCCCGCCATCTCGCCCGCAGCTTGAGCCGCGAGCAGTTCGAGGATCTGGTGCGCGACCTCGTCGAGCGGACCGAGGATCCCTGCCGCGATGCCTTGAAGCAGGCCGGCCTGCGGGCCGATCAGATCGACGAGGTGCTGCTGGTGGGGGGGCAGACCCGCACCCCTCTGGTGGCCCAGACGGTGGAAAGGATCTTCGGCCGCAAGCCCAACCGCGAGATCAACCCGGACGAGGTGGTGGCGATGGGCGCCGCCATCCAGGGCGGCATCCTGCGCGGCGACATCAAGGACCTGGTGCTGCTCGACGTCACGCCGCTGTCGCTGGGCGTCGAGACCCAGGGCGGCCTCTTCACCCGTCTGATCGAGCGCAACTCGACGATCCCGACCAAGAACACCCAGATCTTCACCACCGTCGTCGACAACCAGAGCATCGTCGAGGTGCACGTCCTGCAGGGCGAGCGGCAGATCGCCGGCGAGAACAAGTCGCTCGGCCGTTTCGAGCTGGTGGGCATCCCGCCGGCGCCGCGCGGCGTGCCGCAGATCGAGGTGACGTTCGCCATCGATTCGAACGGCATCGTCAACGTCTCGGCCCGCGACGTGGCGACGAACCTCTCGCAGAGCATCCAGATCAATCCCGCCGGCGGCCTTTCCGAGGACGAGGTCCAGCGGCTGGTGGCGGAGGCGGACAAGAGCTCGCAGGCCGACGCCGAGCGGCGCGAGATCCGGCAGCTCAAGAACCGCCTGGAGGGATTGATCTACAGCAACGACCGGGTCTACGAGCAGTTCCGCGACATGCTCCAGGAAGCCGACTCGAAGAAGATTCACGAGGCGCTGCTACAGGCGCGCATGGCGGTGACCAACGAGCAGCGCGCCGAGCTGGAAGCCGCGATCTTCGATCTGAACACCGTCTCCCGCACGCTCTCCGACATCATGCTCACCCGTGCTGGAGGCTCCGGCCCGGCGAAAGGTTAGAAGGAAGGAATGGCCAAACGCGATTACTACGAGGTGCTGGGCCTTGGGCGCAGCGCCAGCCAGCAGGAGATCAAGTCGGCCTACCGCAAGATCGCGGTGCGCGACCATCCGGACAAGAACCCCGGCGACAAGGAGGCCGAGGAGCGCTTCAAGGAGGCCGCCGAGGCCTACGCCGTGCTTTCGGACGCCGACAAGCGGGTGCGCTACGACCGCTTCGGCCATCAGGGGGTGGCCGGCGCCGGGGCCGGCGGCTTCGATCCCACGATCTTCGCCGACTTCTCGGACATCCTGGGTGACATCTTCGGTTTCGGCGGCCGGCGCGGCGGCGGCTCCGGCATGACCCGGGGCGCCGACCTGCGCTACGACCTGACGCTCACCTTCGAAGAGGCGGCCTTCGGCACCGAGACGACGCTGCGCATCCCGCGGCTGGAGGGCTGCCCGAAGTGCTCGGGCACCGGCAGCGCCAACGGCTCGCCTCCGGCCGTCTGCTCCGCCTGCGGCGGCCGCGGCCAGGTGCGGTTCACCCAGGGCTTCTTCACCGTGGCCCGCACCTGCCCGCAGTGTCAGGGCGAGGGCCGGGTGGTCAGCGATCCCTGCGCGGAGTGCCGCGGCGAGGGGCGGGTGGAGCGCGAGCGCTCGATCGGCGTCAAGATCCCGGCAGGGGTCGATACCGGCGCCCGCCTGCGCCTCTCCGGCGAGGGCGAGCACGGGCGCCGCGGCGGCCCGGCGGGCGACCTCTACGTCGTCCTCCAGGTGCGACCGCACAAGCAATTCCGCCGCGACGGCACGACGGTGCTGTCGCGCCTGGCCATCAGCTATCCGCAGGCCGTGCTGGGGACCACCGTCGAGGTGGAGACGCTGCACGGCAAGTCGCCGCTCGACATCCCCTCGGGCACGCCGCACGGCCGCGACTTCCGTCTCCGCGGCCAGGGGATCAGCCGGCTCGACGGCAGCGGGCGCGGCGACCACGTGGTGACGGTCGAGGTGGCGGTGCCCAATCCGCGCGACCTCTCGGACGAGGAGCTGCAGCTCCTGCGCCGGATCGCCGAGCTCGGCGGCCAGCCGGTGAAAGAGGAGAGAAAGGTCCTCGACCGGGTGAAGAATCTGTTCGGATAATGCTGCATCTCCGGCGCGTCTATCTGCTGCCGCCACAGCTCGAAGACGACCTCGTGGCCGGCTTGTGGCAGGCCGGGACGCTCGGAGCGCAGTCTTCGACGCTGCCGGACGGCAGGCTGCGCCTCGAAGCGTGGTTTCCACCGGAGACCGGGCCGGTCCAGGTAGCGACCGAGGTGGAGCTCGAGGCCGAGGAGATCGTCCCCGACGCCGACTGGTTCGCCGCTTACCGCGAGCGGGCGCGGCCGTTCGCCGTCGGCCGGACGCTGTTCGTGGATCCGCGGGAGCCCGGCGAGGAGCCGGCCGCAATCCCGGCGGGTCGCCGGCTGCTCCGCCTGCCCGCCCGCGCCGCCTTCGGCACCGGCAGCCACGAGTCGACCTCCCTCGCCCTGGAGTTGCTGGAGGACGCGGAGGTGCGGGACCGCCGGGTGCTGGACGTGGGGACGGGCACCGGCGTGCTCGCCTTCGCCGCCCTGCTCTTCGGCGCGCGCTCGGTGGTGGGGCTCGACGTCGATCCGGCGGCGCCCGTCCACGCCCGCGACAACAGCGCCCTCAATGATCTCCATCCGCGCTGGTTTGCCGGCCGGCTGGCGGCGATCCGCGTCCGTCCCCTCTTCGACCTCGCCCTGGTCAACGTCGTGCCGGAGCAGATCCTGCCCGAGATGCCGGACCTGGTACGGCTCCTCCGGCCGGGGGCCGAGGCCATCCTGTCGGGAATCCTGGCCGAACGGGGGACGCAGATGCTGGACGGCGTGCGGGATCTGGGCCTCGTCGAGAAGGACCGCCGAGCGGCGGGGGAGTGGGTGGCGTTCCGGGTAGGACGGCCATGATTACGCTCCTCGTCGAGCCTTCTTCCTTCGACGCGCCCGAAGTGCGGATCGAGGGCGAGGCCTACCGTCACCTGTTCCGGGCGCGGCGGCTGGCAGCGGGAGAGGAGCTGCGGATCGTCGACGGGCGGGGCCGGGCGCGCTGGGGACGGGTGGCACGGGTGGACCGCACCTCCGCCGCGGTTGCTCTCGGCGCGCCGGCTCCGGACCGCGAGCCCGCCTTCCGGCTCGAGCTGCTGGTGCCCACCTGCCGGCCGGAGCGGGCCTCCTGGCTGGTCGAGAAGGCGACCGAGGTGGGGGTCTTCAGCATCCGCTTCCTGACCACCGCCCGGGCGCCGCGCGAGCCGGGCGGCGGCGCTCTGGAGCGGCTGCGCCGGGTGGCCGCGGCGGCGGTCGAGCAATGCCACCGCTCGCGCCTGCCGGAGATCACCGGTCCCCATGCCTGGAGCGAGGTCGGCCGGCTGGCCGGCGGCGTTGCGCACCGCTGGTTTCTCGATCCCGAGGGAGAGGATCCCGCTGCAATGGCTGTAGGGCCGCCCCTACAGGATTCCGCGGCCGGCGCCCTTCTCGTCGGTCCCGAGGGCGGGCTGGTGCCGGAGGAGCGGCGGGAGCTGCTGGCGGCTGGCTGGCTGCCCGTGGGTCTCGGGGAACGGATCCTGCGCCTGGAGACGGCGGCGCTCGTGGGAGCTGCCCTGATCCTGCTGTTTCCTTCCGGAATCCAAAGTCCAAAATCTAAAATCCAAAATTGACCCCGCCCCGAGGTTCGGGCTAGCATCTTGCTTCCGCAGAGTTCGCCCCAAAGGAGGCAGCCTTGTCCGACCCCTTCGCCGGTATCCGCTGGATCTGGAAGAACGGCCAGCTCATCGACTTCGAGAAGGCGACCGTCCACGTGCTGACCCATGCCCTTCACTATGGCTCGGGAGTCTTCGAGGGGATCCGTTGTTACAACACGCAGCAGCAGGGGCCGGCGGTGTTCCGTCTGGTGGAGCACATCCGGCGGCTGGAGAACTCGGCGAAGGTGTACCGCATGCCGGTCGCCTTCTCCACCGACGAGCTGGCGGAGGCGTGCTGCGAGACCATCCGGGCCAACGAGCTCAACGCCTGCTACATCCGCCCGATCGTCTTCCGCGGCTTCGGCACCCTGGGCGTCAATCCGCTGCGCTCGCCGGTCGAGGTGTTCATCGCCGTCTGGCACTGGGGCAAGTACCTCGGCGAGGAGTCGGAGCAGGGGGTCGACGCCTGCGTCTCGTCGTGGCGCCGGGTCTCGCCGGACGCGATGCCGGCGGTCTCCAAGGCGACGGGCAATTACCTCAACGGCCAGTTGATGAAGATGGAAGCGATCACCAACGGCTACGTCGAAGCCATCGGCCTCGACGCCCGCGGGTTCGTCAGCGAGGGCTCGGGCGAGAACCTGTTCGTGGTTCAGGACGGCGAGCTGATCACGCCGCCCATCGCCTCCTCGATCCTCTCGGGCATCACGCGCGACACCGTATTGAGGATCGCGCGGGACCTCGGCATTCCCATCCGCGAGGAGGTGGTCCCCCGCGGCCAGCTCTACTCCGCCGACGAGGTGTTCTTCACCGGCACGGCGGCCGAGATCACACCGATCCGCTCGATCGACCGGATCCCGGTCGGGCGCGGCTGTCCGGGCGCGGTGACGCGGCGGATCCTCGACGAGTTCAAAGGGATCACCAGCGGTACGATCGAGGACCGCCACGGCTGGTTCTATCCGGTCTACTCCGGGGTCCAGGCCGAGGTCCCTCAGGTCAAGGCGCTGTAGCGGCATGAATCAGGATTTCTTCTGGAGGCTTTCGGCGTGAATATCAACGACCTGCTCAAGATCGCAGTGGAGCGGAAGGCCTCCGATCTCCATCTCAAGGTGGGAAGCCACCCGGTGATCCGCGTCGACGGCGACCTGATCCCGCTGGGCGAGCTGAAGCGCCTGATGCAGGAGGACACCATCGCCATGGCGTTCTCGATCATGAACGCCCGGCAGAAGCAGCGCTTCAAGGAGGAGCTGGAGCTCGACATCGCCTACTCGGTGCCGGGCCTGGGGCGCTTCCGCTGCAACGTCTTCCAGCAGCGGGGCGCAGTCGGACTGGTGCTGCGCGTCATTCCGGCGCGCATCCAGAGCGTCCGCGAGCTGATGCTGCCGCCGGTGCTCGAGCGCATCTGCGAGGAGCGCCGGGGCCTGATCCTCTGCACCGGCACCACGGGATCGGGCAAGTCCACCAGCCTGGCGGCGATGATCGACTACATCAACGCGACCCGCACCGAGCACATCATCACCGTCGAGGACCCGATCGAGTTCCTGCATCGCGACAAGAAATCGATCGTCAACCAGCGCGAGATCGACGTCGACACCCACTCCTTCTCCGGCGCGCTGCGCGCCGCCCTGCGCCAGGATCCGGACGTGATCCTGGTGGGCGAGATGCGCGACTACGAGACCATCGAGACGGCGCTGCTCGCCGCCGAGACGGGCCACCTCGTCTTCTCGACCCTGCACACCCTGGACGCCACGGAGACGGTCAACCGCATCATCTCCGTCTTCCCGCCGCACCACCAGAAGCAGATCCGCATCCAGCTCTCGCAAGTGCTCAAGTCCATTCTCTCCCTGCGCCTGATGCCGCGCGCCGACGGCATGGGCCGCGTGCCGGCCGCCGAGATCCTGATCTCGACCGCCTACATCCGCGAGTGCATCGAGAACAAGGAGAAGACCAAGTACATCCGCGAGCAGATCGCCCTCGGCACCAGCCAGTACGGCATGCAGACGTTCGATCAATCGCTCTTCCAGCTCTACAAGAGCGGGCTGATCACCCTCGACGAGGCGCTCCGGCGGGCCACCAACCCCGACGAGTTCCGGCTCAAGATCCAGGGTGTCCAGTTCACCGCCGACATCTCCCGCGAGCAGATGGAGGAATCGCTCCAGATGCCCGGTGAAAACGACCTGCTGGGCGGCGGCGACCTGTCGTTCGAGATCGAGCAGAACTAGGTTCAGTGCGCCCTTGCCGTCTGGAGCGGCCTGCCCTTCGAAACCTCACCCCCTGGCCCCCTCTCCAGCGGAGCTGGAGAGGGGGAACGATCATGCCTCCTTCCTCCTACGATAAAGCCGTCCAGCTCCTCGCCTCCCGACCGCATTTTCGGCGGGAGCTGGCGGCCAAGCTTCAGCAACGTGGATATCCGGCCGAGGAAATCGATCTCGCGCTCGCGCGGTTGACGGAGCAGGGCTATCTCGACGATCGCGCGGCGGCGCGCAGCTTTCTGGAGTCCCGCCTCGGCCGCAACGAGGGGCGATCCCGGCTGCGGGCGGAGCTGCTGCAGCGGGGAGCGCCGGAGGACGTGGCGGAGGAGGTGCTGGCCGAGCTGACGCCCGAGGACGACCTGCCGGCGGCGCGCGACGCGGCCGAGCGGTGGCAGCGGCAGGGCGGCCGCGATCCCCGGGCGCTGGCCCGCCACCTCGACCGCAAGGGCTTTTCCCGCCGTGCTATCGTTGCCGTTTTAAACGCCCGGGCCGGCGGGCTGGAAATCGACGACGAATCATGAAGAGCGCGGACATTCGCACCAGCTTTATCGAGTTTTTCCGCGAGCACGGGCATCGGGTGGTGCCGAGCTCGCCCTTGGTGCCGCAGGGCGATCCGACCCTGTTGTTCACCAATGCGGGGATGGTTCCGTTCAAGGACTACTTCCTGGGCGTGCGCAAGCCGGAGTCGCCGCGGGCGGCTTCCGTGCAGAAGGTGATGCGGGTCTCCGGCAAGCACAACGACCTGGAGAACGTCGGCCCCAGCCACCGCCACCACACGTTTTTCGAGATGCTGGGCAACTTTTCGTTCGGCGACTACTTCAAGGAGGAGGCGATCCGACTCGCCTGGGACCTGGTCACCCGCGTCTGGGGCCTGCCGGTCGATCGGCTCGCGGCCACGGTCTACGAAGAGGACGACGAGGCCTTCGACCTCTGGCGGCGGCTCTCCACCTTGCCGGAGGAGCGCATCCACCGTTGCGGCAAGGAAGACAACTTCTGGGCCATGGGAGAGACCGGACCGTGCGGTCCCTGCAGCGAGATCTTCGTCGATCTCTACCCGGAGCTCCCGGGGGTCTCCTTCAGAGAGGGCTCGGAATCCGGGCGCTACACAGAGATCTGGAACCTGGTGTTCATGCAGTACGACCGCGACGCGGAGGGGAAGCTGACGCCCTTGCCCAAGCCGTCGATCGACACCGGCATGGGTCTCGAGCGGCTCTCCTCCGTGCTTCAAGGCGTGCACTCGAACTACGACACGGACCTTTTTCAGCCGATCCTGGCCGCGGCAGCGGACCTCGCCGGCACACGGTACGGCCAGGACGGGGAGAAGGACGTCTCGCTGCGAGTCATCGCCGACCATCTGCGCGCCGTCTCCTTCCTGCTCGCCGACGGCGTGATTCCAGGCAACGAGGGGCGCGGTTACGTGCTGCGCCGCATCCTCCGCCGGGCGGTGCGCCACGGCATGCGGTTGGGCTTCGAGGAGCCGTTCCTGCACAAGCTGGTGCCGGCCCTCGGCGAGGTGATGGGCGGCGCCTACCTGGAGCTGGCGGCGACGCGGCAGGCTTCGATGGCCACCATCAAGGCCGAGGAGGAGAAGTTCCTCTCGACGGTGGCCAACGGCGCCCGCCAGGTGCAGGAGGAGATCGAACGGCTGCGGCCGCAGGGCACGACCGTGCTTCCCGGAGCCATGGTCTTCCGCCTCTACGACACCTACGGCCTGCCGCTGGAGGTGATCCGCGAGATCGCCGAAGAGGAGCGCTTCCGCGTCGATGAGGCCGGCTTCAACGAGGCCCTGGAGGCGCAGCGCGAGCAGTCGCGCAAGGCCACCGCCGAGGTTCAGAACCGGCTTTCCGCCCTGCGTGAGGTGCTGCGCGGCCACGCCGAGCTGGCCGAGACCCACTTCGAGGGCTACGATCGCACCGAGCTGATCGATACGCCGGCCGAGGTGGTGCGCCTCGCCACCTGGCGCGAGGGCGCGCCGGTGCGGGTGTCGACCCTGCAGAAGGGGCAGGTGGGCGTGGTCATCCTCGACCAGACGGTGTTCTACGCCGAGGCGGGAGGCGAGGTGGGCGACACCGGCGAGATCCTCTGGGAGGGTGGGATCGCCCGGGTGGTGGATACCCAGAAGGACGCCTCCGGAGTGATCTTCCACTTCGTCGACGTCGACGAGGGAAGCCTCTCCCGGCACTTGAAGGTCCAGCTCCGGGTGGACCACGAGCGGCGGCTCGCCATCCAGCGCAACCACACCGCCACCCACCTGCTGCACGCCGCCCTGCGGCAGGCGCTGGGCAAGAGCGTGCGGCAGGCCGGCTCGCTGGTGGCGCCGGACCGCCTGCGCTTCGACTTCACCTACCACCGCGCCATGTTCCGGCAGGAGATCGAGCAGGTCGAAGATCTGGTCAACGAGTGGGTCCGCCGTGCCGTCGCCACCGAGTTCGTCTGGCGCAGCTACCAGGAGGCGATCGCCGCCGGCGCCATGGCGCTGTTCGGCGAGAAGTACGGCGAGCGGGTGCGCACCGTCAACGTCCCCGGCTTCAGCCTCGAGCTGTGCGGCGGCTGCCACGTGCACAACACGGGCGAGATCGGCCTCTTCATCATCGAGTCGGAGCGCGGTGTCGCCTCCGGCGTGCGCCGCATCGAGGCCTTGACGGGCACCTACGCCCTGGAGGAGATCCGCCGCCAGCGCGCCGCCTACGGCGAGCTGGTGGCCCGGCTCGGCATTCGCACCGGCGACTACGACCAGCAGCTCCAGAAAGCGGAGCAGCTCCGGCAGCGCCAGAACGACCTGGAGCAGGAGATGCGGCGGCTGCGCATGCAGCTCGTCTCGGGCAGCGTCTCCTCCGCCGGCGACGAGGAGATTCTCGTCGACGGCATCCGGGTGCTGGCCCGCGAGGTGCCGCCGGCGCCCGCCAACGAGCTGCGCGATATGGCGGACACCCTGCGCTCCAAGCTCGGTTCGGGGGTGGTCGTGATCGGCACCCGTGGCGATGGGAACGTCAGCCTGGTGGCCGCAGTGAGCAAGGACCTGACCGCACGCGTCCGGGCGGGCGACCTGGTGAAGAAGCTCTCGGCCATCGTGGGCGGGGGCGGCGGCGGCCGTCCCGACTTCGCCCAGGCCGGCGGCAAGCAGCCCGAGAAGCTGCCCGTCGCCCTCGCCTCCGTCGAGGAAGCAGTGCGCGAGCAGCTCGCCAGGTAGGCCCCTAAATCCCCTAGCCCCTCTCCCGCTCCCTCCTGGGGGGACAGGAGGGCTTTGCAATCTCGCCTTTTCCGGTTAAAATAGTCCTCTGTTGTACCAACAAGATCGCCTGGGTTGATCCCGGCACCAGTTTGCGAAGGGTTCGTCGTGACGAAACCGGCTGTACGCGCCATTACTTTGACGATTCTCGCGCTCTACCCCGCACTGGCGGCGGCGAGCGACGTGCGGGTCGAAATCGGCCCGAGCGGCCGCAAGATCATCCTGGGCGAAAACCCCACCCAGCGCTCGCGCCGCCTCTCGACGAAGCTCGTGCCCATTCCCGACGCCGACCTCGAGCCGCTCATCACGATCCACAGCGACGCCCAGAACCTGGACCCCAAACTGGTCAGGGCGCTCATCCAGGTCGAGTCCGGCTACAACCAGCGAGCGGTGTCGAACAAGGGTGCCGTGGGCCTCATGCAGCTCATGCCGGCGACGGCCAGCCTGCTCAACGTGCGCAATCCCTACGACGCGGACGACAACCTCCGCGGCGGCACCCGCTATCTGCGGCAGATGCTCGACCGGTTCGCCGGGCGGGTGGAGCTCGCCCTCTCCGCGTACAACGCCGGACCCTCCGCCGTCGAGCGGCACGGCGGCATTCCCCCCTTCGCGGAGACCCGCGCCTACGTGCGGCGGATCCTGGCGCTCTACCGCGGTGAGGACACCGGCCTTCCCGCCGGGAGCTCGATCACGATGGCAGGAAACCGCCGCAAGCCCTATCTCACCCGCGGTCCCAACAACCGCCTGCTCCTGACCACCTCCCTCAGCGGCTCGCGGTAGCCGGTGCGGTCTGCTTTCGCCGCTCCCCCGGTGGCATAGAATGCCCCCGCAGCAGCTCCGTCCCGATTGCGATGCTCAACCTGCCCAACCTGCTCTCGATCGCCCGCATCCTGCTGGTGCCGCCCCTGGTGGTGGTGCTGCTCACCAAGTTCGAGGGCAAGGAGTGGTGGGGTCTGGGCCTCTTTCTGCTGGCCGCGGCGATGGACTTCCTCGACGGCTTCCTGGCGCGCCGGCGCAAGCAGGTCACCCGCCTGGGAACGCTGCTCGATCCGGCGGCGGACAAGATCCTCATCTCCGCGGCCTTCATCTCGCTTGTGGAGATGGACCACAGCAGCGGCCACACCGTGGTGCCGGCCTGGATCGTCGTGGTGATCATCGCCCGCGAGTTTGCCGTCACCTCGCTGCGCAGCTTCGCCGCCGCCGAGAGCCTGGTGATCCCGGCGGGCATCTCGGGCAAGATCAAGACGATCGTGCAGATCGTCTCCATCGCGCTCCTCATCATCTACAACCAACTCGGCGAGTTCCGCCATCTGGCGCCGATTTCGCTCTGGGTGGCGCTGGTGATCACCGTCTACTCCGGCATCGAGTACTTCGTGCGCTTCGGCCGGCTTCTCCTCCGCGGAGAGATCCGGTGAACCTCCCTCCGGGATCCGCCTGAGGATCGGCATGCGACTGTCTTTCCTGCAGCGCCTCGCCCTCTTCGCGAGGCGCCGGTACCGGACGGTGTTCGCCGTCTCGGCGGTGCTGGTGGCCGTCTCGGTAGTGCTCACGCTGCGGCTCTCCTTCGACACCGACATCCTCAACCTGCTGCCGCGCAAGGAGCCGGCGGTCAAGGCGTACATCGAGTCGCTGGAGGACTTCGGCAGCGGCACCTTCCTGCTGGTCGCGGTCCGCATCCCCGAAGACGCCGTGACGGATCCCTACGAGACCTTCACCGACGAGTTGGCTGCCCGGCTCGCCCGCATTCCCGAGCTCAAGAACGTGGAGCACCGGATCGGTGACCCCGAGGAGCTCCTGCGGAGCTTCTTTCCCAAATCCGTGCTGTTCCTCGACGCGCAGGGCCGGCGCGAGCTGGCGGTCCGGCTCTCCGACGAAGGCATCCGGCAGCGGGTCAGCGAGCTGCGGCGCCAGCTCTTGACACCCCAGGGACTCGCCGTCAAGCAGCTCGCCAAGCTCGACCCTCTCGGCCTCGCTCAGATCTTTCTCGGCCGCGTCGAGAGCTCCAGGGGCAGTCTCCAGGTCGACTGGACGAGCGGCTACTACCTCTCGCGCGATCACCGGATGCTCCTCATCCTGACCGAGCCGGTCAGGCCGCCCCAGAATCTCAAGTGGAACGAACGGATGGTCACCGCCGTCCATCAGGCCGTCGCCGCGACCACGGCCCATTGGAACGAGATCGCCGGTCCTGACGCACCACCTCCGCCACGGGTGGACCTCGGCGGACCCCACCTGATCGCCCTCAGTGAGACGTCGCTCATCCGTTTCGACATGGTGGTCAACATCGCTACCTCCGCGATCGGAGTGCTGCTGCTTTTTCTCTTCGCTTTCCGCCGGATAGGAGCGTTGGCCTATGCCTTCGTGCCGCTGATCTGCGGTCTGCTCCTCACCTTCGGCTTTGCCAAGCTGACGTCGGGCTCCCTGAACATGGCGACCAGCGTGGTGGCGGCGTTGCTGATCGGCCTCGGCATCGATTACGTCATCGTCTCCTACGGGCGTTACGTCGAAGAACGCCGCAAGGGAGAGAGCATCGAGACGGCGCTGCTCGCCATGAGCGGCCATTCGGGAAGCGCCGTTCTGATGGGAGCGTTGACCACCACGGCCACCTTCTATGCCTTCACCTTCACCGACTTCATCGGATTGCGGCAGATGGGGCTCTTCACCGGCACGGGCATCCTGTTCTGCGCCGCCGCGGTCTTTCTGCTGCTGCCCGCCATGCTGGCCTGGAGCGAGGACCATCACCTGCGCCGGCGCACGGAGCCGAACCTTTTTCTGCACAGCTTCGGCTCGCACCTGCTCATCCGGTTCTGCCTGCGCCATCGGCGTATCGCGGTTCTCCTCGGGATCGCCATCACCGTGGCCGCGCTCTCTCTGGCGTTCCGAATCCGCTTCGACGAAAGCATGCGGACCATGCGTCCTCAGGGAAATCCCAGCAACGATGTCACGGCCGAGGTGGGCCGAAGGTTCGGCTCGGGGTTCACCTCGATGGTCCTGCTGCTCTCCGGGGACTCGCCGGAGGAGGTCGTGGAGCTTGCGGCGCGGGCGACTGCAGGGGCCCGCCGGTTGGTGGCCGATGGGGTGCTCAACGGCTTCAGCGCCGTCACTTCCTTGATTCCGCCGCCCGAGCAGCAGCGGACGATCCTTGCCTGGCTCGAGCAGGAGCGCGGCAGGGCTCTCGATCTCGCAAGGATCCGCGCTACTTTCGAGGACGCCGCCGCCAGGGAAGGATTGCGGATCGAGCCCTTCGAGCAGGGATTCGACCTTCTCGGGCAGGCCATCTCCTTGTCGCAGCCGATCGGCGTCAAGGATTTCAGCGGCTCGAAGCAGACCCAGCTTCTGCTCGGCAGGTTTCTCAAGCAGACGAATCGCGGTTGGCGGGCCGCCGTCTACCTGTATCCCACTGGGACCAAGTGGCGTAGGGAGCCGCCGCCCCAGACTTTGGATCTCGCACGGCGACTCGGGCCGAAGGCCGTGCTCACGGGGACCAATGTCATCAACCAGACCGTGCGCCGGGAGGTGCTGGAAGACGCCTGGGTGGCCGGCATCCTGGGTTACATCGCGGTGGCGATCCTGCTCTGGATCGACTTTCGCACCCTGCGCCACACCGTCATGGCCCTGGCCCCGCTCACCGTGGGCATTCTCTGGATGGTGGGGAGCATGGTCCTGCTGGACATCCAGATGAACTTCATCAACATCTTCGTCACCACGATGGTCATCGGCATCGGCGTGGATTACGGCATCTACGTGTTGCACCGCTACCTGGAAGTGCGGGACCTGCCGGACGAGGAGTTCGAGATGGGCCTCCAGGAGACCGGCAAGGCCGTGGTGGCGGCGGCATGCTCGACCATCGTGGGCTTCGGCTCGATCGCCCTCTCCCACTATCCCGGACTGATCTCGACGGGCAAGGTCGCCACCCTCGGCGCCCTCTGCACCTCCCTGGTGGCGATCACTCTGCTGCCGACGTTCCTGAGCTGGCGGCGGGAGATCCGCAGGAGGAATCAGGCAGAGACGCCGGTCCTCCGAGAGACATCCTCTGCCGCCGCCGAGAGAGCGTCCGGTACCTCCTCCTGAAGAAAGTGTCCGGCCGGGGTCTGCGTCACCGGCGCCTCGGGATAGATCCGCTCGAGGTGCCGTAGGGCTCGGCCGAGGATCGGATCGTTCAGCCCCCAGACCAGCGCCACGGGTCCGATGAAGGAGCGGATCCATGCCTCGCCATGGCGGAGGGCGGGCATGCTGAGGTGGTCCGGGCCGTTCGGCACCATGCGGGCCAGGGCGAGCGGAGCGACGCGGTCCTGCCAGCTCCGCAGCGGCCAGCGGTAGGCGCGGGCCACCTCGCCGCGGATCGAGCGCTTGTCTCCCTGGACAGTCCACAGGACGTTCTGCGGAAAGCCGCAGCCGCGGAAGACCAGATCGCTCACCAGAGGCACGCGCGCGAACTTGTGGAACAGCGTTCCCCGCGGGCGATGGGGAAGGGTCACCGCCGTGTTGGCGAGGACGAGCCCGGCGATCCTCTCCGGCATCCGCGCTCCCACCTGGGCCGCGATCGGCCCGCCCCAGTCCTGTCCGACCAGGATGACTCCCCGCAGGTCGAGCGCCTCGACCAGCTCCGCCATCGCGGCTCCGTGGCGCTCCACGCTGTGGTCCTCGATCCGGGGTAGCCGGTCCGAGAGCCCGAGCCCGAGGAGGTCCGGGGCCACGCACCGGAAACCAGGGAGCAGCGCGATGACCTTGCGCCACAGGAAGCTCCAGGTGGGGTTGCCGTGCAACAAGAGCACCGGCCGGGCCGAGGGATCTCCCTGGTCGATGAAGTGGATGCGCCGGCCGGTGTCCGGTCCCGATTGCAGAACGTAGACGGCGCGTCGGAACGGGAGGAGCGGCTCGAGGAAATCGGGCAGCGCGGGGGCGGGGAGGAGAGGCATGCTCAGCTCCCTAGCTCCAACAACGCCCACCGCGGCGGGCACCAGAAACGCACCGGCACCACCGACATCCCGACTCCCGGATTGATATAGAGCGTCGTCACACCCCGTGTGTTCGGAGCGGCGAAATCGAAGCGGCCCATGTCGTAGAAAGCGCCCAGGGATGTACGGGTCGTCAAGGCGCCGAAGAAGGGGATGCGGACCTGCCCGCCGTGGGTGTGGCCGGCGATCACCGCCGCGAGACCGCGGAACGAGGCTTCGCGGATCACGTCCGGCATGTGCGAGAGGGCGACGACCGGGGTGCCGGGCGGCACTTCGGGGCTGCGGGCGAGGGCCATGGCGAGGCGGGTCCCCCGGGCTCCTTCGCGGAACCCCGCGGGCTTGTCGACGCCAGGGGGCAGGACGAGCGGCTCGTCGAGGAGCACCTGGCCGAAGCGGTCCACCGCGCGCAGATTCCGGTAGAGGACCGTCCCACCACCCGACGCCCAGAGTGCCACCGTGCCGGCCGTCACTCGCGTCGGCGAGCGGTCTTCCGCCACCGCCTGCCAGCGGGAGGGCTCGGGCCGGTCCGCCGGCCAGACTTTGGCGCGCACGACCAGGCGGTGGGGCTCCACCTCCGTCCGCGCCTTCAAGCGATACCAGCGCCCGGGCTGCGGCAGGACGCCCGTGTCGTTCCTTCCCTTCAGGGCGGAGCCGTGGGCGAATACCGCAAAGCGGCCCTCACCGCCCCACCGCGACCCGTCGCGGCTGAATTCGATCGCGCGGTCCTCGCCGAGCACGTAGCGGCTGTGCAGGGCGAAGCCGACCCCGGCCTTTTCGTCGTCGATCCAGGCGTCGCACGTCAACTCGTAGCCGCTCCAGGCGAGCGGTCCTCCGACGTCGGCGATGCCGGCGGGACGGGGATCGTAGCTGCTGTAGAAGTTCCGGTAGGGCTTGTCCCGGCGGGCGCCGTAGAGCCGGTGGCCATCGCTCTCGATGGGGCGGAAGGGCGAAGGCCAGGACCAGGCGAGCGAGTCCACCCCCACCTGCTGGTTGAGCCCCAGCAGCAGGACATTGCCGCCGGGGCCGATCCTTCGCCCCTCGTTCGACAGCCACTGCAGGCCGGCCCGTTGCAGGATCGCCACCAGCTCCCCCTGGTGCTCGCTGTGCCCCTGAACCCCGTAGACCGGCGCGATCCGCCGCAGGGCGCTGACGAAGGCCGCTGCGGCTCCGGCGTTGCGGGCGAAGCCTTCGGGGTCCGGCAGATCGTGGATCAGGTCGCCGCTGATGACCACGAGGTCCGGCCGGGCCTCGCCGATCTCGCGCAGCAGGCGATGGAGCACGGGTGCCTCACCTCGGATGTGGAGATCCGAGAGGTGCGCCACCCGCATGCGGGGAGCGGCGAGGTCGATCTTTATCAGATCGCGGAAGAGGAGGGTGCGCGGCTCGATCCAGCAGGCGTCGACGAGTCCGAGCAGGAAGATCAGCGCGGCCGCCATCGCGAGGCGACGCTTCAATACAAGGGCTCCGGCGTTCGCCGCCGCCTGCGGCCGCCGCCGAGGAGGAACAGCAGGATCGGACCGGCGATGAACCCGCCGATATGGGCGAACCAGGCGACGCCGCCGACGTCCTCGGCGGTGGTGACCCGCAGCGACGCCACCCCGGAGAAGAACTGGATCAGGAACCAGACCGGCAGGAACACCCAGGCCGGCACCAGGATGATGCGCGCGAAGAAGCCGAAGAACACCAGGGTGTCGATGCGGGCCTGCGGGTGGAGGAAGAGGTAGGCGCCCAGCACGCCGGAAATGGCGCCGCTGGCGCCGACGGCCGGCACCGGCGAGCCCGGGTTGGCCCACAGGTGCGCGAAGGTGGCCGCGTAGCCGCAGAGGATGTAGAAGGCCAGGAAACGGAAGCGGCCCAGCCGGTCCTCGACGTTGTCGCCGAAGATCCACAGGAAGAGCATGTTGCCCAGCAGGTGCCCCCAGCCGCCGTGCAGGAACATGGAGAGAAGGCCGCTGCGGAGACCCGTTCCCAGGTCGCCCAGGCCGAGCCCGCCCTCGGAGAGCCGCGCCGGCACGAACGCCGCCGACATCATGAAGGCGTTGAGCCGCTCGCCCAGCGACAGCTCGAAGAAGAAGAGGAGGACGTTGGCCGCGATCAGCAGGATGGTGACGATGGGCGTCGCCCCGGACCGCCGGGTCGTGTGATCGCGCAGCGGGATCATGGCTTCTTCTCTTCCAGGGCGCGGATGCGGTGCACCCGCATCAGGTTGGTCAGAGGACGGTCGCGAACGGGGTGTCCCATGAGGATGATGATCCGCTGGCCCGGCCGCACCAGCCGGGCCTCGAGGAGCTGGCGCTCGACGACCTGGACGATGTCGTCGAGGCTGCCGACCTGGAACGCGGCGACCAGGGGCCGCACGCCCCAGACGAGCTGCAGTTGGCGGGCCACCTGTGCGTCGGGAGTGAAGGCCGTGATCGGCGACGGCGGCCGGTAGCGCGCCACCAGGCGGGCCGTGAAGCCGCTCTGGCTGAAGGCGACGATGCGGCTCACCGCGAGCTGCTCGGCGGCGTAGACGGCCGCTGCGGAGACCATGTCCGGCACCTGCAGAACCTCCTCGCCGTCGAGCGCCGAGCCGGCGGCTTCGAGGGCGAAGGTGCGCCGGGCGTGCGCGTGACCCAGGGGCTGAAGACTGCGCGGTGTGGAGTCCTCCCGTGCGTAGTCCTCGGCTTCCCGGATGATCTGTGCCATGGTCTCGACCACCAGCACGGGGTACTTGCCGGCCGCCGTCTCGCCGGAGAGCATCAGCGCGTCGGCGCCGTCGAGGACGGCGTTGGCCACGTCGGTCGCCTCGGCACGGGTGGGACGCGGCTGCTCGATCATCGACTCCAGCATCTGGGTGGCCACGATCACCGGCTTACCCGCCAGGCGCCCGGCGGCGACGATGCGCTTCTGCAGCACCGGCACGGTCGAGAGCGGCACCTCCACCCCGAGGTCGCCGCGGGCGACCATCAGGCCGTCCGCCGCCTCGGTGATCTCCTCGAGGTGCTCGATGGCGGTGGCCCGCTCGATCTTGGCGATGATGGGAATGCGGCCGCCGCTCTCCGCCGCCACCGCACGGATGGCCTCGACGTGAGCGGCGGCGCCCACGTAGCTGGCGGCGAGGTAGTCCGCTCCCTCGGCGACGGCGAAGGCGATGTCCGACCGGTCCTTCTCCGAGATCTCGAAAGGCAGCGCGCTGTCGGGCAGGTTGATCCCCTTGCGCGTCTTCACCGGGCCGCCGTTGATCACCCTGGCGCGCACCCGGTCCCCCGCTTTCGACTCCACCCGCAGCTCGATCAGACCGCCGTCGATGAGCACCCGCTCCGAGGGCTCCAGGTGCTCCAGGATCTCGGGATCGACCGGGAGGTCCACACCTGCCGACTGGGTGCCGAGCACGACTTCCTGGTTGGGCGCGAGCAGCCGCGGCTCGTCGGCAATCTGGCCGAGGCGGTAGCGGGGACCCATCAGGTCGAGCACCACCGGCAGATGGCAACCCTCCTCGGCGGCGACGCGGCGCACCCGCTGGAGGGTCTCGTGATGCTGCTCCTGCGTGCCGTGAGAGAGATTGAAACGGAACAGGTCGACCCCGGCCCGGATAAGCCCGCGCAGCACCGTCTCCTCCCGGCTCGCCGGCCCCAGGGTCGCCATGATTTTCGCTCGGCGTTCCATGGCGGGGGAGTATAGCGGGGTGGTGGAAATTCGCCGTGCTACGATTCCGTTCCCCAACGGCGAGGAAACTTCATGTTCGACGGTCTGCAAGACAAGCTGCAAAGTGTTTTTCGCGAGCTCAAAGGCGAGGGCCGGGTCAGCCCCGAGGCCCTCGACGCGGCGCTGCGGCAGATCCGCCTGGCCCTGCTCGAAGCCGACGTGCACTTCCGGGTGGTCAAGCCCTTCATCGAGCGGGTGCGCGAGCGCGCGCTCGGCCAGGAGGTGCTCGAGAGCCTCACGCCGGCGCAGCAGGTGGTCAAGATCGTGCGTGACGAGCTCGCCGCGCTCCTCGGCGAGGAGGGCACCGAGCTGCGCCTCGACGGCCGCCCGGCGGTCATCCTGCTCTGCGGCCTCCAGGGATCGGGCAAGACGACCACCGCCGGCAAGCTCGCCAAGCGCTTGAAGAAGCGCGGCCGGCATCCTCTGCTGGTGGCGGGCGACCTGCAGCGCGCCGCCGCGGTCGAGCAGTTGAAGCAGGTGGGCCAGGGCGTCGAGGTCCCCGTGCTCGAGCCCGAGCCGGGCGAGAAGGTGACCGACCTCGGCGCGCGCGCCCTCTCCGTCGCCCGCCAGCGCGGCCATGACGTGGTCCTCATGGACACCGCCGGCCGCCTGCACGTCGATACCGCGTTGATGGAGGAGATCCGCCAGCTCGCCGACCGCATCGAGCCGCACGAGGTGCTGTTCGTGGCCGACTCGATGACCGGCCAGGACGCGGTCAAGAGCGCCGAGCAGTTCGCGCAGGTGCTCCCCTTGACCGGGGCCATCCTCACCAAGCTGGACGGCGACTCCCGGGGCGGCGCGGCGCTGTCGATCCGCACCGTCGCCCGCGTGCCCATCCGCTACGTGGGCGTCGGCGAGAAGGCGGACGATCTCGAGTTGTTCCATCCCGAGCGCATGGCCTCACGGATGATCGGTATGGGCGACGTCCTGTCGCTCATCGAGAAGGCCGAGCGCGGGCTCGACGCCGCCGAGACGGAGCGCCTGGCGAAGCGCATGGTCAGCCAGCAGTTCACCCTGGAGGATCTGCGCGACCAGCTCCGCCAGCTCCGCCGCATGGGCCCTCTCGCCTCGATCCTGGAGATGCTGCCCAAGGCGGGGCCGCTCCGGGGGCTCGACGCCTCCAACGTCGACGAAAGCGGTCTGAGGCGGGTCGAGGCCATCATCGACTCGATGACGCCGCTCGAGCGCCGGCGCCCGGACGTCCTCAACGGCAGCCGCAAGAAGCGGATCGCCATGGGCTCGGGCACCTCGGTCTCCGAGATCAACCGCCTGCTCAAGCAGTACGCCCAGATGCGGAAGATGATGAAGGGCGTTCAGGGCAAGTGGCTGCGCCGCGCCATGGGCATGGGCGGCCCGATGGCGCGGGTGTAGGCGTCTGGTTCCTCGGAGGCTACGCCAAACTCCCCCAATTTGACGCCAATCTCACCGGAGGAGACGTCAAATTCCCCGAGTTTTACGCCAATCTCACCGGAGTTGACGCCAAATTCCCGGGGTGTTGCGCCAATCTCAGCTAGTTTTACGCCAAACTCTCCGGGGAAGCCGCCAAACTCACCGAAATCTACGCCAAACTCTCCGGGTTTGACGCCAAGTTACCCGGGGAAGCCGCCAAACTCACCGGAATTTACGCCAATTTCACCGGAATCCTCTCTTCGAGGAGCGTCTCGTCTAGGAGAGTCCCATCTCCTGCAGGGACTTGGCCTTCAGAACTCTTCGGGACAGTTTCTTCAATTCCTGGATCGAAGTGATCTGCTTTACCTGATTCCGCACTGTCTGCGGGAGCCGTCCAAAGCGCGCAATTAGCAGCTCGAGGAGCACCTGTCTACGAACCGCCAAGTCCTCTTCCTGGCGGGTCTCCCGAACGATTTGGTCATGCCACTTGACCAGGGTCTCTTCCAGCATGGGTGACTCCTTGAGGCTTACCCCCTCGGGGATTATAGCGTCGGGAAATCTTCTGCGGGCCACGACGGTAAACCAGGCATGGACCGTGCGTCGCAGCTCCGAGTCTCCTGACGGCAGGAGGTGGTCGAGGGTGCGGGACAGTCCGGGCAAGTCCTCGGGAGCTTCATTCGTCTCGATGCGGAACAGCGCGGCGGTCCGGTTCTGCTCGAGCTCCGGGCAATCCAGCTCCAAGCGGTGCTCGTCGAGGAGCCGGTAGGTCAGACGCGGCAGGTACCGTTTCAGCGGGCTCGGAACCGGGACGAAGAGGCTCTCCAGACGGAGGGGAGCCCTCCAGCGGCCCTTGCCGTTGTAGAGCACCAGGGGGAACACGGCGGGAAGGCGATCTCCCGGCTTGAGCTTCTCCTTGCGGATGATCTCTTCGAGCAGCAGGCCGATGTAGGTCAGCAGCCGTACGGCCATGAAGGGATCGGAGGTGGACTGGAGCTCCAGGAGAAGGTAGAGGTAGACCCATGTCTCCCCGTCCCCTCGCAGCCGCAGACGCCAGATGACGTCGCTGTGGCGCTCCCGCAGGTCCTCGGAGACGAAGCTATTGCCGACCTTCTCGAGCGTGGAGAAATCGAGCTGGTCGATCCAGCTCTCATGGAGGAAACCGCGGAGCAGACCCTCGACCAGGCTGGGCTGGGAGAAGAGCCTTTTGTAGCCGAGATCGTGCCCCGGGGCCTTGTCTTTCCGTCTCGCCATACCCACTGAAGACGGAAAAACGGCGAGTCATCTTGCAAACGCTCACTATTTTAGCCCGGCCGCAAATTGACACCCTCCGCCGCCCTCTGTACAATCCGCGTCCCTGTGGGGCCGTAGCTCAGTTGGGAGAGCGCTTGAATGGCATTCAAGAGGTCGAGGGTTCGACTCCCTTCGGCTCCACCAGTCCCCGCTTCACCTACCCATTTTCGTGGTCTGACAGATCCAGGGTAATCAGAAGGGCTCGGTCGATTTGCCGCATCGCCTCCGGCGAAAGCGTCCCTCTCCGCGAGCGCAATCGAGTCTTCGCGATCGCCCGAACCTGCTCGCCAAGGGCAATGGAGTCTGCTCTCAGGCCGCCTTCAGGGGGTCGGAGGAGGACTTGACTGGGGTAGATCCTCCTTTCGCCCTTGAGGGTCGTACATGGGACTACAACGACCACTGGGCTGGCGTCGTTGATGGCGTCGCGGCTGACCACAATGACCGGGCGGGTGCCGGCTTGCTCGGAGCCTTCTACAGGATCGAGACGGGCATCGAAGACGTCGCCTCGTTTCACGGATTCTTCTCGGCGGCTTGCAACGCCTCCCAATCGGCCTCCGCGAAATCTTCGGCCACCTGCACCGCCTCTCCCTGGTAGGTACGGTCGGTTGCCATCTGGGCGAATTCCGCGTCGATCGCTGCTCGGCGGGAGGCGGCGAGCTGGTTGCGAAGCGCCTTTTCGAGGAATTCGTTGCGGCTGTCGGCCTCCCCCTGCTGCACGAGAGCGTCCATCTCCTCGAGAAGATCCGCCGAGAGCGCTACTGTCGTCCGAAGTTTTCTTGCAGACATCTTGGTCAACCTCAACTCAGGCATCAATTATGATGCCTCTTTGCGCATCACGCAAGGTCTGGCCTCAGACCGCAGCGTGAGTCGGAGATTCGATCGGCCCGCCGGCCTACTGATTCGCGGGGACGATCAGCACCGACTTGCCGGAGCTGCCGAGGATCTGCAGGGTGACGTCGTCGCGCCGGAAGCGCTCGCCGGACCGGGGGGCGTGACGGCCGAGGACGATCAGGTCGTAGCCCCCTTCCGCCGCCTCGGCGAGGATTCCCTGGACCGGGGTACGGGCGGGACGCAGGGCGGTGCGGCCGCGGACCTCGAGGGCGCGCAGGGTGGAGAGGCCGGCTTCCAGGTGAGTTCTCACGTAAGGAGCGGGCTCGGCGTCTCCCAGCGGCACATGGAGCAGGGTCACCTCGGAGCCCAGGCGCCGGGCGAGCCAGCCTCCCGTCCGCACGTCCGCCTTGCCGGGCTCGCCCACCGCGGTGCAGATCAGGATGCGCCGGAAGAGGGGAGGGTTCCCACGCACTGCCAGCAGCGGCGTCGCCAGATTCTCCAGTAGCTCCATGAGGATCCCGGCGGAGCCGTCCGACGGCACGCTGAGAAGGAGGAAATCGTAGAGGTTCTGGGACTGCTCTCCGGCGATCTCCTCGGCGGCATCGCCGCGCCGCACGATCGGCTCGGCTTCCGGCAGGCCTTCGCCGACCGCGCGCTCGCTCAGACGGGCTCCGAGCGGCTCGACCTCGTCGGCATCTGCAGTTACCGCCAGCAGCGAGGCCGTGGCGTCGAGCGGTTCCAGCAGCTCGCGGACGAGCGAAAACGGCGCCGGGCTCTCCTGGTCCGGAAGGTCGCACACCAGGAGGCGGGGACGCGGCGGGGCGAGGATATGCCAGCCTCGCAGGCCCACCCAGACTTCGGGCGTTTCGATGTCCTCCTCGGCCGGCAAGACGGCGTCGACGAGCAGTCCCTCCTCGCCGTAAAGGGCGGGCGACGCCTGCCGGGCGCCGGGGATGGGCGGCAGGCGCACACGGACTCGCCGCAGGGCGCCGAGGAAGCTGCGCTCGACGATCGTTCCCTGGCCCAGGACGCGCACTCCGCTCTCCGGCGGTGCCGCCGAGAGAGTCACCTGCTCCGGCCGGAAGAGCACCCGCACGCGGGCGTCCTCCTCGTGCTCGACCTCCGGCGGAATGGGCAGCGCGAGGGGGCCGAGCTGGGCGAAGCCGCCGCGCGCCCGTCCTACAAGTACAGTGCCGGCGCCGAGAAAGGTGGCCCCGAAGAGCGTGTGCGGACGGGCGTAGAGGCTCTCCGGCTCGCCGACCTCCAGCAGCTCGCCGCGCTCCATCAGGCCGACGCGATCCGCCAGCTCGAACGCCTCTTCCTGGTCGTGGGTCACCAGGATGGTCGTCACGCCGAGCTGCTTCTGGATCTCCTTGAGGCTCCTCCTGAGCTGCGAGCGGATCTTCGCGTCGAGGGCTCCGAAGGGCTCGTCGAGGAGCAGCACCGACGGCTCGTGGACCAGGGCACGGGCCAGGGCGACGCGCTGCTGCTGGCCGCCGGAGAGCTGGTGGGCCTGGCGGTTGCCGAAGCCGCCGAGGCCGACGCGGTCGAGGATCTCCTCGCGCCGACGTGCCCGCTCCGCCGGCGCGACTTTGCGGATCTTGAGCGGAAACTCGACGTTCTCCCCCACGCTCATGTGGCGGAAGATCGAGTAGTTCTGGAAGACGAAGCCGATCCCCCGCGCCTGGGGGGACAGGGCGGTGACGTCGCGGCCGCGCAGCCAGACCCGGCCGGAGTCCGGATTCGAGAGCCCGGCGATCATGCGCAGGATGGTGCTCTTGCCGCTGCCGCTGGCGCCGAGCAGGACGAACAGCTCGCTTTCGCGCACTTCCAGCGAAGCGCTCTTGACCACGGGCAGGCCGCCGAAGCTCTTGCTGAGATCCTCGAGACGGATGGACATCAGCTCCGCTTGCCTCCCGAGTACCGCAGCAGGAAGAAGAAGATGGCGAACGACAGCGCCGCCAGCACGGCAGCCACGGCGTTGGCCTGTGCCACGTTGCCCGCCTCGAACTGGGCGAAGATGTAGAGCGGCGCCGTCTGCGTGCGCAGCCGCAGGTTGCCGGAGACCATCACGGTCGCGCCGAACTCCCCCAGCGAATGGGCGAAGGTGAGGAGGGTGCCGCTGAACAGGCCGCCGCGCAGGGCCGGCAGGATGACCCAGCGGAAGGTCTGCCACTTTCCGGCGCCCAGCGTGTAGGCCGCCTCCTCGTAGGTGACCTCCAGCTCGTCGAGGAGCGGTTTGACGGCGCCCAGCATGTAGGGGAAGGTGACGAACAGGTGGGCAAGCAGCACGCCGGCCGCCGTGAACATGGGCTGGATTCCCAGGGGCTCCAGCGCCTTACCGAACAGGCCGATGGGTCCCCAGAGGAGGAGCAGCGAGGTACCCACCACCACCGTCGGAATCGCCACCGGCAGATTGATCGCGATGGCGAGCGGTCTCTCGCCCGGGAAACGGTGCTTGGCGAGCACGTAGGCGGCGTAGGTGCCGAGCACGGCGTTGATGGCCGCGGTGAGGAACGCGATCAGCAGGCTGAAGCGCAGGGCGAACTGGGCGTCCTCGGTGCGCAGCGCCTCGACGAACGCCACCGGACCGCCCCGGAAGGCGAAGACGAACACCGCCGCGATCGGCATCAGGATCAGCGGCAGCAGAACGAGGACGAGGATGCCGACCGGGATCGTGGCGCGGCCACGGCGCACGATCACTTCCCCACCTCCCGCATCACCCGGTCCTTCCAGATCCCGTCCACGATCTCCCGCTTGACCCGCTGCCAGCCGCCGAAGTCGGCGACGAGGAAGGGATCCCGGATGGTTCCGAAAGCGGGGTTGCCGGCGTTCAGGCGCTCGTCGACACTGCGGAAGCCGCGCTTGACGAACAAGCGCTGGGCCTCGTCGCTCCAGAGAAACTTCACCAGGGCGTCGATCACGGGCCGCTCCGCGGGAGCGATGTTCTTGTCGATGACCACCAGGGTGTGCTCCGAGAGCACGGTGCTCGCAGGATAGATGATCGCGCCGGGGAGCGTTCCCTCGGCGGCGTCCTCGATCACGTCCTGCTCGTAGGTGACGAGCGCGTCGCCGAAGCCGTTCTCGAACTGGGTGCGGGCGGCGCGGGCCGAGGCGGCCTGGGCGGAGACGTTGTGCCAGACTCCCAGGAGAGCCTGGAAGCCGGCTTCCCGCGCGCGGCTCGGGGCGCGGCGGGCAGCGGCGCCGTACTCGGCCAGGATCGCCCAGTTGGCGCCGCCCGAGGTCAGCGGATCCGGGTGGACCACCCGCACCCCCGGCCGCGCCAGGTCGGCGAAGTCGTGGATTCTCTTGGGATTCCCCTTCCGCACGACGATCACGAAAGGCGTCCGGTTGACCACTCCGCCGTGAGGGAACCGACGCCAGGAGCCGGGAGGAACGACCCCGGCGGCGGCCAGACGTTCGGCGTCGAGCTCCAGCGACAGCAGGGCGCATTGGGCCGGGACGCCGAGGATGAGCTGGTTGGTGACCGTGCCGGAGCCGGCGAAAGCGGTGACGAACTCGACCCGCTCGCCGGTCGCCCGCCGCCAGCTCCGGGCGAAAGCGGGCAGCACGTCCTCGTTCATCGCCTCGCCCAGGATGCTGAAGCCGTAGAAGACCACGGTCCGCGGCGTCGCCGCCCGGCCCGGCACGGGCAGCCAGGGCCAGAGGGCGTAGAGCAGCAGGGCGCCGCCGAAGGCGAGAGCGAGCCGGCCCTGCAGCCGGGAGGAGCGGTCCTTGGCCATCGCCGGGGACGATATCTTGATTTCGGTGATGAATCGTCCCCCCTCTCCGGCTTCGCTGAGAGGGGCCAGGGGGTGAGGTTTCGCGGGGAGACCGCTCAGAAATGCAGCACGGCCGGCCTTGCGACCCGGCCTTCCTTGATCCGCCCCCCTCCTTTGGCTACACTCCCAGCAGTTTCCTAACCGGGAGAACGCCGTGCAGCCAAGGAAAGTCCTCGTCGTCGACGACTCTAAGCTCATGCACAAGATGTACGAGGTGATGCTGCGCCAGTACTCCCTGGTCTATGCCCTCGACGGCCGTCAGGCCCTCGATCGCCTGCAGGAGCACCCCGATATCGACCTGGTGCTGCTGGACATCAACATGCCCAACATGAACGGGCTGGAGTTCCTCGCCGAGCTCCGCGCGGACGGCTCGCGGACCGACCTGCCCGTCATTATCATCAGCACCGAGGGACGCGACGAGGACACGATCCGGGGACTGGAGGCGGGGGCCACCGTCTACATCAAGAAGCCGTTCCACAGCGAGGAGATCCTGGACGTGATCGCGCGCCTGCAGACGAAGGGCTCCGCCGCTTGAGCGACCGCAGCGCCACGGAGGCGCCCAAGCCGCGGCTGGAGTCGGCCGTCGCCGGGCAGGAGCTGATCGCCGAGCTGCGCTCGACGCTGGAGCGCGCGGGCGAGCTGATCCGGATCGTCGAGCAGAACCTGCGGCAGACGCCGGAGGAGGGGAGCGGGGAGTCCTCCGACGAGCGGGTGGCCGAGCTCGAACGCCGCCTCGCCACCGCCGAGTCGGACGTCAAGGAGCTGGCCTCCCGGCTGGTGGATTCCGAGCACCAGGGCGGCCGGCTGATGAACCTCTACGTCGCCACCTACCAGCTCCACGCCACTCTCGACCCGGCAGAGGTGCAGGCCACTATCGCCGAGATCGCCATCAACCTGCTGGGCGCTCAGCAGTTCGTGCTCCTGTTGCGGCGTGACGAGGGGGAAGGCTACGAGATCGCCCTGGTCGAAGGCATGTATGACGGCGTCGTGCGGCCCTACGAAGGCGAGACCTACGCCGGCGGCGATGCCATGGTGGACGCGACGCTCAAGGACGGCGTGCTGCGCCTGGGGCCGACCGCCGAGTCGCCGGCCCTGGCGGCGGTGCCGTTGCGGGTACAGAACGACATCGTCGGCGCCCTGGTGCTGCTCAAGCTGCTGGATCACAAGCCGATCCTGCGTGCCGAAGACCGCGATCTGCTGGACCTGCTCTCGGCCCACGCCGCCTCGGCTCTGTTCGCCGCGCGCCTGTTCGCCACCAAGGACCGCAAGCTGCGCACTCTGGAGAGCCTGGTCAAACTGGCGCGCGGGGAGTAGTGAGCCGCACCGATCTTTCGAGAACCGGCCCGGGGCCGTTCTGAAACTTCTCTGACACACCTGATCATGGGCATTTCCGGCAGCCTCAAAGACGTTTCCGTCGCCGACGTGATGCAGTTCATCCACCTCGGCCGTCGGACCGGCACGCTGCTGCTCACGCGGGGCGCGGAGAAGGCGATGATCGGCTTCCACGGCGGCCGCCTGGTCTCCGCGCAGGCGCCACGCACGCCCAAGCTGGGCGATCTGCTGGTTTCGTCGGGAATGATCGACCGCGGCATTCTCGACGGCGCCATCCGCGCTCAGGACGAGGAACGGGAGCGCCGTTCCCTGGGCCAGATCCTCATCTCCTCCGGCTCGATCGACGCCGAAGGGCTGCGCCAGGTGATCGCCCAGCAGATCGAGCAGGCGGTCTCCGAAGTCATGGTCTGGGAAGCCGGCAACTTCGAGTTCGCCATCGACGACCTACGGCCGATCGACGACATCGCCCTCTACCCGAGCGACGTGCTGCCGGACGCGGACATCAACACCCAGATGGTGCTGCTCGAAGCCGCCCGGATCTTCGACGAGCGCAACCGCGACGGCACCCATCCCATGGGCGAGGCGCGGCACGCCGACGGCGGCTACACGGCGGGCGACTCGACGCATCCGACGCTGCTCGACGAGTCGCGCGCCACCGGTGTCGCCCTGGCGATCGCCGAGCCCGGCGAGCTCGAGCTGCGCGAGGGAGCGCCCAAGCACGCCGCCGAGCTGCTGCGCCTGCAGGTGGTCTCCACCGACGAAGCCTTCGGCGAGAAGCTGGCGGAAGCCCTCAAGCTCGAAGTGGCAGGAGTCGAGATGGCAAGCCTGGGTCAGGCCGGCCTGGCCGAGGTCGGAGAGCCGCCGCCGATCGTCCTGCTCGACCTGCGGCAGGGCGGTGCCAGCTTCGACGAGGCGGCCGCGCTGCGCCGCGCCCATCACCGGGCGTCGTTCGTCGCCCTCGTCGATCCCGGCACCTCGTTTACCCGCGTTTACGAGGCGGGCATGCTGGCGGCCTTGCCTGCCGAGGTGGAGGCGGTGGTGGCCTGCGTCGAGAACGTCATCGAGAGCCGGCGCGATCTGGTGCGCGGCGCACCGCGGCCGGATTCGCAGTCAGGGGTGGCGCGCTTGCGGCGCGTCTTCGGCGACCTGCGCTCGGGGCTGATCTCCGCCACCGTGGCGCTGAACCTCATGCACATCATCTCCGAGTCGGTCGAGCGCGCCGTGCTGTTCCTGGTCAAGCGCGACCACCTGGTGGCTCTCGGCGCCTTCGGCAGCGACAGTGCCGGCCGGCCGCTCGCCGAGGTCACCCGCGGCGTCAAGGTCTCCCTCGGTCTGGACAGCGCCCTCGCCCGCAGCCTCGACACCGGCGAGGTCCAGAACGTGACGTTCGACGACGCCGATCTGCCGGAGCCCTTCCGCTCGATGGTCGGCCGGCCCCGCAGCGATCAGGTCGTGATCTTCCCCGTCCTCGGCTCGCAGCGCGTCATCTCCGTCATCTACACGGACAACGGCGACAGCGAAGAGCCGATCGAGGACATCGACATTCTCGAGCTCGCCACCGCACAGGTGGGCATGGCCTTCGAGAACGAGCTGCTGCGGCGCCAGATCTCGCAGGGGAAATAGGCCTACTGCACCACGAACGGCTGCGGCGTATAGCCTGCGGGGAGGTCGTACGCTCCGGCCGGAGCGTCTTTGGTCTCGATCGAGACCAGCTCCTCGCGGGTCTTGAAACGGCTGCCGGCCATATCGACGCTCGCCTCCTGCAGGACGGGGAAGCCCTCGATCTGCTCCAGCTTGCGGGCCCACTCGGAGGCGCCCGGCTGCAGGGCCGCGAGGCTCGCCGTCAGGCGGCTATAGGCCTCGTGCGAGGCGATGTCCTTGCTGGTCCAGATCGTGGTGTCGAGATGCAGGCCCTCGGGGTTCGATAGATCCACCTTGTACTTGCGGGCGGTCCACTCGCCGATCTTCTTCGTTTCCGAGGTGGCGGTCACATGGACCTTGATCTGCGCCGCGGATTGGGCGGCGATCTTCTCGAGGTCGCCGGGGACCGCGAGCACCTTGTAGGTCTTGTCGGCGTGGTTGACGATGTAGAGCTTCCCGAGATCGAGGCGGAGAATGTACGACGAGTCCGCCTCGTCTCGCCGAAGCCGGTCGGTGCCGATCCAGATCGTGACCTCGCCGCTCCTCGGCTGGTCCATCTTGAGGCCCTCGATGCTACTGCGGAGGGTCAGCAAGCTGTCGGCGGCGGCCGGGGCGCCGAGGAGCAGAAGGAGAGGGAGCAGAAGGCGGCGATTGGGCATACAGCGGTCCTTATATGGCCAGTTGGAGCGAGACGGGTAGCTTAGCGGCGGGGGATCGGGTTGACAAGCAGGGGTGCGGTCACACCCGAGCGTCCTTGCGGCGCACGTAGAGGAGCTTCTCCACTTCGGCGACGATCTCGCCCTGCTCGTCCACGATGTTCGCCTGGAATACCGGCTCGACCTTCCCGCCCGCGTCCGCGGCGGCGCGGATCTCGTCGATCCTCTCCTGGGGAATGTGGAACGTGGCGGCGACGGTGCCGCGGCCCGGACGGCGGAAACGGATGGTGGCCGACTTGTCCCACACCACATGGTCGCGTCCCAGGGCATCCATCAGGATCAACATGAAGAAGGGATCGCACATCGAGTAGAGCGACCCTCCGAAGTGCGTTCCCACGTAGTTGCGGTTCCACCAGCGCAGCCGCATCCGCACCTCGAACGTCCGCAGGTCGGGAGAAGCCTTCACCCGCACGCCCGCGCCGATGTAGGGTGGATACAGGTTCAGCAGACGGATCATCCACCGCCGCGAGGCCATCCCTGCCTCCTTTGCAGCCCGGGGATCATGCCGCAGGAAATACCCCCCTCCCGGGTTTCAGGCACTATGGGGGAGCGCGGAGATTACCCGAAGGAGCCGCCGATGAAAACAGCCGTCCTGACCGCCTTGACCGTCGCCGTCCTCGCCGTCTGCGGCGCCTGGGCCGGCGCGACGAACGAGACGCCGGCCGTCCACCTGCCGTGGAAGGAGGCGGGCCTCACCGAGCGGCAAGCGGCCGCACATCTCCTCAATCGGTTCGCCTTCGGTCCGCGCCCGGGGGAGGTGGACGCGGTGGTGAAAGTGGGCCTCGATCGCTGGTTCGCGCGCCAGCTCGCGGCGGACCTTCCCGACGGCCGGGTGGAGGAGGATCTCCGCGCCTTCCCGGCCCTGCGCATGTCCACCCGCGAGATCGCGAAGACCTATCCGCCGCCGGGAGTCGTCCTCTACCAGGCGCGGGAGGCCGGCATTCTGCCCGCGCTGTCCTCGGATAGCGGCCGCAAGGAGCTGAAGACCAACGACCGCGAGGCGCTCAAGGAGAAGGTCCGGGCGTTCGCGCTCCAGCAGGGGTATCGCTCGCAGAAGGAGCTGCTCGGCCAGCTCATGGCCCAGAAGCTGCTGCGCGCCGTCGAGTCCGAGAACCAGCTCGCCGAGGTGATGACCGACTTCTGGTTCAATCATTTCAACGTCTCGCTGACCGACAACAAGGCCCGCGCCTACCTGCTGCCCTACGAGCGCGACGCTATCCGCCCCAACGTCCTCGGCCGTTTCCGCGACCTGCTGGAGGCCACCGCCAAGAGCCCGGCGATGCTGCTCTACCTCGACAATGCCCAGTCCTCCGCGGCGGCCGATACGCCGACCACGATGGCGAAGGAAATGGGCCGCCGGTCGCGCCTGCGCTCCGGCATGGAGATGGACGGGCGCCGGGGATTCGGCGGACGGGGCTTCTTCGGCGGCCGGCGTCAAGCCGGGGGCGAGACGGAGATGCAGGACGGGCCCGAGCGCCGGATGCGGCCGCGGGGAGTCAACGAGAACTACGCCCGCGAGCTGATGGAGCTCCATACCCTCGGCGTCGACGGCGGCTATACCCAGCAGGACGTAGTCGAGGTGGCCCGCGCCTTCACCGGCTGGACCGTGCTGCCGCCCGGGCGCTTTCACGAGATGGCGGAGCAGCGGCTGGCCCGGCTGGAGAGGATCGGAGGCCTCGGTTTCCGCACCGAGGGAGACTTCCTCTTCCGTCCTGACTTCCATGACGCGGGAGCGAAGACCATCCTCGGCGTCCGCTTTCCGGCCGGCCGGGGAATCGAAGACGGCGAGGCGGTGCTCGATCTCCTGGCCGGCCAGCGCGCCACCGCCCGCCACATCGCCGGCAAGCTCGCCGTGCGGTTCGTCTCCGACAATCCCCCGCAAGCCCTGGTCGATCGCCTGACGGACGTCTATCTGAAGACCGGAGGCGACGCCCGCTCGCTTCTGACCGCCGTCGCCGAATCGCCCGAGCTCTGGAGCCGCGACGCAGTGGGCGCCAAAGTCAAGTCGCCCTTCGAGCTCGCCGCCTCGGCACTGCGCGCTACGGGCGGTCAGATCGAGGACCCGCGCGAAGCCCTCAAAGCGATCGCCCGCATGGGCCAGCCGCTCTACGCCTATCAGGCGCCGACCGGCTATCCCGACCGCGCCGAGGCCTGGGTGAACACCGGTTCGTTGCTCAATCGCATGAACTTCGGGCTCCAGTTCGCGGCCGGCCGCATGCGCGGCGTGGACCTCGACCTGCCGGCCCTCAACGGCGGTCGCGAGCCCGAGTCGCGCGAGGAGGCCCTGCGTGTCTATGCCGGTCTCCTCATGCCGGGCCGGGATCTCGCCTCCACGCTGAAGCAGCTCGGCCCCATGGTCGCCGATCCGAACCTGCCGAAAAAGGTGGATCAGGCCGCGCCGAAAGAGGCCGGCAAGGGCGCCAAAGGTTCTGATCCAGAGGAGGAGCTGGTCTTCGGTGATCCCGAGTTGGGAACGGGCCGTTCGATCAAGATTCGCGACCGGTTGGACGATATACCGCCACAGCCGACCGATCGCCGCCCGCCGACGCCGCTCGAGCAGGTGGTAGGGGTGATCCTGGGATCGCCGGAGTTCCAGCGGCGGTAGGTCCAAGCGTGTGTTGATACCGCACCGTCCTGCCCTCCGAAGCCTCACCCCCTGTCCCCCTCTCCCTGACGGGCGAGGGGGGACCCTCCACAACCTGATTGCCGAAAAAGGGGGCGCGAACTCGGCAATACCCCTTCGCAGGCGTCCTCCCTTGCCCGTCAGGGAGAGGGGGACAGGGGGTGAGGCTTCGGAGGGTAGACCGCTCCGACAGGAGACAGGGAAAGGGACATCATCATGTTGACTCGCAGATTCTTCCTCAAAGCCGGGGGCGTGGCCCTCGTCACCGTCGGCGTGAGCGGCGGACCGGGATTCCTGGCCCGCGCGGCGCTGGCGGCACCGGGCACGGGCGCGACCTCCTCCAGGCGGCGCAAGGTGCTGGTGACCATCTTCCAGCGCGGCGCCATGGACGGCCTCGCCGCCGTGCCGCCGATCTCCGCGGCCGACCTCAAATCGCTCCGTCCGCGCCTTGCGACGAGCGGCGCCCGCTCGGCGGGCGACGCCGCGCTGCTCGATCTCGAAACGGGCTTCGGCCTGCATCCCGCCCTCGAGCCGCTGCTGCCGATGTGGAAAGAGAAGCGCCTGGCTATCGTTCACGCCGTCGGCTCGCCGGACCCGACGCGTTCGCACTTCGACGCCCAGGACTTCATGGAGACCGGCACTCCCGGCCGCAAGGGCACGCCGAACGGCTGGCTCAACCGCGCCGTGGGCCTCCTGGGGCACGACGGCTCGCCGTTCCGCGCCGTGGCCATGACCCCGGCCCTGCCGCGCTCCCTCTACGGCGACGAGCCGGCGCTCGCGGTAACCAACCTCGCCGATTTCAAGGTCCAGCTCCCGGGCGCCGACCGCACGGCGGCCGCCGCCGGCCAGGGCTTCGAGAGCCTCTATGAGCAAACCTCGCAGGGACTGCTGCGCGACACCGGCGGCGAGACGTTCCGCGCCATCCACAGGCTCTCCGCCGCCGAGATCGAGCGCTACCGGCCGGCCGCCGGCGCCGACTATCCGCAGACGCCGCTCGGCAACGCCCTGCGGCAGATCGCGCTGCTCATCAAGTCCGACGTGGGGCTGGAGATTGCTTTCGCCGAGTCCGGCGGTTGGGACACCCACGTGCAGCAGGCGGCTACCTTCGCCCGTCAGGCCCGCGACCTGGCGCAGGCGATCCACGCTTTCTGGATCGATCTCGGCCCTTATCAGGACCAGGTGCTGCTGACCACCATGACCGAGTTCGGCCGCACCGTGCGGGAGAACGGCTCCGGCGGCACCGACCACGGCCACGGCTCCTGCCTGTTCGTGCTCGGCAACAAGGTCGACGGCGGCAAGATCCACGGCGTGTTCCCGGCGGGCCTCGAGCCCGGCGCTCTCTACGAGGGTCGCGACCTGCCGGTGACCACCGACTTCCGCGCCGTCTTCTGCGAGCTGGCCGGCAAGCATCTCGGCGTCAAGGACGACGCCAAGCTGTTTCCGGGGTGGACGGGGAAGAGGATCCCGCTGCTGAAGGCGTGAGGAGGGATCGGGCGGTCTGCCCGTGGAAACCTCACCCCCCTGGCCCCCTCGGCCCAGAGGCGCTCAGGCCGAGGAGGCGGCGTCCCCTTCGAAACCTCACCCCCTGGCCCCCTCTCCAGCGGAGCTGGAGAGGGGGAAGGAATCAGGACTATTTTCGCTTCGCGCCGGCCGTCGTGAAATAAACCGTGAGGATGGCCCGCCGCTCACTGCCGGACGGGCCGGCCTCGAAGGGCGCGAGGACGACCGTTCCGTCCGGGTTTCGGACGAGGACCGGATTGATCGGCCAGCGGCCGGTGCTCTGCGGGCAGCTCTGGCCGGCGAGGCAGTCCAGGCTGTCCCCTCCCATCTGCACCTCGTAACGGTAGCCGGTGTAGCGCGTGCCGGCCGGCAGAGCGATCCGCAGCACGTGGCAGCCGGCCGGCAGACCGCCGGGAACCGCGCCGCTCTGCAATTGCGAAGCGAGGTCGCCGCCGCAGCCGGAGCCGCCGCCGGGTGGAACGACCCGCTCGGTGGACAGGGCCGATTCTCCGGGCGGACATTCGAAGCAGGTGCGGTCCTTTGACGTCCGCAGCCGCACCGGATCGGCGGGAGGAGGAGCAGGCGGCGCCGGAGCCGGTTGGATCGCGGGCTCGGGAACCGGCGGCGGGGTCGGGGCCGGCGTCGGAGGCGTCACCGGTTTCGCCGGCGGCGGCTCCGGCACGGCCGGTTTCTCGGGCTCTGGGGCTGGAGCCGGAGGAGCGGCCGGCGGCGGCTGGACCGGAGCGGGCGCCGGGGGCGTGACCGGCTTTGCCTGTGAGGGCTCCGGCGCCGGAGCGGGTTGCTCCTGCGGCGGCTCCGACGTCGGCGCGAGCGGTGCGGTCGGTTCCGCTGCAGCCGGTTCCGGCGCGGGCGGGTTCTCGGGGCGCGGAGTCGGCGCGGCAGGAGCGGGCGGCGGCTGGACCGGGGCTGGCGCGGGGCTTTTCTCAGCTACGACCGTGCGAGGCACCGGCACGGACTTGCCCCGAGAGACCTGAACTCTCATCGTGCGCGTCGCACCGACGACGTTGAACTGAGCGGCTTCTTCCAGGACGAGGCGGCCCTTCTCGCGGACGGTGATCTCGGCGAGATAGGTCATGTACCCTTCGTGGCTCACCTCCAAATGCCACGAGCCCTCGGCCAGACCGCCGACGGTTGCCTTACCTTTGGCGTCGGTGAAGACGGCCGGCGGGCCGTCCTTGGGATTGACGCCGTTGTACTGGAGGACGAGCTGAGCGCCGGCGACCGGCGGGCCTTTCTGGTCCTCGACCCGCACCTCCACCGCCGCCGGTCCGCTCCAGAGCTGCGCCTGAGCGGCGGGCGCCATCAGTAAGAGGAGGAGCGCGATCTGCCGCACGTCGAACCGCACGATGAGGCCTCCTTTCCGCGATCAGACGGGGACGATTCTACTCCGGACGCGAAAAACTCATCGTGCCGACGTCCGCAGATACTCCCGCAGCGCCACCGCGTTGTTCCTCTCCGTATCGCGCGCCGCGAAGAGCAGCGTCACCGTCCCCTTTCTGGTTTCGGCAGCGATTCGTTTCACCGGCTCGGGGTTCGCGTCCAGCTCGGCGAAGTAGCGGGACTTGAACTCCTCCCAGCGGGAGTGGTCGTGGCCGAACTCCTTGCGCAGGCCATCGGAAGGAGCGATATCCCGGTCCCAACGGTCCAGGGCGGCATCTTCTTTCTTGACACCCCGAGGCCAGAGACGGTCGACGAGGATGCGGAGGCCGTCCGATGGAGACGGGGGATCGTAGACGCGTTTGATCCTCAAGGCCATGCTTCTAGGATACTGCCAGGACCGGCTTGCGGCAGCATTCCCCAGGATGAGGGAGCCGCATCTGAGATGACGGCGCCTTGCCGCAGGATGACGGCGCCGTTTCTGAGATGACGGCGGCGTTCCGCGATTTGAGGGCGGCTCTCCCCAGGATCAGAAATCGCGCCGTCAGATGAGGGAGCCGTTCCGTCATCTCAGAAATCGTCCCCTCATCTGACGGCGGGGCTCCGCCATCTGAGAAACAGCGCCCCAGGATGAGGGCGACTCTCCTCGGGATCAGAAAACGTGCCCTCAGATGAGGGAGCCGTTCCGTCATCTCAGAAATCGTCCCCTCATCTGACGGCGGGGCTCCGCCATCTGAGAAACGGCGCCCCAGGATGAGGGCGACTCTCCTCAGGATCAGAAAACGTGGCCTCAGATGAGGGAGCCGCTCCATCACCTCAGAAACGGTCCCGTCATCTGGGGGCGAGGCTCCGTCATCCGAGAAACGGCGCCGCAGGATGAGGGCGGCGCTCCCCAGGATCAGAAGGCGCACCGTCAGATGAGGGAGCCGCTCCGTCATCTCAGAAACCGTCCCCTTATTTGACGGCATGGCTCCGTCAACTGAGAAACGGCGTCGCAGGATGACGGAGGTACTCCCCAGGATAAGAAGGCAGCCCATCAAATGACGGCGCCGCTCCGTCATCTGAGAAATCGTTCCGTCATTTGGGGGCGCGGCTCCGTCATCTGAGAAATCGCGCCGCAGGATGACGGCGTCGTTCCCCAGGATCAGAAATCGTGCCCTCATCCGACGGCGCGGCTCCGTCATCTCAGAAATCGTCCTCTTATCCTGGGGTGGCGCTCCGCGAGCCTGTTTCGGGGCAAAAGAAGAGGGGAGCGCCGAACCCGCACGCTCCCCGAATAAGGCTTCAGCTTGGAGAGGCTTCAAATCGTCTGGTCCTCCAGCGTCTCCGGCCTGGCCGACTGCACCTCGGGCCCGGGCGCCTCCGGCTGTTCCGGCGCCTCCTTGCCGCGGGTCCGGCCGCGGAACGGTTGGATGCCGAACTCCACCAGCTTTTCGGCCCGCAAGCCGTAGAACTCGAGGAGCATCCGCTCGATCCCGGTGGCCGCCCGCAAGCCCTCGGAGAGCAGCTCCTGCATCCGCTTGCTCGCCTGCTGCTTGCTGGCCGCCAGCGCCGCCTGCTGCTGGGCGATCGCCTGCGCCTCGGTGACCAGCGCCTCGAAGCGGACCCGCATCCCTTCGAGATGCGTCAGCTCCGTCGAGTTCGCGGCCAGCGCGGCGCTGAACCGCATCAGTTGGCCCAGCATTCCTGCGTTCGTGTTCTCTCTCAACATGATCCCCTCCTTTTCGGGGTTGAGCCTTTCGCGGCTCGTTTCCCGGCGCCGCCATGGCGCCGGATGCCGGGATCATGCAAGGAGAAAACAGTATTGTCAAGAGTAATCCACAACTGAATACTGGTATCCACTTTTGACAGGGAATTTTGGCCTCCGGAGGGCCATTTCGACGTCCCGCGGCCGTCCGCCGTCCGCTTGTAACTTCTTGCAAGGCCGTGAGTTGCGGGCCCCGCCCATGAGGCCGCGGAGCCGCTTTTTGAAACTGAATACGCGTATCCAGTTTTTGGTCGTAACCGAGGCGGAAAGACGCCTCCCAGATCCGGCGCAAGCCTCAGATTCCAGGCAGGATGGCGGCCACCGGACAAACTGAATACGCGTATCCAGTTTTGGAGGCCGGCCGGGCTGGTGTATACAGGAATGAGGAGGACGGATCAGGACGGCGGGGTCGTGGCCTCCCGTTCTTTATCGGGCTTCTCATCGCCGAAGAACGGTCTGCGCCTGCTGATGCGAAGACGGCGAAGCCCCCGGAGAGCCGCACGCTACTGAAGAGTCGTGTTCCTCGTGGGGAAGGCTCAGCCGGCGCGAGGGGACAGCCGCAGTTCGAGAGGGCGCAGTGCGACGACCGTTCCTCATCGCCTCAGCGTATCGAACCGCAGCTCGGGGTTGTGCTGTGCTCGGTAGAGGAAATCACCGAGGCGCCGCGCCAGATCAGCGGTCGCGGTTTCCTTCGCTGCGGCCTTGCAGAACAGCGTCAGCGCCGCTGAC
>DASYTJ010000003.1:0-8835 GCA_036002325.1 Thermoanaerobaculia bacterium | reverse complement strand
TAAATCGATCCCGGCCAGGTTCATGCCCGCGAAGTTGCCGGTGAACATCAACCCGTTGAGGTCCGGCCTTACCTCTCGATTCTCGGCTCTCCAGCGATTCCAGAGCTCGACACCGTTGCGAAGAATCGGGAAATGGGTCGCCATGGACGTCCGCTCTCCTTGTAGTATAACGGAAGGCTCTGCCGCATTCCCGCCCGGCCGTAGAACGTCCTCTCGCCCAGGGGTGAGGGGAAATCAGTATTCCAGGCGTTAGGAAAATTTAGATGGTTCGTTGCTCTTTGATTCCTCAGCGCGGATCTCCCGTTCTCCCCGGGGGGCCAAAGGTGCAGCGGACACGACGCCTGGAAGGGAGGTTCTATGGCTATACCACGCCGTTCTGTCTCGTCTCTGGTGGCTCTGTTTTCCGTCGTCGCAGGTCTCGCCGCCGCCCTGCCCGCGGAGGCCGCGGCCCACCTGGCCGACTTGAAATCGGCGGCCCAGCCGAGGAAGTTCACGCTCTTCGAGAGCGGCCAGGTCCGCCCCCTGGCGCTGTCGCCGAGCGGCAAGCTCCTCTTCGCGACCAACACACCGGACAACCGGCTCGAAGTCTTCCGCGTCAAAAACAACCGCCTGGAGCCCGCAGCGTCCATCCCCGTCGGGCTTGAGCCGGTGGCCGTGGCGGCGCGCAGCGACGACGAGGTCTGGGTGGTCAACCATCTTTCCGACAGCATCAGCGTGGTCGAGCTGACGGAGAGCGGAAACCGCGGCCGCGTGGTGCGCACCCTGCTGGTGGGAGACGAGCCGCGCGACATCGTCTTCGGCGGGCCGGCCAGGGACCGGGCCTTCATCACCACCGCGCACCGCGGCCAGAACGTTCCCTACGATCCGCAGCTCACCACCCCCGGCGTGGACCGGGCGGACGTCTGGGTGTTCGACGCGAATCATCTCGGCTCCACGCTCACCGGAACGCCGCTCACCATCATCACCCTGTTCACCGATACGCCGCGCGCCCTGGCGGTGACGCCTGACGGCTCCCGCGTCTACGCCGCCGGCTTCCATACCGGCAACCGGACCACCATCGTCGCCGAGACCTCGCTCCCGGACGGCTTCGGTCAGGACGGCGCCCCGGGGCCGGCCACCGACGCCGCGGGCCGTCCCGCACCCGAGATCGGGGCCATCGTCAAGTGGAACGGCTCGCACTGGGTCGACGCGCTCGGCCGCCCGCGCGACCAGTACGTGAAGCTCTCGCTGCCCGACAAGGACGTGTTCGTGCTCGACGCCACGGCCAACCCGCCGCATCCGATCGCGGGAGCGGGCGGCTTCTTCCAGGGCGTCGGCACCGTGCTCTACACGATGGCCGTCAATCCCGTGAACGGCAAGATCTACGTCGCCAACACCGAGGCCAACAACGCGGCGCGCTTCGAAGGCCCGGGGACCTTCACCGGAGAGAGCCTGCGCGGCCACCTGCACGAGAGCCGCGTCACCGTGCTCTCACCCGGCGGCGGCGTGGCGGCGAGGCATCTCAACAAGCACATCAATTACGACGTCTGCTGCGCGCCCACCCCGAACGACGAGAACGAACGCTCCCTCGCCCTACCCCAGGGCATGGCGGTGACCGGCGACGGCCAGACCCTCTACGTCGCGGCCCTGGGCTCCGACAAGGTGGGGGTCTTCTCCACCGCGCAGCTCGAGACCGACACGTTCGTGCCGAGCGCCGCGAGCCACGTCTCCGTGAGCGGCGGCGGCCCCACCGGCCTCGTCCTCGACGAGGATCGCGGCCAGCTCTACGTGATGACCCGCTTCGACAACGGGATCTCGATCGTCGACACGCGGGCGTGGTCGGAGACGGCGCACGTGCGGATGCACAACCCCGAGCCGGAGAGCGTCGTCACCGGCCGGCGCTTCCTCTATGACACCCAATTCTCGTCGAGCCACGGCGACTCCTCCTGCGCGAGCTGCCACGTGTTCGGCGATTTCGACAGCCTCGCCTGGGATCTCGGCAATCCTGACGAAGAAGTGCTCAACAACCCCGGCCCCTTCCTCAGCCAGCTTTTCAACCTGGTCACCCAGCAGCCCATGGAGCCCATTTTCCATCCAATGAAAGGCCCCATGACCACGCAGAGCCTGCGCGGCATGGCCAACCACGGCCCGATGCACTGGCGCGGCGACCGCACCGGCGGCAACGATGCGCCGACCGCGCAACCGGACAGCGGCACCTTCGACGAGCGCGCGGCGTTCCTCAAATTCAACGGGGCCTTCATGGCACTGCTCGGCCGCAACTCGGTCATCCCGCCGGCGGACATGGCCGCGTTCACCGACTTCATCCTGCAGGTGACCTATCCACCGAATCCGAACCGGCCGCTCAACAACGTGCTCACGCCGGACCAGCAGGCCGGCCGCCAGCTCTTCGATACCGTCAACTGCGGCATCCCGTCGGCTCCGGATCTCAACGGCGTCACCCTCAGGTGCAGCAGTTGCCACGCCATCAATCCGGAGGCCAACCCCGGCACCGCGGCGCCCGGGTTCTTCGGCTCGTCCGGCCGCTCCAGCTTCGCCTTCAACCCGCAGCTCTTCAAGGTCCCCCACCTGCGCAACGCCTATCAAAAGATCGGAATGTTCGGGAACGCCCCGAACCCCGGATTCCTCGGCGGCGACAACGGCTTCAAGGGCGATCAGGTGCGCGGCTTCGGATTCCTCCACGACGGCAACGTCGATACGCTGTTCCGCTTCGTGCACGGCATCAGCTTCTCGGAGCTCGCCAACGGACCCAACAACAACGGCATCCCGGACGGGCCGGCGGGAGACCTCATGCGGCGGCAGCTCGAGGCGTTCCTCCTCGCCTTCCCCAGCAACCTGGCGCCCGTCGTGGGTCAGCAGACGACGCTCACGAAAGACAACACCACAGCGGTCGGCGAGCGGATCGATCTGCTGATCGACCGCGCCCGGGCCGGGGAGTGCGATCTGGTGGTCAAGACCGCGAGCAACCACGGCGACAAGGGCTATCTCTATGACGCCGGTTCAAATCTGTTCATCGGCAATCGAAGATCCGACAGCCCGCTCACGGATGCCGGCCTGCGGCAGCGCGCCCTGCAGAAAGACGGCGAGCTGACCTACACCTGTACTCCGCCAGGCTCGGGAGTCCGCGTCGGCATCGATCGCGACGAGGACGGTGTGCTCGACGGCGACGAAGAGGACGCCGGGAGCGATCCGGCAGACGCCCGCGCGAGCGTGCAGGGAAAGCGGCGGCGCCCAGCGGCAGCAGGTTGAACGATTTCAACGGATCGAGACGCAAAGCTCCCTCGCGATCGGATCGCGGGGGAGCGCGTCGTCTTGCGAGGGAACGCTGGGGTGGTGTAGGGTATGCGTGGAGCCATTTATGGCCAAACCCTTTCCACGCTTCCTCCTGATCAATGTGTTGATTCTTCTCGCCGGCCTGCTGCTGCCGATGAAGCCGTCCGACGCTCGAATCGTCAACGCGCTTCCCGCAGCTGCCGCACAGGCCCTTCATGGAGCCGGCCAGATCGTTCTCTATTCCCTCGAGCCGTGGGAGCAGGCAGGCGCCAATGAGGAAGTCCTGTACCGCTTCAAAGTCCTTGGACGCAAGGAGCTCGACCGCGAGCAGAGCGCCAAGGCCGTGGCGGAGCTCGAGGCGGCGATCGCGGGCTGGGACGGCATGGTAGCCATGTGCTTCGACCCGCGTCATGCACTGCGAGTGAAGACCGCCGTCCATACGTATGATTATCTTCTCTGCTACGCCTGTCATCAGCTTTATGTCTACGAGGACGGCAAGCTGATCAAAGAGCTCGGAGCCGCGGGCTCGGCGAAGGTCCTCAACGAGCTGCTGAGCGCGGCGAAAATTCCGCTGTCCAAGACCGACACGGAAGAGGACAGGGCAGCGCGGCAGAAAGCATTCGAGGACGCGGAGGCCGGTTGGCGGGCCGCCATGCCGAAATCGATCGTGCCGTTATGGGAAAACGTGATGCGTTCGGAGCTCTCGCCTGACCTCGGGCCGCTGCGCTTCGCCATCGCGAAAGAGTTTCCCGACCCTCGCCAGCGCAGCCTGGCTCTCTTCGCCTGGTTTGGCTCCGGCGAGGGGCCGTGGTCCGGCTTTCCGTCCTACGAAAGTATCGCCGAGGAGCTGCTGCTCGACCTGCCAACTGCCGAGCTCATCGCCGCGGCTCAGACCGAAGGCTTGAGCGAGCGGCAACTCGAGGGGGCCGCCAGGCTCTTCGGTGGTTGGGAATTCGGACAGCGCCGGCCAAACGACCGCAACGCCCTTCCCGCCGCGCTCAAGAAGGAACTGCTCGACCACTCCCTGAAGAGCACCGATGAGGACAAGCTCAAGCGAGCACGGTACGCATTCGAGGCGGATCGATAAACGAGATCTTCACAGGCGCCTATTTTCGATCGGCGTCTCGGTCGTAATGGCGAAGGCGGAAGCCCGCTCAGGGTCGATGGGCCGGATCTCGTAGAACAAGCCGCAGTTGAGACACGGATTTCCCGCGGCGATTTCCGCGGCTTCCTCGAGGCTGCCCGCCAGGATGAACCAGTAACCGCCGATGACTTCCTTGGCTTCGCCGAAAGGGCCGTCGGTCACGTTTTTCCGCGCGACCGTCTTCCCCGTGCCAGCGAGCCTCTGGCCGGCTTTCATCTTTCCCTCGCCGATGAGCCGGTCCACCCAGACGTAAAATTGATCGATCGCGTTCTGTATCTCCTCTCGCGAGATCTCCTTGTCCCACTGTCCGCGCGAGATGACGAGGTATTCGGAAAGTGCGCTCGAGTCGCTCATGATGGTTGCCGTTTCCTCTCTCTGATTACCAATGCCGCCCGTCCGGCCAATCCCACCGCCAACAATCCTAACGCTTTCACCGCGCTCGCCGTGTCGTTCACCAGCACGCCGGCCAGGAACACAATCGCACCGACCACGACGATGCCGGCCGACCAGGGATAACCCCAGGCGCGGAACGGTCGGACGAGGCCGGGCTCCCGCCGCCGCAACACCACCAGCGCGAGGCAGCAGACGCAGTAGTTCGCGGCCAGGAAGACCGAGGCCAGCGCGATCAGATTCTGGAACGTGCCGGTCGCGATGAGGATCAACGCCACGACGGTCGTGACGACGGTCGCGACGTCCGGTGTGCCGCCCGGATTGACCGACGCCGTGCGCGGCGAGACAAACCCGTCACGGCCCAGCGCGAAGAGGATTCGCGTGCCAATCATCAGGATCGCGTTGAGCAACGGCAGCAGCGAGATCACCGAGAGCACCGTGATGATCTGCTTCCCCCGGTCGCCGGCGATGATCGCCGCCGCATCCGCGCCCGGCAGCGTCGATCTCGCGAGCTCCGAAATGGGCAGCACGGCCAGGAGCGCGAGATTGACGAGCAGATAGACGACGATCACCGAGACGACGCCGCCCACCATGGCGCGCGGGAGATGGCGAGCGGGATCGCGATCCTCCTCGGTGAAATAGAGCGCGCTCTGCCAGCCGCCGTAAGCGACCACGACGGCTTGCAGCGCCAGGATGACGCCGGCGAAGGTGAGATTGCGCGCATCCGCAGTGGCCGACAGAGCCCGGGAGACCTCGGGCCCGCGAAGAAAGGCGGCCACGACGAGCGCGAGGAACGCGAGAAACTTCACCGCCGTCGTCCACTCCTGGAACCGCGCGCTCACCTTGAGACCCGCCCACTGGAGCGCCACCATCGCCAGGAGCGTGATCACCGCGACCGGCCGCACCCAGTTAACCAGCGCCGGCACGAGTCCGCCGCTGAACTCGGCGAGGCCGATCGAGACGTAGGCGAGCACGGTGCAGTAGGTGAGCCAGTCCGTCCAACCGACGCCGAAGCCGACCCAGTTCCCGAAGCCGCGCCGCGCGTAGACGTAATACCCGCCCGCCTGCGGCACCGTCGTACCCAGCTCGGCCAGGCACACCGCTCCGAGCAGGGTATAGAGGCCGCCGACCAGCCAGAGAATCAGAATGGCCGGCGAGCTCTGCAGATGATCGGCGACGAGCCCCGGCGTGCGCAGGATACCCACGCCGATCGTGCTGCCGATGATGACCGCCAGCCCGAAGCCGAGGCCGAGCAGTCGGCGGAGATGGCCGACGGGAGAGCGCGCGTCCGGTGCCATGACTCAGCCGAGCATGTCACATTCCGAAGCCCTGTTCCGTCTCACAGGTGGAAACAGGATCGACGCGGAGGCAAATCCTTATGATGCGTTCGGTAGTTCTCTTCATCCATGTGACCGGCATGCTTCTTCTATTCATCGGCTTTGCCGTCGAATGGCTCAGTCTCGAATCGCTTCGCCGCGCCAAAACCTTGGAGCACGCCTCCTCATGGCTGAGGCTGCAGCGAGTGCTGCCGCACGTGAACGGCATCGCGCTCGGCGTCCTCCTCGTGTCCGGCATCTTTCTGGCGGGCCGAATCGGGGCTTTCAAGTTGGCCTGGCCGCGGTTGGCATTCGGCCTGATCGTCCTGATGGGCATCCTTCGCGGCCCCGGTGTCCGATCGCGCGTGCGTGCCATGCGAGACGCCGCCGGGCAGGGCGGAGAGGTCGGGTTCAATGCATTGAATCGTCACGCATCGCATCCATGGCTCCGTGCATCGCTGGTCATGCGGGCTGCCCTGGGCCTGGCCGCGGTCTACTTGATGATCGCCAAGCCGCTGCTGAGCGCATCGCTGATCGTGACGGGCGTGGCGGTGGCGGTCGGCGTGACGGTCAGCCTATTGAGCACCGCCGCGAACCGCCGGCCGTCGGACAGCGCGCAGGACGCGATACAGCCCATGAACCCAGAGGTAACCGGCGAGCAAGCCTCGAAGGCCTGATACTTGGGCGTATTTCGGATCGGTAAGGACTACGCCGAGCGGACTGGGTAGCGCAGGTGTGTCACGCCGACGCCCGCGGTCACCGTCGGGTTGCCAAGGACGGCTGGCGTGCCGGCGAGGTGGTCAAAGAGTCGAACTCCGGAGCCAAGAAGAACCGCCGCGATGTCGACGTGGATTTCATCGAGGAGGCCGGCATTCAGGAGCTGCTGAATGGTGTCAGAGCCGTGGACTCCGACGGACTTCCCGGCGGCGGCGGCTTTGGCTTGCTTCACGGCGCTCTCGATGCCGTCGGTCACGAAATGGACCGTCGAGTTGGGTCGCGGCCATCCGGCGGGGACGTGGTGGGTCAGTACGAATGCCGGTCCCCAGGCGTGATTTCCGCCCCAGCCCTGGGCGACGTCGAAAGTGCGTCGACCGGTGAGCACGGCACCAAGTTCCGACCAGAGACCGCGAAGGTGCTCGGCGCTCGGCCCGGACACCTTGAACGTCATAGGGTCCGCCCCTCCGGTGTGGAATTCGACGTCCCCCGAGTTGAAGTACCAGTCGAAAACTTCGGCCACGCCATCGTTGAGGTCGGCGACGTAGCCGTCGAGCGACATGGACATGATTGCGACAACCTTCGACATGGCGATGTTCCTTTCGAGGAGTGGAGACTGTGTTCAAGGGATCGCGCGCTGTCCTCCCGGATCGTCCACCCAACGATACTGCCGTTCAGCGGCGGACGCGAGAGGGAGCGACCCCTACGGCAGGTTAGCAGGAGACCTGTTGATGCTCAACCCAGGTCTTCCGATCCCAGGGGAAGCACGTTCCAGGTCGGTGCCGAGTGTTCGAAGGAAGGACGATATACCGCCGTCGAAGTCTGAGAGCGTGCACGAATGCATCCCCCATTCGGGATCGCCAGAGAGTGCCTCTTGGGCACACCCGAAGGTCTTCTGACCTTTCTAAAACTGTCGAAATGAGCCAAAAGCCTACTCAGAAACTCAAGCCTAATAATGGTTTGTAAGAAGCCGTCCATTTTTTCCGTCTTCAGGGGGCATGAGCAGACCCCTCCGCTTCATCCCCGCTGGCGGCGCCCTCGTCGAGGTCACCTGCCGCACCATCCACAGCCGTTTCCTCCTGCGCCCCGGTGAGCTGATCAACGAGATCATCGTTGGCGTCCTCGGCAGGGCTCAACGGATGTACCCGACTCGTGTTTGCGGGTACGTCTTCGTCTCGAACCATCTGCACCTCATCCTCGACGTCGCCGACGCTCATCAACTCGCCTGCTTCATGCGGTACGTCAATTCCAACCTCGCTCGCAAGGTCGGCCGCCTCGTCGGCTGGCGCGACAAGATCTGGTCACGGCGATACCAGGCCATCGTGATCAGCTCCGAGCCAGCGGCACAAATCGAGAGGCTCAGGTATTGCCTCGCTCACGGGGTGAAGGAGGGCTTGGTTGAGAAGGTCGAGCAGTGGCCAGGAGTGCATTGTGCGAAGTCGCTGCTGACGGGGGAGCCCGCGGTTGGTTACTGGTTCGATCAGACACAGGAGTACACCGCTCGGCGTCGGGGAGAGAAATTCGAGCTCAGGCGATACGCGTCTCGAGAGGTCCTGGTCCTCTCACCCTTGCCTTGCTGGAAACATCTCAGTGATGCAGTCCGGCGGCAACTCGTCGTCGAAATGATCGCGGACATCGAGGCCGAAGCTGCCCTCCACCGCCGGAACTCTGGGAGCCAGGTCTTGGGCGCTGCGGCGGTTCGCGGGCAGCATCCCTTCGATCGTCCGGCACGACCCAAGAGATCGCCGGCGCCGCTGTTTCATGCGTTCAGCAAACGGGTGCGTCTGGAGCTCTGGGTGGCTTATGCGTGGTTCGTAGCCTGCTTTCGCCACGCCTCCGCGAAGCTGCGAAACGGAGACCGGACAGCACCGTTCCCAGCCGGAAGCTTCCCGCCGGCCCTGCCATTCGTACCGGGATAAGGTGCTTTGAGTCGCTTCCGCCTGCCAACTTGAGCGCTCGATGTCTCGGAAGATGGGAGAGGTGTGCCTGCTAGCCAGATTT
>DASYTJ010000002.1:0-41571 GCA_036002325.1 Thermoanaerobaculia bacterium | reverse complement strand
TGCCCACCCGCTTCTTCGACGAGCTGGGAGTACCCAGGCTCGCCGCGTGACCTCAACTGCCGAACCGCCGGATGCGGACCCGCATGTCCGGTGGTGTGGGAGGGGAGCAGCGGGCTGAACCGCTGCCCCCTATCCCGATTTTCCCTACGGCGTCTTCACCGGGTCCGGCGGACGCGGCGGATAGCTCTTCGGCGCCGCCTGAATCTTCTTCATCACCTCGGCGACGCCGCGTTCGAGCTGCGGATCCCGCCCGTCGATGACCGACTGAACGTCGTTCTCCACCCTGATGTCGGGATCGACGCCGTAGTTTTCAATGACCCATTTCCCGTCCAGCGAAACGGAGCCCGCCTCGGGGACGAAGATCTGGCCGCCGTCAATCAGCGGACCGTGGCCGGAGATGCCGACGACGCCTCCCCAGGTGCGCGTGCCGATCAGCGGGCCGAGGCCGAGCTGGCGGAACATGGCCGGGAAGATGTCGCCGTCCGAGCCCGAGCCCTCGTTGATCAGGCACACCATGTAGCCGTTGAAGACCACCGCCGGATACGGCTGCGGGTCTTCGTTCGTGCGCCCGTAGTCGACCATCAGCGGCTTGCGCGCCAGCCGTTCGAGAAGCGTCTGCGAGACGAAGCCGCCGCCGTTTTCGCGCACGTCGACGATCAGCCCTTCCTTGCGCACCTGGCCGAAGTACTGCTTGATGAACTCCCGCATGCCGTCCTCGCCCATGTCGGGGAGATGAATGTAGCCGACGCGGCCGTTGGAGAGCTTCGCCACCCGCTCGCGGTTGCCGGTGATCCATTCGAGATAGATCAGATTCGTTTCGGTGTCGATCGGCCGGAAGGTGATCTCCCGCGAGCCTTCAAGAGAAGGTTTGGAATTCACCGTCAGGCGCACCGCCCGGTCCGCCTTGTGGCGCAGCAGGCGGTAGGGGTTGTCGTTCGCGGCGAGATCCTCGCCGTCGACCGCCAGCACGTAGTCGCCCTCCTTCACGTCGACTCCCACCTCGGTCAGCGGCGCGCGGTAGGTGTCCTCCTCGTTCTGGCCGGCGAAGATCTTGGCGATGCGATAACGGCCGGCCGCCTTGTCCAGCTCGAAGCGGGCGCCGGGCAGCGCCACCTTCGGCCGCGGCGGCAGATCGTAATCGCCGCCCGCCACATAAGCGTGGGAAACGGTCAGCTCGGCGATCATCTCGCCGATGACGTAGTTGAGGTCCGAGCGGTGGCCGACGTAGGCGAGCAGCGGCTCATACTGGCGGCGCAGCGCCTCCCAGTCGTAGCCATGCATGTTCTCGACGTAGAAGAAGTCGCGATACCGCCGCCACGACTCCCGGAAGGCTTCCGCCCATTCCTCGGCGGGCACGCGGTCCACCATCATGCCCGCGGTGTCGACGTTCTTCTTCGAATCCTTGCCTTCCGGCTTGGCGTCGTAAAGGTTGAACTGGCCGCCCTGGGCCACCAGGATCTTCTGGCCGTCGGAGGCGAGCGTGTAGCCGTTCACGTCCTCGGTGAGCGTGGCCGCCTTGCGGTCTTTGAAGGTGAAGATCTGCAGCGCCGGCGGCGAGGCCGGCTCGCCGAAGCCCTGCGCCGGCTGCTTCACGAAGATCAGCTTGCCTTCCGCCGCGCTCAGGCCGTCGTAGTTGTCGAAGGGCACCGGCACGCGCGCCACCCGCGCGGCCAGGCCGTCGAATTCGATCTTGGTCGGGCCTGGCTTCTTCGCCTTGTCGTCTTCTTTCTTTTCCTCGCCGTCCTTGTCCTTATCCTTGTCGTCGTTTTTATCCTTGTCTTTCTTGTCTCCTTCCACCGTCACCGTGTCTTCCTCGGGCGGGAACGGGTTCTCCACGTCCTTGCGCAAGGCGAGGGCGTAGAGGCCCACGTTGCGGTCGAGCGCGAAGTTGAAGTCGATGTTGTCGAACTTCGGCAGGTAGGCGCGGTTCGCAAGGTAAAAAAGGTATTTTCCCTGCGGATCCCAGGCCGGCTGGTACTCGCTGAAGTCCTCGCCGGTGACGCGGTGGAGCTTGCCGTCACCGACGCTCCAGATCCAGATGGAGCGGAAGGTGTTGGGGTCCGTCAGGCTGAAGGCCAGGTGATCGCTGCCGGGCGACCAGGTGTAGTCGCGGATCTCGCGGCGCGCGTCGTGCGCCGCCAGGGTGAGCTTCTTGTCGGCCACGCCGACCACGTAGAGGTTGCGGTCCTTGTCGGAGAAGGCCAGCCGCTTGCCGTCCGGCGACCACTCGGGCGAGTAGCGCATCGCCTTGCCGCCGCTGGTGAGCTGCTCGGGCTTGCCTTTGCCGAGAGCGTCCATGACATAGACCTCATCCTCTCCCGTGCGGTCGGAGATGAAGGCGATCTTGCGGCCGTCGGGCGACCAGCGCGCCCACTTGTCGTGCGCGTTCGAGGTGCGCGTCAGATTGCGCGTCACCCCTTTCTCGATGGGGACGTTGAAGACGTCGCCGCGGGCCACGAACACCGCCCGTTCGCCCTTCGGCGAGAGGGCCGCGTCCTCGATCTGCTTCGCCGCCGAGACGTGCGACGGCCGGCTGTCGAGACCGTCGGTGGGGACTGTGATCGAGAGGTGCCGCGAGGCGTTGCTGCGCGTATCGAAGACGTTCAGCTCGCCGTCCATCTCGTAGACGATCTGGCCGTCCGCATCGCCGCTGGGCCAGCGCACGTCCCACTGCTTGCTCTGGGTGAGCTGGACGGTCGACTCGGTTCCTGGATCGTAGCTGTAGAGGTTGAGCGTGCCGGTGCGGTCCGAGTTGAAATAGATCTTGCCGCCGATCCACATCGGGTCGCGCTCGGTGCGTGGCGTGCTGGTGATCTTCTTCGCGGCATGAGTGGCGATATCGAAGATCCACAGGTCCTGGGCCCAGCCGCCCTGATAGCGCTTCCAGGTGCGGAAGTCGCGCGCGAACGGCGTGTAGACCACCCTCTTGCCGTCCGGCGAGAGGTCCGCGCCGCCGCTGAGCGGCATCGGCAGCGCCTCGCCGAGCGCGCCGGTCACCGGCACGGTGTAGATGCGGCTTTCGGGGAGATCCCAGCCGTCGCGCAGCGAGCGGAAGAACACGGACTTGCCGTCCGGCGTCCAGCCATAGACCTGGTTGTCGTAGCCCCAGCGCGGCGGCATCGGCCCGCGGGCGGGGTAGAAGGTGAGCTGCTTCGGCACGCCGCCGGTGGCCGGGATGACGTAGACCTGCTCGTCGCCGTCGTACTGGCCGGTGAAGGCGATCCACTGGCCGTCCGGCGAGAACTTGGCGAACAGCTCGAGCCCCGGATGCGCGGTCAGCCGGGTCGCGAGACCCCCGGCCGCGGGCGCCGTCCACAGATCGCCGGCGTAGGTGAAGACCACCTTGTCGCCGTGGATGTCGGGGAACCGGAGAAGCTTGGTCTGAGCGGAGGCCTCGCCGGCCAGGCCGAGCGCCGCCGCGAGGCACAGCAGGAATCGGGTCACGCGATGCATGGGAACCTCCCTGATTGGCAGTTGTATGGGTTGCTCAGCCTCCGCCCGGCAATGAATCGCCGGGCTAAGAACGGCGCCCTCTAAGAGGGCTCAAGCCGGGTTCACCCGGCGCCGTTCGTAGCCCGGACATTGATGTCCGGGCAGGTGCGGCGGACAGACAACATGGACCAGGATGTCTACGAATGTAGGCAGGAGAAGTTGCAGGGCCCCTCACCTCCCCGGCCCTCCCCGCCCTCACCGGGAGAGGAGGGAGAACAGCAAAGAAACTTTCTAGGAGCCCCCGCTACTCCCCCGGAAACCCCACGCGCCGGTCCGGCCCCTCCGTTCCTTCCAGCTCCTTGATCTTCTGCAGCAGGGTCTCGCGGTCCTCGGTCACCTCGACGGAGGCGCCGGAGAGGAGCAGGATTCGAGCGCCCCGGCCGTGGCGCTCGGGCACGGTGAGGCCGACGATGGCCTCCGTTCTCACCCAGATTTCACGCGACGAGCTCTCGGTCACCTGGATCCAGGGCATTGGGGCTCTCCTCCTTGCGTTAGAGGACGAACGGTATCACCCGCTTCGTCCGCCGGGCGTAGGCGTCGTACTCCGGGTAGCGCTGCCGGACGAGCGCCTCCTCGCAGATCATCCGCAGGAACAGCATGGCCGTCGCGACGGCTCCGAACGCGGCATTGGTGAGAGACCAATTGGCCGCCACCGCCACCCAGACGAAGAGCAGGATGGCGGCGTAGATCGGATGGCGCACGTAGCGGTAAGGGCCGGTCGTGACGAGCCCTCCCTCGGTGGGGTTGGCCGCGTAGTGGAAGCTGCGCAGGCCGAAGGTGACCCGCGCCCAGAGCATCAGCAGGAAGGCCGCGCCCTGCAGGCCGAGGCTCACCGGATCATGGCCGAGCAGGCTGCTCGTCCAGATCAGGCCGCCGATGGCCAGCATCAGGAAGACGAACGCGAGGGTCGAGAGCTGCCTGGCGTTGCGCTGCAGAAAGGAGGCCGCCATGAGGATCCCGGCCTACAGCGCCACTTCCGGATTTTCTTCGCCGGCCGAGCCTATCCGGTGCAGCTCTTCGAGCACCTCGGAGAAGAGATCGAAGAGCTGCTTCAGGCGCCCGACGTCTTTGATGACGCCGACGACCTGGAAATACAGCTCGTCCACCCCCTCGGGGAAATGCTTCCTGAAGAAGCCCTCGTCGTCCTTGAGCTCGAGATGGATCTGCGGCTGTTCGGCGATCAACCGGCGCAGCTCGGAGTTGGCGAACAGCGAGCGCGCCCTGAGCTCGTCGTTCCCCTGGATGACGAAGTCCTCGTCGAAGTGGAGCGAGTGGCCGACTTCGATGTCCTGCATCCCCAGGACCTTGCCCAGACCGCTGAACAGGCTCTTGCGGTAGATCCGAAAGCGGAAGCCGTCGCGGCTGACGAAGGGCGCCCGCATTCGCGTGTACGTGACGTGGCTGTGCCCCGAGGACACCGTGTAGGTATCGAGAGTGACCGTCCAGTTCTTCACGTGCGCCTGGACCTTGTCGCCCTTCCAGAACCCGCCGTCTACGAAGTCGGCGCCGATCTCGGCGCAGAGCTGCTTCCACACCTCCTCGCGGCTCGGACCGAGAATTCCTCCCAGAAAGCTCATGGTGGTCGTCTCCTGATTCCTTTCTCTGCTTGATTAGAGCATGGATCGCCCAGAGGACAACTCCGTGCTCCCGCGAGGACATTTTTCGTCACCCTCCGACTTCGAAAACCTCCCCGGAGTGCGCCCAGCGTAGCGGCAGATCGCCAGCCGCGGCGCGCGCTTCCGCGAGGGATATCTGGGGATCGAAGGTCGGCCAGACGTGCGTGATCGCCAGCTCGCGAACGCCGGCGCGGCGGGCGGTGTCGCCGGCCTGGCTGGCCGTGAGGTGCACCGGTCCGCCGACTTTCCCCTCCTGATACGTCGCCTCGCAGAGCAGCAGGTCGCACCCCTTGGCGAAGCCGGCGAGGTCCGCCCCGGTATGGGTGTCCGCCGAGTAGACGAGAGAGCCGGCGGAGCTCTCGGCGCGGATGCCCAGGGTATGCGCAGGATGGTCCATGCGCAGAAAGCTCAGGCGGACATCAGCGATCTCCACGGTGTCCCCCGCGTCGACCGCATGGAATTCGAACGCCTCGCCGAGATCCTCCCAGCCGCCTTCACCCAGCAGCCCCGCCAGCGTTTCGCGGACCCCCGGCGGGCAATAGAGAGGAAGGCGGCGGATGCGCTCGAAACCATAACGGGTGGCCACGTGCAGCGGATAGACGTCCGCGCAGTGGTCCGCGTGCACGTGGCTCAGGACGAGCGCGTCGACCTTCGTGAAGTCGGCGTACCGCTGCAGCTCCGCGAACGTACCGTTGCCGGCGTCGAGCCACAGCTTCGCCGCGCCGTGCTCGAGGAGAAAACCGCTGCTGGGGTTGCCGGGAGCCGGATAGCCGCCGGAGCTGCCAAGGACCCGTAGACGCATGAGGCACCTCCCTGGTTCAACAGGATATCTCGGGTGCGGAGGTCTGCCGTGCGAAACCAAGGCGCGCTTGGATCCTCCGTTGAAACGAACTTCCCCCACCAGTCACCCGTATACAGAGGGGGGCGACAGCTCGCCTGGCATTGCTCATGCACTGTTCTTTATAGAAGCGGCGAAATGCTGTTCCGCCAGAACGGGAAAGGCAGGGCCTCTATGCAGGACCGAAGCTCGGCGCAGCCTCGGAACGAAACCAGGACCTCCGGCGGCCGTCACGCCGTGGTGGTCGGAGGGAGCATCGGCGGCATGCTCGCCGCGCGTGTGCTCTCGGGGCACTTCGACGCCGTCACCATCATCGAGCGCGACCACCTGCCGGAAGACTCCGCGAACCGCCCCGGCGTGCCCCACGCCCGGCATCTCCACTTCTACTTCAAGCGCGGCCTGATGGTGGCCGAAGAGCTGTTCCCGGGGGTCACCGCAGACCTCCTGGCGGCGGGCAGCCACCTGCTCGACCAGGGCCGGGACTTCCGCATTCTCTACCGTTCCGGCTGGTCGCCGCGCGGCGAGCTCGGCCTCGAGTTCTGCACCTTCACCCGGCCGCTGCTGGAGACGACCCTCCGCCGCCACCTGAAGACCGACCCCAAAATCAGCCTCTTCGAGGGCTTCGAGGTTGCCGGCCTCGATCTGAACGAAGACCGCTCCCGCGTGCGCGGAGTGAGGATCGTCTCCCGCGAGACGGGCGCGCCGCAGGAGGTCCTGACGCTCCCCGCCGAGCTGGTGGTGGACACCAGCGGCCGCGGCTCCAAGGCCCCCGACTGGCTGGAAGCGGCCGGCTGCGCCAGGCCGGCGGAGACCGAGGTCGACGCCTTCTGGGGCTACGCCACCCGCATCTACGAGCCGGTCCCCAGCCTGCAGAAAGATTGGAAGACCCTGTTCCTGATGAACCGGCCGCCCTATCAGCCGCGGGCGGGAATCATCCAGCCGATCGAGGGCGACCGCTGGCTGGTGACCATCGCCGGCGTGATGCACGACTATCCGCCGACCGACGAGCAGGGCTTCCTGCAGTTCGCCCGCAGCCTGCCTTCGCCCGAGCTCTACCGGGCCATCGAGCACGCGCGGCCGCTCTCGCGGATCTGGGGCTACCGCCGCACCTCCAACCGCCTGCGCCACTTCGAAGCGGCCAACGTGCCGCAGGGCTTCGCGGCGCTGGGCGACTCCGTCTGTGCCTTCAACCCGGTCTACGGCGTCGGCATGACGCTCGCCGGCCTCGAGGCCCTGGCGCTCCGCCGCTTACTGCGCGAGAGCGCCGGCCGGCTCGACACGCGGCGCTTCCAGAAGGAAGTCGCGAAGCTGGTCACCGGCCCCTGGGCCCTGACCACCGGCGAGGATCTCCGCTGGCCGGCCACGCAGGGCGGCAAGATCACCGCCAAGGTGAAGCTCATGCACTGGTATATCGATCAGGTCATCCGGCTGATCCCGGGAAGCCAAGACGTCTTCCGGCGCTTCCAGGAGGTCAACCACATGATGAAGTCGCCGGCCGCCCTCTTCCACCCCGCGGTTCTCGGACGGGTGCTGCGCCAGGCGCTCACGCCCGGCAAGCGGCGCGCTGATCGAGGATCTCTTGAAGGCATCCGTCAGCCCGCGGAAGCCTCACCCCCTGCCCCCCTCTCCCTGACGGGCGAGGGGGGACGATTCACAACCTGATTTGCCCCTCACCACCCGGGAGAGGAGGGAGACTGCAAAAGCAGAATGGGTCTTCTTTTCAGTCTCCCCTCTCTCCCGGCGGACGGGTGTGAGGCGGGAGAGAGGGGCCGGGGGAGTGAGGGGGGCCCGAGGCGGCGGAAATCCCTCGTCGGCGATGACTCTCGGCGTCAGGTCAACGCGTATGGGGACAGGAGGTCAGGGAGGCCTACGCCGTCACCGCCTCCGCCGCAGCCGTCGGGCCCGGCTTGCGGCGCAGGATCGCGGCCGAGACCAGCGTGACGATCAACCCCACCGGGAACACCTCCATGAAGGTGATGCCGATGTTGAAGAGCGGATTCTTGTAGAGCTTCGTCATCTCGGCCAGCTCCGCGGCCTTCTGGCGGATGGCGGCCTCGGTCTCCCCGGCGGCCCGCATCTTGTCGAGCATATGCGCGCTGAAGATGTCCATGAAGTTGGGGAAGAAATTGAAGTAGGTGATCTCCCACGCGATCACGTACATCGCGCAGGTGATCAGCGTGATCAGCAGGCCCACCTGGAACGCCTTGCCGAAGCCGATCGACCCGCCGTTGACGTTGTCCCGGTACGATCGCACCCCGAAGAAGACGAACAGGAAGGCCAGCAGCATTTCGCTGTAGCCCAGCACCTCCGAGTGGTCGAAGTCGACGTGCCCGTTCAGACACAGCGGCAGAGTCACCGCCGACAAGCCGACCAGCACCAAACCCGACGCGAGCCCGAAGCGAAGCACGATCTTTTTCATAGTCCGTTCCTCCTCTGTTTGCCCCGTAACCTAGCCTCGCGGCGCCCTGCTCGTCGTCCTACGTTCGGGTGATTTTCGGCCTGGAGCGAGAGAATCATACCTTCGTTGACCCCGGCTTCGATCCCGCCATCTTGGCAGGTGCTGATCCTCACCCGCTCCGGATAAAATAGACCCCATGGCCGTTGCAGAACGCCGACCGAGCCCGGAAGTCACGCTGCGGCCGGCGGCGCCCCGGGATGCCGATCTCCTCCGCCAGTGGCGCGCCGAGGCGAGCGTGCGGCGGTACCAGCCGCTCAACGAGCTGCCGACCGCGCAGCTCCGGGCCGACGTCGCCAGCCAGCGCATGGCCGACCTCTACCGCGGCCGCGGCGAGAAGTTCCAGTGGATCGTCCAGGTCGACGGTCAGCCCGCCGGCTGGATCACGCTGGTGGTGAGCAACTGGGAGCACGGCCTGGCCGAGGTCGGTTACGCCCTCTCCACCGTCTATCAGAACCGCGGCGTGATGAGCGACGCCCTCTCGCTCCTTCTCGACGACCTGTTCCAGAACACCCTCCTCGAACGGATCGAGGCCCGCTGCGCCGTCGAGAACCTCGGCTCCCAGCGCGTGCTGGAGAAGAGCGGCTTCGAGCGGGAGGGGCGCCTGCGCGGCTACTTCAAGCTCCGCGGCCGGCGGGTGGACAATTTCCTCTACGCGCTGCTGCGCGAAGATTACGCCGCCCGGCGGTTCGGGCCGGTGTAGTCAACTCCGAAACAGACCTTCACCGGCTGAGGACGTCCACCTCGTGGCGCAAGCGGAAGCGCTCGGAGCGGACGATGTCCTCCACCACCTGCGCGATGTCGCCGCTGTTCAACCGCCGGAGGTCGGCGTCCCAACGGCTGCGGGTGATCTGGCTGGCGGAGAGGCCGAGCAGATTCTTGTAGATCGCGAGCAGCCGCTGCTGGTTGCAGACCCCCTCCCGCTCGTAGATCCGGATACGGCTCTCATCGCTGTCGGCGAGATCCACGGCGGCGTCGACGAGCGCTTCATAACCGCCGCGCTGGATCGAGCGGATCGTGCCGTTGGCGGCGGTGTCCGGCTCCCGCATCAGAATGCCCTCGTAGAGAGTGCGGGTGAGATCCCGGGCACGAGAGCTGCTCCAGTAGCCGCTCTGCCCCGAAGCCGGGACGACGCGGATCGAGAAGCTGCCCGTCCGCAGGCTGGCCGGCACCCAGGTATCGGTGATCCGGTAACGAACCGTCTGGGTGCGGTTCGGATTGCGCATCGGCAGGATGTCCAGGTCGGCCGCTGCGTTCTCCTCGTTCGAGCGGGTGATGCGGACGCCCGTGCGCGTGGCGTCCGTGAACTCGGTCGCCGGGTAGAGCAGGCGGCGCGACGAGCCGGCGGGGATCGCCGTCATGTGGATCCGTACGTGAGCGCCCTCGGGAAGCGTGATGGTGCCGTCCGGATCGACCCGCTCCATCTCACGCCGCGTCTCGAGGTCCGTCACCACGATCTCGACCGCGTCGATGTTGCCGCGATAGCTCGACTGCGCCTGAACCGACCGGGCCGTCAGCGGAAGGAGCAGCGCTACGACAGCGGCCGAAAGGAGGATTCTGGTGGGTGCTTTCATGAGAAACCTCCTCGCGGGTCCCGGTCCTGGAAAAACTCCAAGACCCAGGACCCCAGACGGGTGGGGGTGAGAGCTACAGGTTGAACCGGTCGCGGAAACGGTCCGACCTCACGATGTCGTTGACCACGTCCGCGATGCGTCCGTCGGCGATGCGCAGCAGGTCGGACCTCCACTGCGAGGAATCGACCTGACTACGGCTGATACCGAGGAGGTTCCGATAGAGCGAGTCCAGGCGCGCCTCGTTGCTTCTCCCCTCGTCGTAGAGACGCTGGCTCTCGTCGCTGTTGGCGATGCCCACGGCCGCCCTCACCAGAGCCTCGTAGCCGCCGGTGTCGATCGATTCGACGGTGCCGGCCGCGCCGGGGTCCGGGTCGCGCATCAGGATCGCGCGATAGAGCACCCGGGTGAGCTCATCCGCGCGCGAGCGCCCGTAAATGCTGCTGCTCGCCGAGGACCGATAGGCGCCCCCTACAGAGGACGGCTCGACGCGGATGTTGAAGCTCCCCGTCCGCAGGTGGGACGGCACCCAGCTCTCGCTGATCTGGTAGCGGATGGTCTCGGTGCGTCTCACGTTCCGCCCGCCGTTGATGACGAGGTCGGCCGTCGAGTTCTCGGCGTTCGAGCGGGTGATGGTCACCGCGCCGGCGGAGGTATCCGAGAAGGTCGTCGCCGGATACAGCGGCCCGCGGGCGTAGCCGGTGGGCAGCGCCGTCATGACCAGCCGCACCCGGCTGCCCGCCGGCAGGGTGATGCTGCCTCCGGGCTCCACGGTGCCGATCTCCGCGCGGGTCCCGATCTCCGTGACCACGATCTGAACCGCGCCGATATTGGGTCTGTTCGCCTGGGCGGCGGCCGTCGCCACCAGCAGCACCCCCAGGAACAAAGTCGAAAGCGTTCGCGTCGCGATCCGCATGATGTACCTCCTTTGAGTCCAACTGGATCCGAGAGGTGTGTCCTCTGCTGGATCCTCCACAATCTGAGGACTGCAAAGGGGATGCCGGATGGAAAGGCGGAAACCGGGCGGTCTCGCGCCCTGACGGAGTTTCAAAAGCGCCGGCGGTCCCGGCAACGTACCGACAGAACTCCAGCAACTCGCGGCTGGGACCGACCGTCGAAATCGAACTCTTCATATGGCTCCTCCTCGGCTCTACGCCCCGATCCGCCCCACCCGCACGATCGGCCCCTCGGCCTCGTCGGGATTCCGCAGATCGATGACGCCCTGAATCGCCCAGAGGTTATCTCCCTGAGGATCGACGAGCGTATGGGTCACGTTCCACTGGCGATCGCCTGCCTTCTGGATCTGCGTCCACTGGTGACGGCGGGCCTCAGGGGTGAAGAGGAGCTCGCCGTATTCCGCGAAGAAGGGCGCCAGCGTCTGCTCGAAGCGCTCGGCGTCCCATAGGGTCTGCGGATCGTCGGAGTCCTGCTTGACCAGCGTGGCGGCCTCCTCCCAATCCTTGAGAGAAAGGGCGCGGGTGAGGAGATGCATCTCGGCGCGGACGCGGGCGGCGAAGGTCTTGGGATCGGCGAGCAGCTCTTGAAGCCAGAGGATCTCGCGGGCGGTCTCGCGCTCCTGGGTGCGCACCAGGATCTCGGGATGCAGCAGGCCTTCCCACTCCTCGAGCAGGCTGGAGTCGGTCTGCTCGACGAGGGCGCGGAAGAAGCCGAGCGCGTCCCACACGTCCTCGGTCTTCGCCGGCTCGGGCACGCTCTGATCCAGCGTCTTGTAGAGCTGCGAGAGGTAGCGCAGGAGCACGCCTTCGCTCCGTTGCAGGCCGTAGCGCTTCACGTAATCGGCGAAGCTCATGTAGCCCTCGAACATCTCGCGGCCGATCGATTTCGGCTTGATGTCCTCGCCGCCCACCCAGGGGTGCTTGCCGCGGAAGCGGTTGAAGGTGCCGTAGATGAAGTCCGCGAGCGGCTTCGGGTGCGTGACCTCCTCCAATCGCTCCATGCGCTGCTCGTACTCCATACCCTCGGCCTTGAGCTGCGCCACCAGCTCGCCCTTGATCTTGTCGACCTGCTTCCGGAGGACGGCGTCGGGATTCTCGAGAACTGACTCGACCAGGGTGATGAGATCGAGCACGTGGGTCTCCGACTCGCGCTCGAGAGCGCCGATCGTCTCCACGAGGTAGAGCGAAAGCGCCTGGTGGAGGGAGAAGTCCCACTGCAGGTCCTCGGCGACCACCGCCCAGAGATAGTTGGTGCGGGCGTCCCGCTTCATGCGGATGATGCCGGCGCGGTAAAGCGAGCGCACGAGGACGGCCGCGTGGGTGAGATGCCGCGCCTTGGCGCCTTCCTCGTCGTGGCAGCGGCGGATCAAATCGCGCAGCGAATCGAAGTTGCGGAGGTTGGGATCGTCCAGCTCGGCGTCGCGCTGCAGCAGGTTGAGCACCATGCCGTGGGTGATGCGGAAGCGCGACTTGAGCGTCTCCGGCGGCCGGGCGATGAGCTTCTCGAAGGTCTCCTTGTTCCAGGAGACCTCGCCCTTGGGCGGACCTTTGACGATCTTCTTGCCGCCGCTGCGCTCGTTCTTGCGCTTCTCGATGATGTGCTCCGGCGCCTGGGCGACGACGCTGCCCTTGACGTCGAATCCCTTGCGGCCGGCGCGGCCGGCGATCTGCTTGAAGTCGCGCACCGAAAGGATGGAGACCTTCTGGCCGCCGAACTTGGCGAGCTTGGTGAAGAGGACGGTGCGGATGGGGATGTTGACGCCGACGCCGAGAGTGTCCGTGCCGGAGATGACGCGCAGCAGCCCCTGCTGTGAAAGCTGCTCGACGAGCAATCGGTACTTGGGGAGCAGCCCCGCATGGTGGACGCCGATGCCGAAGGAGATGAAGCGCTTGCACTCCTTGCCGTAGGGCGTGTCGAAGCGGAAGTCGCCGACCGCCTCACGGATGCGCTCGCGCTCCTCGCGGGTGGAGATCTGCGCGCTGGTGAGCGACTGGGCCAGCTCGGCGCACTCGCGCTGGGTGAAGTTGACGACGTAGATGGGCGCCCGGCCGTCCTTGATGAGCGCTTCGATGGTCTCGTGGAGCGGCGTCTCGCGGTACTCGAAGTCGAGCGGGACGGGGCGCTCCTCGGAGCTCACCAGCGCCGCCTCGACGCCCGTGCGTTCCTGGATGCGTTCCTGAATGGCGGAGATGTCGCCGAGAGTGGCGGACATCAGGAGGAAGCGGGTGTGCGGCAGCTCGATCAGGGGGATCTGCCAGGCCGAGCCGCGCTCGGGGTCCGAGTAGTAGTGGAATTCGTCCATCACCACATAAGGCGCGTCGAGCCGCTCGCCTTCGCGCAGGGCGCGGTTGGCGAGCACCTCGGCCGTGCAGCAGATGACTGGCGCTTCGGGGTTGATCGAGGCGTCGCCGGTCATCATGCCGACGTTCTCGGGCCCGAGGTCGTCGCACAGGGAGAAGAACTTCTCGGAGGCGAGGGCCTTGATGGGGCTGGTGTAGAAGGAGGTCTTCCCCTCGCACAGCGCCTTGAAATGGAGCCCGAGGGCCACCAGCGACTTGCCGGAGCCGGTCGGCGTGTTGAGGATCACGTGGCGGCCGGCCATGATCTCCAGCAGCGCTTCCTCCTGCGCCGGATAGAGCTCGAACCCCGCCTCCGCCGCCCAGTCCACGAACCGGTCGAGGATGGCGTCCGCATCGGCCGCACCTTCCGCGGGAACGCGGGCGATCAAGGAGGGACGGGAGCGCGGGGGCTCGGTTGAGGACGCCGTGACGGCGAGATCGGCCATGGGAGGGATTGTATCGGGACGGAAGCGCCGCCGCCGATCGGTTGCCCCTGGAAGAGCAAACGGTTCTGATCGAGGTGCTGAGTCGACGTCTCAACGAACGTCGCCGGGACGAGCTCGCCCGGGAGATCCAGCAGGCGCGGCAGGAATTCGCAGCTGGCCTTCGCAGCGTTACGACTCCCGCCGATCTCATGCGCCGGATTTGACCTTCCGCCCCCTCGCCAAGTAACCTCGCCGCCGGTCCGTGAGGACCCTTCCGGAGGGATTACCCCGTGCAACTCGGCATCCTCGGTCTCCCGAAGTCGGGCAAGACGACGCTGTTCAATACGCTGACCGCCTCGCACCAGGCGACGGACAAGTACGCGACCTCCAGCCAGACGAACATCGGCATGGCGACGGTGCGCGACGTTCGCCTGGAGACTCTGCGGGACCTGTTCAAACCGAAGCGGTACATCCCCGCCACGGTGCAGTACGTGGATATTCCGGGCATCAAGAAGGGGGAGAGCGCCGAGAGCCTCGATCTGGCCAAGCTGAAGACGGTGGACGCGCTTGTTCACGTGGTGCGGGCCTTCGACGATCCCGAGATCCTGCATCCGGAGGGGAGTGTCGATCCGGCGCGCGACGTGGCGACCGGGGACCTCGAGCTGATCCTCGCCGACCACGACATCGTCGAGCGGCGCTTGGAGCGGCTGGAGAAGGCGACCAAGCGGGGGCTCAATTCCGAGGAGCAGCGGGAGCGCCAGATCCTTTCCGAGGTGCTGCTGCCGGCGTTGGAGTCCGAGAAGCCGCTGCGCGAGATCGAGCTCGAACCCGAAGACGAGAAGCGGTTGCGCGGCTTTCAGCTCCTCTCGGCCAAGCCGATGCTCATCGTGATCAACGCCGACGAAACCCGGGCCGCGGAGCCGCCGGAGAGCTTTGGCGTCAAGCCGCGGACGGCGGTTCGCGCCGTCACCGTGAGCGCGCCGATCGAGCAGGAGATCAGCACCCTCTCAGCCGACGAGCAGAAGGAGTTCCTGGCCGATCTGGGCCTCTCTGAGCCGAGCCTCGACCGCGTGACCCGGGCGAGCTACGACCTGCTGGGAGTGATCTCGTTCTTCACCGTCGGCGAGGACGAGGTGCGGGCCTGGACGATCCGCCGTGGCACTCACGCTCGCGAGGCCGCGGGCGCCATCCACTCCGACATCGAGCGCGGCTTCATCCGCGCCGAGGTCGTCCACTGCGACGATCTGATCCGCCTGAAGACCCTGGCCGCCTGCCGCGACGCCGGTCTGCTCCGCCTGGAAGGGAAGGAGTACGTCGTGAAGGACGGCGACGTGGTGCATTTCCGGTTCAACGTGTGAGCCGCCCTCACCTCCCCGACCCTCCTCTGCTGTATGGACCGGGGACATGGGTAACACCTGTACGGAGACATGGGTAACACTTTTCGGGGAAGCTGTTTGTCCGAAGGAGGAGAAACGGCATGCCCTGGCAGGAGCGGGACCGGATGTCTTTGAGAGAGGAATTCGTGGTGCTGGCTTCGCGTGAGGGAGCCAAGGTTCGGGATCTGTGCCGTCGCTACGGCATTAGCCCGAAGACGGGGTACAAATGGCTGAGCCGGTATCAGCAGGCAGGCAGCGCGGGCCTGGAGGATCGATCGCGCCGTCCCCACCACAGTCCGAAGCAGACGAGTCCGCAGGTGGAGGAGGCGGTGTTGGCAGTGCGCCGGCAGAATCCTTGGGGAGGGCGCAAGATCCGGGATCGGCTGTTGGCTCAGGGCGAGGATTCGGTGCCGCCGGCCAGCACGATTACCGGGATCCTTCGTCGGCACGGCTGTCTGGTGGCGCAGGAGAGCGAGAAGCATCAGGCGTGGGCTCGCTTCGAGCAGGCGGCGCCGAACGAGATGTGGCAGATGGACTTCAAGGAGCTGCCCGGCAAGGGGCAGGCGCTGACGAGTCTGGATGACCATTCCCGGTTTGCGCTGATCTTGCAGGCCTGCCCCAACAAGAAGACCGCGACGGTGCGGGACCAGCTGATCGCGGCCTTTCGCCGCTACGGGCTGCCCCGGTCGGTGCTGGTCGACAACGGCCCGCCCTGGGGCACCGGGGGTGCGGCTCATCCCTACACGGCGCTGACGGTGTGGCTGATCCGACTGGGGATTCGCCCGATTCATAGCCGTCCGTACCACCCGCAGACGCTGGGCAAGCAGGAGCGATTCCATCGCACCTTGGAGTTCGAGGTGCTGCGGGGCTATCCTTGTGAGACCCTGGAGCAGTATCAACATCGGTTCGATGCGTGGCGTCACGTCTACAACTTCGACCGTCCCCATCAAGCTCTCGCGGGTCAAGTCCCGGCCCGCCGGTATCAGCCCAGTCAGCGGTCCTATCCCGAGCAGCTGCCGCTTCTGGAGTACGGTCCGGAAGACATCGTCCGCAAGGTTCGCGATGGCGGTCGGATGAACTTTCGCGGCCGGACGTTGCGCATCTCGCAGGCGTTTGACGGCTACCCGGTGGCGATTCGGGCCACGGCTCGGGATGGACAGTTCGAGGTCTACTTTGCCCACCAGCGGATTGCTTCTCTGGATCTGGGCACACAGGTGTCGGAATGAGCTATCAACCCTCCCGACACCCAATTCACCTGTTACCCATGTCTCCGTACAGGTGTTACCCATGTCCCCGGTCCATACACTCTCCCAGGGGGAGAGGAGGGAGAAAAGCAAGAAAGGGCATTTCCTGTTCCCCTCTCTCCCTCTGGGAGAGAGGGGTTAGGGGAGTGAGGGGTCCGGGGGGCTCTACCCCTTCCCCACGCGCGACCGTTCCGGCACGATCTGTAGCCCGAGCCTTCCCGTGCTCGGGACGCCAGGCCGGTAGTACACCCCGCCGGGCGGCGGCGTGATCACCTGACCGGGAGGCTCCACCTCCTCGTTCGTGACGCCCTCGTTCGGGATCTCCTGAGTGGTCGGCTCCGGCCGGTTCCACTCGCGCAGGGCGCGCGGCGCGGTGCGCATGCCGGGAACGCCGACGCCGCGGGGTGCGCCTTCCGGCACCGCCTGCCCGGCCGGATTGGCGCGGTCGAGGTCCCGCTCCCGGAGCACCGTGGCGCCCTGACTCTGGCCGGCTGCCCCCGGCTGCTGGGTTTTGGCCGGCGCACCCTCCTGCTGCTGGGTGGCCACCTCGTCCGTGGGCTTGGCCGCGCCGGGAGACGGCACGAGGAGGGCTGCGATGCGGGTCGGATCCTCGTAGATCTTCGGCGCCTGCGGCGGTGCGAGCTCGCTCTTGTAGGCGCGCAACATCGCTTCGGTTACCAGCTTGTTGTCGACGATTTGGGGGTTGACCTCGGGAAAGGCGAGCTGCGGATCGAGCGCAAAGGCCTGCGCGTAGGAGTCGATCGCCTTCGATTCCTGCCCCGCGTTCTCATAGAGAGTGCCGAGCTGGTAGTGGCCCCAGGCATGGGAAGGCTCCACTTTCACCAGCCGCTGGTAGAGCTCCATGGCCTCCTTGCGTTCTCCCTTCTGCTGCAGCAGCAAGCCGAGGTTGTAGAGCGCGGACGACTTGTTGGGGTCGAGCTCGAGGGCTTTGTGGTAGGTGTCCTCGGCCTGATCGAGCTGGGGCACCAGAAGCAGCAGATTTCCGAGGTCGTTGAACACCGCGGCGTCCTGAGGACGCTCGGCCGCCAGGCGTTGCTGCGCCTCGATCGCCTTGGCGAGGTTCGGGGGCACCGCCGCCGCCATGGCGGCGATCGCGGCCAGGACGGCGAGGGAAGATACGAGAATCCATGAAGTCCTTCTACGCACTATGCAACTCCCTTCTAAGAGCCCTCGCGGGCTGCGACAGGCCGGGCCTTGAGCTTGAGCTTGCCATCTTCGGAGGCCAGCCGGAACTGCACCTCGGTGCAGCCCGTCTTGGCGCGAATGGCGGCCACCTGCCGCGTGAGATACGTTTGGAAGCTGTCGAGATCGAACCGGGGGTTGTCCCCGGGGGCGGCGGCGAGGCCTTGATAGAGGGCCTCGACCCCTTGTGGATCGATCCGATCACCGAAGACGATCCCCAGCTCGGGATCCAGGCGCCGCGGGTCGGCCGCGGGGATCGAATGGACGGCAGGCTGCCGCCCTTCCTCGCGGCCACGCAAACGGCGATTGAAGAGCTCGTTGTAGCTGTTGAACCGCGCTTCGAGATCGCCCAGCCGGAAGTTGTCCACCGCGGCGAGGAGGTTCATGCCGCGGAGGGTCCGGAGCTGCGCCTGCACGCGGTTGCGCAGCTCCTCGGGGGGGAACGGCAGGGCGCCGCTGAAGAAGCGCTCGAAATCGACCCGGAGCTGCTGGATGTCCCGTCCGAGCCGGTCCAGGGCCTCCCCCGCGCCGGGGGTCTGGCGCTGGGCCGCCGCCGGTTGTGCGGCGCCGGCCGGCTCGCCGGGCCGTCTCGGCTGAGCGCCGGGTTTCGCCGGCTGCAGCGGCGAACCCTGAGGGCGCAGCGGATCGGGCGCGGCTCGCGGGTTTCTCTTGGGGTCCACGGATCTCCTAGAATGCTTGGAGTGGAAAGCTCCGAATCATTCGACGCCCGGCGTGGCCTGCCGCCGCTCGACCGGCTGCTCAGCCATCCGGCGGTTGCGCGTCTCCTGCCATTATACGGTCGCGATCAGGTAAGGGTCCAAGCCAGGCGGGTGGTCGAGGAGCTGCGGGGCCGTCTCGCCGGCGATCCGCCGCCCCCTCCGGAGGAGGTCGAAGGCGCCGTCGCGGCCTTGCCGGAGCGCGTGGCGGCCGAGGTCGAGGCCCTGCTCGGACGGCCCCTCCGCCGCGTGCTCAACGCCACCGGGGTCTTTCTCCATACCAACCTCGGCCGCGCTCCGCTTCCGGAGTCCGTGGCGCGCAGCCTGCCGCCGTTGCTCGACGCCTACTGCGATCTGGAGCTGGACCTCGCGACCGGACGGCGGGGGCAGCGCAACCGCCGCGTCGAGCGGCTGCTGACGGCTCTCACCGGGGCCGAGGCCGGCCTGGTGGTCAACAACAACGCCGCGGCGTTGGTGATCGCGCTGGCGACGCTGGCGAAGGACCGCGAGGTGGTGGTGTCGCGCGGCGAGCTGATCGAGATCGGCGGCTCGTTCCGGATTCCGGAGATCATGGCCGCCGCCGGCGCCCGCCTCATCGAGGTGGGGGCGACGAACCGCACCCGGATCGCCGATTACGATGCGGCCCTGGGGCCCGCGACGGCTCTGCTGCTCAAGGTCTTCCCCAGCAACTTTCGTTTGTCGGGCTTCGTCGCCTCCGTCGAGCCCCGGCAGCTCGCCGAGCTCGGCCGCCGCGCGCAGGTACCGATCCTGGTCGACGAGGGGAGCGGACTGCTGCGGTCCGACCCCAGGCCGCAGCTCGCCGGCCATCCGAGCCTCGCGGAGCTGATCGCCGCCGGTTGCGACCTCGCCTGCGGCAGCGGCGACAAACTGCTCGGCGGACCGCAGGCCGGACTGCTGGTGGGGCGCGCCGCCCTGATCGAACGCTGCCGGCGTCATCCGCTCTACCGGGCGTTGCGGCCGGACCGCGCGGCGCTCGCGGCGCTCGAAGGAGTGCTCCGCCTGCACCTCGCCGGCGCGCCTCTGCCCCTCGATCGCCTCTGGCCCGACCCGGGAGCTCACCGCGAGCGCCTGGAGCATGCCGCCGCCGTTCTGGGAGGCGAGATCGTCGCCGCGGAAGCCTTTCTCGGCGGCGGCTCGGCGCCGGAGGCTCCCATCCCCGGCGAGGCGCTGGCCTTCCCCGGCGACGACGCGCTGCTCGCCCGCCTCCGCCACGGCGAGCCTCCCGTCGTCGGCTACCTCCGCCAGGGCCGGCTGATCCTGGATCTGCGGACGGTGGCGGAGGAAGATGACGAGGCTCTGATCGGCGCCGTTCGCTCGGCAATCTGAAATGGCGACCGGCCGCCTCCTGATCGTCGAAGACCGCGACTCCCTGCGGCGCATGCTGGAGCGGGCGCTCGGCCAGGAAGGGTATGAAGTGGCGGCCGCCGCGGACGGCCGGGCCGGCATCCGGCTGCTCGGCGAGCAGTCCTTCGATTTCGTCCTGACCGACCTCAAGCTCCCGGACGTCTCCGGCCTCGAGGTGCTCGAGGCGAGCCGGACGGCGCAGCCGCGGGTTCCGGTGGTGGTGCTCACCGGCTACGGCACGGTGGGTACGGCGGTGGAAGCGATGAAGCTCGGAGCCTACGACTTCCTCGAGAAGCCGCTCGAGATCGACGACCTGACGCGGCTGATCGAGCGGGCGATCGGCGAGCGCGGCGAAGCGGCGGCGGTCTTCCGCGTCCCCGGGGCCCCGCCGATCCTCGGCGCTCACCCCCGCTTGCGTGCCGCCATCCGCCTTCTGCAGCGGGTCGGCCCGACGGAAAGCACGGTGCTGCTGACCGGTGAGAGCGGCACGGGTAAGGAGCTCTTCGCCCAGGCGATCCATGCGCTGTCACCGCGGCGCGGCGGACCCTACATGGCCCTGAACTGCGCCGCCATCCCTGAGCCGCTGATCGAGAACGAGCTCTTCGGCCATGAGAAAGGGGCGTTCACCGGCGCCGACCGCCGGCAGCAGGGGCGCTTCGAGGCGGCTCAGGGCGGTACCCTGATGCTCGACGAGATCGGCGAGCTTCCCCTGGCGGTACAGGGAAAGGTGCTGCGGGTCCTCGAAGAACGGACCTTCGAGCGCGTCGGCGGCGGCCGGACGATGCGGACCGACGTCCGGTTGGTGGCGGCCACCAACCGCGACCTCTCCGCGATGGTGGCGGCCGGCGAGTTCCGGGCGGACCTCTTCTTTCGATTGAACGTCTTTCCGATCGAGCTGCCGCCGCTGCGCGAACGGGCGAGCGACGTCCCGCTCCTCGCCCGCCACCTGATCGAGGAGATCGCCCGCCGCCATCGCGTGGCGCCGCCGCGGCTGGAGGACGCCGCGGCGGACCTCCTCGCCGGCGAGCCCTGGCCGGGCAACGTGCGCGAGCTGGCAAACGTCCTGGAGCGGGCGGTCATCCTCAGCGAGGGCCCCGCGATTCGCGTCTCGGACCTGCGGCAACTGCTCCGGCCGCTGGCCGGAGCGGGCGAACGGGATCGGTTGAAGCAGGCGTTGACCGCAGCGGACGGCGACAAGCGGCGGGCGGCCGGCATCCTCGGCATGAGCTACCGCGCGCTGCTCCGCAAGATCAAGGAGCACGATCTGGAAGGGGTGCCGCGGTACCGGGAGTAGACCTTACGGCGGCGGCGCTGCCGGCGGTGGCTCCTCGGCCGGCGCGGGCGCGATGTCCAGCGGCAGGCCCTTGGGCTCGAACTTCACCTCGGCATAGGTGAAGACGCCGGGGAAGCTGGCGCGAAAGTCCACCGTGCCCTTGGGCTGCAGCGACGGCGAGGAGAGCACGGCGACCGCGGTGCCCACCCGCTCTCCGGCCTCGTTGAAGAGCTGCACTTCGACGCCCGCGTTGACCACGAGGTCGTCCGTGTTGTTGTGCAGCGTGCCTTCGATCTTCACGCCATCACCACCGAGGTCGTCGGCCCGCCGCCAGGAGCTGACGGTCACGGGACCGCTCTGGACGGCAGGTTTTTCCTCCGTCTCTGCAGGGCTCGCCGTGGAGGAGGCCGGCGGCTGCTTGCGGAAGTCGGCGTCCGTCAGGCTCGCCAGCTTCTTTTTGGGCGCCTCCGGGGCCGCCGGCGCCGCGGCCTTTGCCTGGGCGTCGGCGGTGGCCTTCCGGCTCGCCTCGAGGTCCACCTCCGAGACGCGCAGCGAAGCGAGGGTGCCGTCCGTCCGGTTGAAGACGACCAGCTTGCCTTTGACGCGCCATGGGCCCTTCGTCTCGACGCGGCCGCCGGCGTGGGTGACCAGCCAGTCGGCGGCGGCCGGCGCAGCGACCAGCAGGGCGATCAGGAGGCCGAGTGCGGGGTTGCGCTTCATCAATGCTCCTTCCAGTTTCTCTCTATGATACCAACTGGAATGGTCGCATAGCGCTCGTAACCCGTATCGGAGCGAATGCCGCTGACGCTGATCCAGTAGTTCGCGAACTTCGTCCCCTTGGGAAAGAACTTCCGGAGCGCCTTCAGGATCTCCTGCTGGGTCAGGTCGAGCTGCTCGGAGTTCGCGCCGCCGCTCGCCGGATTCTTCGTCGATCCCTGCTCGACGTAGGGATTGGTGACGAACTCCGGCACCACCCGGAAACGGCTCTTCACGCCGTCGACCGTCATGATCGAGTTGGCGTTGTTGGCGTAGACGACGAAGATGTTGCTCTCGCCGCCGCGGGCGCAGACGGCGTCCTCCTCGTTCCGGCCGCCGCCGTTGCCGTTTCCCTGGCCGGGGTCGTTGGGGTCGGGCCGGTAGCTGGAGAAGATGACGATGCCCGACAGGCCGAAAGCCTGAGTGATCACGCGCTCGTCTTCGCCCAGTCGCAGGAACCAGCCCCGCTCCTTGCCGGCTTCGGGCGTCAGCACGAAGTCGGAGCTCGCGCCGGCGTCCGCCGCATCCGGCCGCACCTCCTGGTAGTTGGTTTCGGTACGGGGCAGGTCGCCGAGCTTGAAGTTGTCGTCGACGATCAGGAAGAAGCGGCCCTCCTGGCCGTTGAAGTTCCATAGATCTTCGCGGTCGCCGGTGCCGAAGGCGACGGCGAAGCGGTTGAGCCGCGCCACGTAGAAGGCGGTGGGCGGGAGGTAGATCGGCCGCGACTGCGTGTCGAAGATCGGGAAGGGGCTCCACGAGACGTCGGTGATGCGCATCACCGGCGGGTCGATCGCCAGCGGCGGCAGCGCCCGCTGCCGCGGCAGGACGACCTGCTGGAGGTTCCCCGGCGAGCTGATGTCCACCTTGTAGAGGAAGCCCGCCGTGGTGCCGATGTAGATGGTGTCCAGATAGCCGTCGAGATCCGTGTCGAGCACCGCGGGATCGGAGGGGGCGGCGCCGACCAGCGAGCGCTTGTAGATCGTCTGGCCGGTCTCGATGTCCACCATGAAGAGCCAGGTGCCGCGCTTGGGGCTCAGCTTGGAAGCGGCGTCCATGCCGCCGCCGATGATGGCGACGAACTTGTCGGCCGCCTTGCCGTCTTCGACCACGCGGATCCGTCCGATGGTGGGCACCGACCAGGTCTCGCCGAGATCGGGATAGCCGTTCTGGTCCTCGTCCAGCCGCGAGGTGGTGACGGAGTCGGTGAACTCCCAGAGGACCGCCGGGAAGGGCAGCGGACCGCAGCTCGAGACCGTCTGATTCTGCGTCGAAAGGCAGCTCGGCACCACCTGCTGGTTGATCGGCTCGCCATCGCCGTCGAGGAGGTCGGGTTGGGTGATGTCGAGGGCGTAGTAGCCGCTGATGAAGTCGGTTACGAAGCCGCCGCCGTCGCGCTTGCCGCCTTCCCGGAAGCCGCCGAGGACGACGGTCCGCCACTCGCGTTCGTCCGCCGCGGGGAGACCGTTGTGCCGCGGATCGATGAACACATCGTCCACCCGCGGCGTCGCATCGATGCCGAAGATCTGCCGGCTCTGCTCGGCCAGCTCGCGGACGACGGGGAGCTGGAGGCGGGGGATGTAAGCGAACAGCTCGCGGCCCGTGCCGTCCGAGAACTTCTGCTGTGCCGCGTCCCAGATGCCGCCGTCGATGAAGTGGAGCTGGCCGTCGTTGCTGCCCACCATCAGCAGCTTGCGGCGGCGCCGGTGCTTCTCGGCGTAGCAGCGGTAGCCGGGATCGTTGACGCAGTTCACGGCCCCCGTTTTGGTGTAGAGGTTCGCTGAGAAGAAGGAGAAGTCGTTCGGCCGGTCGATCATCACCGGATCGGAGTGGAAGATGTCGCCGAGGACGTACTCGATGTCGGTCGGCTGATTGTTCTTCTCGACCGTCGCCTCCTTGATCACCAGGGTCTGAGCGAGGATGGACTCGACCCGCTTCCGGGTGGCGGCGTACTCCGGGTCGGTGGTGGGAGCCGGCAGGCCGAGCCCCGTCCACAGATCGCTCCAGTCGGGGTCCGTCTTCGGATCGCCGGCCGGCGGCGAGAACAGCCGCAGGCGGCGCGGGGTAAGCCCCGAAACGCCGGCCTGCGTATAGAAGACCCGGCGCTCGTCCAAGCCCGGGCCGAGGCGCAGCAGGCTCTCGTTGACGGACGCCGCAGCGTCGACCGCGCTCTGGGTGGGCGCCTGGCCGATCAGCACCTTGCCGGCGTCCCAGAGATGGCAACTGCTGCGCGGCGGGGCTCCACAGGCGCGGCCCACGTCAGGCTTGCCATCCTGGGTGAGCGGCAGGGGCTTGAGATAGGCGTCGAGGTGGCCGTCCCAGATGGCTTTGGAGTTGAGAGGCGTGAAGCTCGAAAGATAGATGCGGTCGGCCACTTCGGCCTGCACCGAGGGCACGGCCGCGGAGGCGAAGGCGCTCGCCTCTTCGCGAATCTGGCCGAAAATGCTGGTCAAGGCCTGCACCAGCTCGTCCTTGCTCTGGGGATAGATCGGCTTGCCGCTGCCGCCGTTGGCCGCCATGCAGACGAGGCGGTTGCCCGAAGTGTTCTCCACGCCGAAGGCGACCACGTAGGTCTTGATGCCCTCCTGCGAGAACAGCGAGGCCGTGCCGGAGCAGGCGTCGGCGCCGTTGCAGGTCTCATCGCCGTCGGTGATCACCAGCAGGAACTTCCGCCGGCAGTGCCAGTCGGGATCCCGTACCGACGCGATGTCCTTCCACCCGCCGCCCTGCGGGCAGGTTCCCTGGGGACAGCCGGCGTACCAGGTGCGGAAGGCCCGGACGGAGTTACCGAGCGGCGTGCTGCCGTCGGCGAGCAGCGGCCGGACGCTCTCGTTCTTGAGCCGCAGGAACGCTTCGGTGCCCTGGCGGTTGTCGGCGAAGTAGGTGGCGACGCGGAAGTCGGGCGCCGCGCCGGCGTCCAGCACGGTGTTCGGCGCCAGCCGCCGCAGGATGTCCGTGCGATGGGAGGACTGCCAGTCCAGCGGGATCATGTCGCCGACGGAGAGGAGCGGGCCCCGCGGGTCGGAGCTGTCCGTCGGGAAGCGGGCGCTATAGACGTTGGCGAACCTGTCGGCGTTCGAGTCGTCGTTGGGGTCCCAGCCGGCGCAGGTATTGGAGGCGCTCGGGTCGGAGGCCGCCGCTTGGCTGAAATAGCTGAGCTGCGGGTTGCCGCGCGACGGGTTGTTGTTGTCGGCGTTGTCCCAGGAGAGGAAGTCCGCGAGCGGCTTGAAGGATACCGTCTGGGTGCCGATCGAGGTGTTGCAGTTGCCGCCATTGCACCGCCAGATCTGCACGCCGACCTGGAGGTCGGCGCCGTAGGCGCCCGCCGCCGGCTGGTAGCGCACGCGATAGGTGGTGCCGGCGTGGCGGATGAAGAAGTCGGCGGTCTGGTTGAAGGCGAGGCCGCCCTTGGGCAGGCGCTGCGAGCGGCTGAGCTCCCAGGAGTCGGTCAGGTCGGCCGGTTTGCCGCTGGTGCAGCCGATCTCATTGTCGTTGTTGCCCGTGTCGCAGTTCCAGAGGAAGCCGAACACCTCCCGCGCGCCGACGGCGGGGAACAGCCCCCAGCCCGGCACGTTCACGCCGCCGCTGGTGGCCTCGTAGAGCCAGTGCTTGGCGCGGACGCCGAGCTCGTCCTGGTTGTAGGTGCCGAAGCCGAACTGGACGTCGTCGATGTCCCCGAGGACCTCGTAGAGCGCCTGTTTGGCCTGGTAGAACTTCGAGCCCGGATCGTCGGCCTGGGTCACCGCGTAGCAATCGCCGGTCGGACACAGCGGCGCGCACTCTCCGGCGTCGAATTGGGCCTGGGTGCACTTCGGCGTCCAGTTCATCGAGCCCGAGGTATCGAAGAGGATGAACACGTACGGCTTGCCCACCGAGTCGCGCAGCAGCTCGCGGTCGTCGCCCCACAGGGCGCCGGTCACCGCGAGGACGCCGAAGGCGGCGCAGAATGCGCGAAGGATTGGCCTGCGGCCGGGAGATAGCGAGAGGTTGAGCATGGAGAAGCCCCTCCGGAACGATCGGCTTCGGAACTAGAACTTGATCTGTTGCAGCGCCTCCGTGTCGGCGATGGAGTCCACCGGCGGGGTAGGCCAGGGCTGAAACTCGAACATCACGCTGAGCGTCTTCTGCCCCAGCAACGTCGCATCGGCGGGGGGCGGACCGCTGCCGGGCCAGGAGATCCGATCCGAGGTGGCGGTCACCGCGTGATGGACCTTCCAGAACTTGGGGACGCCGTCGTCGTTCGCCGGACACCAATCGCAGCGCACCGTCAGGATCGGAGCGAGCGGCGAGATCCGCACCCGGTCGGCAGTGTTGAGCCCGCCGACGTTGCTGCGGTTGAGAATCACCGTGGCCGCGGCGTAACGGCCGCTCGCCAGCGCTTCGGCGGCCGCCACCCCGAGACCCGAATCGGCGGCATAGAAGTTCCGGTTCACCGTTCTCTCGTTCGCTCCCATGTGCACCTCGGTCTGGGTGACCAGGGCGAGGGCGAGGCCGAGGATGGTGAGCACCACCAGCGCCAGCAGGGCGACGATGTAAGCGCTGCCGGCCTCACCGGCACGTGCGGCTCTCATCACAGATTCCTCATGTCGATGACGGTGCGAAGAAGGCGCCGACGGAACATCCGCTCGGGCGCCGCGTTGAAGGGAGAGGCGGCGGCGAAGGCGTGGTCCTCGATGCGCACCAGCAGAGGCGACTCGTAATCCTTGTCGCGGCGGTCGGTGCGGGCGAGGGTGTTCAGCCGGATGTAATGCAGGTCGGCGCCGCCGAACGCCGGATCGGCCGCCGTCTCGCCGTTGAACATCCAATCGTCGCTCTGGCCGTCGGCGGTTTCAGCGATCGCGCAGCTCACTTCGTCGGCCGCGACCGTGCAGCCGCCGTTGGCGGTGTCGAGCCCCAGGGCGACCTGGAGGTCGATGATGTTGTCCGCGATGTCCGACCGCCAGTTGGCGGTATTGTCGCCGTAGGGGACCTCGGTGCCGGGGTAGACGCGGGCCCGCGACAGCTTCGAGGTGAGGTCCGACGTCTTGTCCCCCGCCACCGCGAACTCCTGGCGGACGTAGAATCGGTACTCCTCGAGGAGCCCTAGGAACGCGGCGCTGGTCAGGTTGGCGGGAAAGGTGCCGGGGCCGTCGGAGGAGAAGGCGGCGTACTGCGCCGTGTACTGGCCTCCAGAGATCCGGAAGGCGATGGTGTATAGGTCGTCGTTGGTGACGTCGGAGGCGGCGGGATCGAGCTCGACCACCGCGTAGACGGAATTGTTGAGCGGGCTCACTACGAGCAGCGCCTCCGGCCGGCGGTCGAGCACGGCCTGCTTGAGGGCGGCGAGGTTCTGGGGAATGCTCGTCGGCGTCGTGCTGCGGACTCGCAGGGTGCCGGCGACCGGCAAGCCGCCCTGGACAGTGAGCTGAAAGGCCGCGGGATCGGCCGCGGCCATCTGGTAGATCGGCGCCGTGAACACCCCGCGTACCGTCAGCACGTCCGATCCCACCAGGATCTCCGGCGTACCGGGTCCGCCGATGCGGTCGCCGTCGGTGACGTTGTCGCGCACCACCACCGCCGTGCCCGCCGGCAGATTGCCGGCGGGCAGGCCGCCCCGTCCGGCCATGCGGATCAGCCGCACCATGTCGTACTGCGCGATCCGCAGCGACTGCTGCATGTCGGCCACGTTGGTCTGGACGCGCGACAGCTTGTTGCTGAAGTCGAGCAGCATCAGCACGCCGAGCAGCACCGAGACGGTGACGAACAGCGATACCGAGAGCTCGACGAGGGTGAAGCCTCTCTGCCGGGCCAGCGCTCGCGACGGTGTCTCGACCATAGGCCGTTCTCTCAGAAGGGTTTGAGCACCTGGACGGTCTGCGCCGGCCTGCCGCCGAGGAGGCTGCCGCTCTTGCCGTTGTCCAGTTGGACCTCCACCTCCTTGAGGTGGACGAAGGTTGGCTGGATGCCTCCCTCCTCCGGGTTGTCCAGCGTGCCGTCGTCGAGGTCGCTGATGTTGTACTGCCGCACCCGAGTGGTCCGCGTCCACAGGGGCAACCCCTTATCGGCGGGAACCCCCGGCCACCATCCCTCCTGGGCGTCGCCCGTCTGGTCGCGGATTCCCTGGGTCCAGGACTCCACCTCCTGGCTCTGGACGGCGCCGGCCGGTAGGGTCAGGCGCTGGTGATTGAACGGCAGCTGGATCAGCTCCTCGAGCCGCGTCCGGGTGTGGTTGGTGGCCTGGGTGGAGTCATTCCCCGTGGTGTTGTCGATGATCGCGCGCGCGAAGAGCGGAATGAGGCCCAGAGCGATGATGAGCAGGATCGCCGCGGCGATGAGAGCCTCTATGAGCGAGAAGCCCGCTGCGGAGGCGAAAGTGACCTGGCCGTGCCTTTGGCCCGCAAAAGCCGATGCCATCGTCGATCTCCCCAACCCTTGGTTCATTGCACGAAACTGCAAGACCCATGCCCCACGAACAGCGGCGGTGCGGCTACGAATTAACGGCTGATTACTACTTGTACATATCCTGCCATGACAATGGATGGCTGTCTAGGCTGCCAATTCTTTGCCGGCCAGCCTGGGGTGGGGAAAGGCGGTCTGGATGGAGAGGGGGTGCGGCCCGCCTAGCTCACGTCCTCGTCCTCATCCTCCTCCTCGCGGGGGAGGCTGAGCTTGGAGAAGCCGCGGGTGACCATCTGATAGGTGAGCGCGGCCATGCAGCGCCGGGCCACCTTGCGCACGCTGGAGGGGTGGTAGCCCATCCGCTCGGCCACCTCGCCGGAGTCGAAGCCGAGGCCGTAGCGCAGCCGCAGGAGCTTGCGGCAGCGGGGCGGCAGCTCTTCCAGGAGGTTGTTCAGGTCCCACAGCAGCTCGGAGCGTTCCTGCGGCGCGGCGACCGGCTCCGAGAGCAGCTCGAGGATGGCGGTGTCGACGGAGTTGTAGAGGCTGTTCCGCCGCTTGCGCCAGTAGACGACGCACCGGTTGCGGAGGGTGACGAGCAGCCAGGCTTCGGGGTCCTGGATCACGTCCCACTTCTGAATGGTCGAGATGAGGGCTTCCTGGACCAGGTCTTCGGCGTCGTGCGCGGGCACGCGGTACCGGCCGAGGACCTGCTTCAGCCTCGGACGGAGCCGTCGCAGGAGCTGGTCCAGCGACTCCCTTCCTACCGGTTGATCAGACACTGCCATCTTTGCCGTTCGTTTCCTGCCGAAAAGCAGCTCCCCGCTTGCGCGTAGCGGCAATGATAACTCGGAAGGGCACTCTTTCCCACCCGGAAGCTGGATTCCGGCGAAGAGCGCAATGATAGACTCCCCCCCCGCGATGGCTACCACGGTCCAAATCCGCGATCATGTCGCTCTCAGTCTCCGCCGTTCGCCGATCATCGGCGTGGTGCGCACCGCCTCGCGCGAGGAGGCCGCCGCCCAGGCCCGCGGCCTGGCCGCCGCCGGGGTCGAGCTGGTCGAGATCACTTTCAGTGTGCCGGGCGCCTCCGGCCTGCTGCGGGAGCTGTTGGCGGCCCGTAGCTCCGAGGGACCGCCCTGGTTCGGCATGGGCACCGCGACCACGGCGGCGCGCGTCCGCGAGGCGGTCGCGGCCGGGGCCGAGTTTCTGGTGACCCCGAACGTCGACGCCGCGGTGGCCCGAGAGGCTCGGCAGGCCGGTCTGTTCCTGGTCATGGGCGCCCTGACGCCTACTGAGATCGTGGCGGCCCACGAGCTGGGCGCCGATCTCGTCAAAGTCTATCCGCTGCCGCCGGTGGGCGGCACGTCCTACCTTGCCACCATCCGCGGGCCGCTCTCGGACATCCCGATGCTGGCGGCCGGCGGCTTCGGGGTGGACGATATCCCGGCCTACGGTCGGGCGGGTGCGATCGCCTTCGGGATGGCCGCTCCCCTGCTCGGCGTCGGCTCCGATGAAACGGAGGCCCGGCGGCGGGTCACCCGTGCCCTGGCCTTCGCCCGCGGCGATGCTCCCCCCGAGGAGGAGAGATGAACTCGACCCCCACGCCTCCGCGGCAGGTCGTCTTCGATCCCACACCCGAGATTTTCGCCACCGATACCGCAGGCTCCTTCAGCTTCCCCTTGCTGGTGGCCGGCAAGTCCTTCCTCGGGACCAGCTCCTATGACGAGGTGCGCTTCGTCTTCTCGATCTGGCACCCCTCCGGTCAGCGTACCATCGACCTCGACCGCGCGTACGTCGAGCTGCGGGCGTCTTTCGATCCCGACGAGGACCACTGGACGAAGATCGCCGAGATCGAGCCGGTGGTGCCCCCCTACGCCGGCGGCGAGAGCTTCGACGGCTGGATCGTGCTGCCCATCCTCGGCAGCAGCAGCGCCTTCGCCGTGGTCGGCAGCGGCTTCGAGCCGCGAGCGCGTCTGCAGATCCGTGCCAGCGCCTACTTCGTGGCCTGAGGGGGGAGGAGCGGAGCGATGAGCGCGCGAGCGATGCGAGCCTACCTGGTCTTCACCGGCAGCGGTCCCATTCTGGTGCTCGCCACCTATCCGAGCCTGATGGACGAACGCCTGGTCGACAAGTTGCGCTACAAGGGGATCGACAAGTTCATCGCCTATGAGGTGGACCTCGACGCGGTGCGCGAGCGCTATCCCCAGTCCTTCGAGAACGTGGCCAAGGACCTCGACGTGGAGGAGGATCTCCGCGTGCTCGACTTCAACGGCCACCAGATCATGGCCAACTTCTCCCTCGACAAGCTGGGCGAGCCGATCAAGTACGAGGGGGCGTAGGCGATCACCGCCAGCGAGAGGCGGTCACCGAAAAATCTCTCAGGTCGTAACCCAGTTCCCGGAACAGGCGGTAGGTGAGCGGCAGCGGCAGGCCGACCACGTTGGTGTAGTTCCCGAGGACCTCCTCGATGTACAGGGCGCCGAGACCCTGGACGGCGTAGGAGCCGGCCTTGTCGAGAGGCTCGCCGGTGGCCACGTACCAGTCGATCTCCGCGGGAGACATGGTGGCCATGCGCACCCGCGAGGTGGCGACTCCCGCGGCGCGGCGGTCGCGATCCGGCTCCTCGAGGGCCACGGCGGTCAGCACCGTGTGCTCGCGGCCGGCGATGCGGCCGAGCACGCGGCGGGCGTCCGCGGGGTCCGTAGGCTTGCCCAGCAGCTCGCCGTCGATCACCACGACCGTGTCCGCCGCCAGCACCAGCTCCCCAGGGTGCGCCCTCGCCACGGCCTTCGCCTGCGCGAGCCGCCGCACCGTATCGCGCGGGTCTTCGCCCGGCAGCGGCGTCTCGTCGAGGTCCGCGGCGCGCACCGTGAAGCGCAGGTCCAGGCTGCCGAGCAGCTCGCGGCGGCGCGGCGAGGAGGAGGCGAGGATGAGGGAGGGGAGAGGGTTCAGGGGTAATAACCCCGCACGGTCTTCGCTTCCAACCCGGGCTTGCCGAGCTTCACCTCGACGCTGCGGAACTTGTCCGTGTCGCCTTCCTGCGAGGACTGATAGGCGAGGAGATATTGGGAGCGCAGCTCCTTCTGAATGGTGTCGTAGATCCCCTCGAGCTCGCTCGCCTGCTCGATGAAGAAGAACCGCCCGCCGGTCTCGTCCGCCAGACGCGAGAGCTTGAGGCGCACGTCGGCTTCCCGGGTGGTGAGGCCGATCCCTACAGTGTAGAGGGCCACGCCGCTGCGCCGGGCGTACTCCAGGGCGTCGTTGAAGGTGTAGCGGCTCCCCTCGTCCTTGCCGTCGGAGAGGATGACGAGCGCCCGTTTGCCTTTGACGCCGCCGAAGTAGTAGAGGCCGTAGATAAGGCTGTCGAAGAGCGCCGTATTGCCGGCGGCGGTCAGGCCCGCGAGGCCGCCGGCCAGGACCGGCTCCTGGTTGGTGAAGCGCACCGCCAGGGTCGGCTGGTCGCTGAAGGTGATGACCGCCGCCCGGTCCTTGGGCGTGATCACCTTCTGGAAGAAGCGCAGGGCGCCGCGGACCGCTTTGTCGAGCTTCTCGCTCTCTCCCATCGAGGCCGAGGTATCGAGGAGGATGCCGGCGTAGATCGGCACGTCCTCCACCCTTTCGAAGCGCTTCACCTGCTGCTGTACGCCGTCCTCGAGGACGGTGAAGTCGCCCTTGCCGAGCCCCTCCACCGGCCGCCCCCGGCCGTCGACCACCGACGCATAGAGCTCGACGAAGTCGACGTCCACGCGATGGGTGAAGTCCGGCGCGTTGATCAATACCAGATCCTCGGTGGAGGTACCGCCGTCGAGGTAGGCGACGGCGCGCACGTAGGTGATGTCCCGGGTTTTGGGCAGGAGAAGGGGCTGGCTGAATGGCGGCTGATAGAGCGTCGCCACGCGGTCGTCATTGAGGAAGAGCTCCACCCGGTCCAGCCGCTCGCCTTCCGGCACCTCGACCTGCGCCAGGGCACGCAGGCTCGACTGGTAGGTCTTGCCGGCCTCCGGCTCCACCAGCCGCACGGCGAAGCGATGCGGACCGACGTTCAACTGGATCTCGTCTTCCGCCAGCTTGCGGCCGTCCCCGCCCAGCGCCAGCGCCTTGAGAGTATGGGCACGGGGCTGGTCGCCGAGGTTCAGCTCGACGCTGTACGGCGGCCGGCCCTTGGTGAGCACCGGCCGGCCGTCGAGCTCGAAGCTGACCTTCGAGACCTCGCCGCCGGTCGCCGCCGCCTCGACCCGCAGCTTGCCGGTGATCAGCCCCGGGGGCGGCGGCAGGATGCGGATCGACTGCTCGTCGGAGCCGATGGCCGCGTTGGCCTCGGTGAGAGCGGGAGCCGGGGCGGTCTCGGGCGCCGGCGTCGCCGGAGCCGCCACGGGGACCGGTGCGGCCTCCGCGGTCGGCACCTCGAGCTCCCGCTGCTCCCGGAAGAACCGTTTGCCGGCGGTATCCTCGATCTTCGTCACCAGCGAGTAGCTTCCCGGCCGGAGGTAGCGCTGGAAGACGATCGGGATCGTGTCCGAGGTAACCTCGTTGTCCGGCAGGGTGAACCGGTAACGGAAGTGCTCGAACAGATCGCCTTTGTAGAGCACCTCGCCGTCCACCAGGAAGCTGTAGTAAGCGGTGGCGCTCCCCTCCAGCCGCTCGGGCTGCACCGCCTGCCGCGGCACGGAGACCAGCGTCTGCACCACCGTGCGGCTGCCGAACCGGCTGGGGAACGACAGGTCGACCCGCGCCGGGAACGACGGCGCGCCCTCGGGCACATCGGTCGAGTAGGACTCGAAGGTCGAGAGCCACTCCTCTCCCGGGCGCGGCACGAGCTGCAGTGTCGCCTCGGCCCGCTTCCAGTCCAGAGCCTCTCCCAGACGGGCGGCGATGTCCTCGCCGCGAGGGCACAGCTCCGCCACGGCTTGCAGGCTCCGTGCGGGGTCAGGACTCTGCACCCGCAAGTCTTGGGTGAGCAGCCACTCCAATCCATCGCTGGGAACCCAGAGGCGGTAGTTCGAGCCGCCGCGGGCGACGAAGACGAGGGAAAAGTCGCCGCGGATCCGCTCGGTCCCCGGGTAATCCCAGATCTCCAGCGGCAAAAGGACATCGCAGCGGGCCTGCATGATGTGGGCGGGCTCGCCGTTGTAGAGCAGCATGCGGGCGCGGTCGTCCTTCAGGTTGCCGAAACGCGCGCGCGCGGCTTCCGCCCGTCCTTCCCAGCGCTCGCGGAACTCGTTGCGGGCCGTCTGCGGGAACGGATCGCGCACCTCCCAGAACCGGCGGATGAAGGCGTCGCGCTGGTAGTCCTTGCCGACCGCCAGGAACGCCTCGCGCTCCTTCGGGCTGATCAGCAGCGCCACCTCCTCCAGCCAGGCGGCGTAGCGCGGGGCGAGATCCGCGGGAATCGGCGTCTCCTTGGGCGGCGGCGCGGCGGCGAGCGGGACGAGCGACAGGGCGGCGGCGGAGAGGACGGCGAGGAATGTACGACGCAACATCGAGGCGATCCTACCTTATCTATATAGATCCACAGGTTTCGGTGAGGGCCTCACGGGTAATACCCCCGGATCGTCTTCGCCTCCAGCCCGGACCGGCTCACCTTCAGGTCCACCGCGCGGAAGCCGGGGTCGCTGCGCGTGCTGGTGGACTGATAGGCGATCAGATATTGGGAGCGCAGCTCCTCCTCGATGGCGGCGTAGATGGCGGGCAGCTCTTCGGCGTCCCTGGGGAAGTAAGCGCGGCCACCCGTCTCCTCGGAGATGCGGGCCAGCTTCCTCCTCTCCACGTCGTCGCCCAGCCCGACGGCGTAGACGGTGACGCCGGCGCGGCGGGCGAACTCCAGCGCCTCCTCGAAGGTGAAGCGGCTGCCCTCGTCCTTGCCGTCGGATAGCAGCAGGATGGCCCGCCTACCCTTGAGGCCATTGAAACAGTAGAAGGAGAAGACGAGGCTGTCGTAGAGGGCCGTGCCGCGCTCCGCCTTGAGGCCGGCCAGGCCTCCGGCCAGCGTCTTGATGTCGCGCGTGAACTTCACCGCCAGCGCGGGGTGGTCGTTGAAGGTGATGACGGCCGCGCGATCCTTGGGGCGCACCGTTCCCTGGAGGAACTGGAGGGCCGCCGCCTGCGCTTTCTCCAGGCTCCCCGCCATCGAAGCGGAGACGTCGAGCGCCACGGCGGCATGGATGGGCAGGTCGGTCACCCGCTCGAAGCGGACGATCTGCTGGCGGGCGCCGTCCTCGCTGACGGCGAAGTCCTTCGCCGCGAGGCCGGAGGTCACCGGCCGGCCCTGGCGGTCGAGCACCGTGGTGTAGAGCTCCACCAGATCGACGTTGACCTGCTCCAGGTATTCGGGAGCGTTGACGAAGACGACGTTCTCCGTGGAGTTGCCGTCGGTGAGAAAGGCCACGGCCCGCACGTAGGCGAGAGGCTCGCCGCGCGGGAGGACGACGGGATGGACGTACGGCGGTTGATAGAGGGTGGCGATCCGCGTCTCGTTCAAGTAGATCTCCACCCGTTCGACCGTCTCGCCCTCCGGAGCCTCGACCTCGGCGCGGGCGAGGAGGCTCGACTCGTAGCGCTTCCCCTTCCGGGGCTCGGCGAGGCGGACGCGGAAGCGGTGGCCGGCGGCGTTGATCAGGATCTCGTCGCCGGCCAGGATCTCGCCGGCGTCGTCGTAGGCGCTGACCGCCAGCGTCCGGGTGCGGGGCACCGAGCCGAGGTCCAGCTCGACGCTGTAGGGCGGAACCTGCTTGGTCAGCACCGGCTTGCCGTCGAGGACGAAAGTGACGCGGGCGATGTCCGGACCGGTCGTCAGGGTGTCGAACCGCTGCATTCCGGTCTGGAGCTGGCCCAGGGGCGGCACGATCCGGATCGTCGTCTCGCCGCTCCGCAGGGCCGCGTTGGCTTCGGCGAGGATGCGGGCGCTCTCGGCTTCCTCGGCGGTCTGCGCCGGGCGCGAAGCGGGTGCCGCGGTCTCCATCTGCGGCACGGAGAGCAGCCGCTCGTCACGGAAGAACCTGCCGCCGTTGACGTCCTCCACCTTGACGACGAGGGTGTACTCGCCGGGCCGCAAGGGGCGCTCGAAGGCCAGCGGCAGCGCCCCGGCGGCTTCGGCGGCCGGCAGGTCGAACTTGTAGCGGAAGCTGTCGAACAGCTCACCGTCTTGCAGCACCTCGCCGGTCAGCAGGAGGTTGTAGGAGCGGGCCTCGCCGAGGACCGCCTGCCCCGCGGCGTCGGCCGGCACGCTGACCAACCCCTGCAGGACGGTGCGGTTCTGGTAGCGGCCGGGGAACGCCACCGCGAGACTGGCTGGCAGGGGAGCCGCGCCCTCGGGCACGTCCGTCGAATGGGAGTTGAAGATCGAGACCCACTCGCCGCCGGGGTTTTCGGGACGGGTCGAGATGCGCGCTTCGAGGAGCTCCCAGCGCAGCCCCTGGTTCATCACCCAGGCAATGCCGGCGGCGATCTTGCGGGCGTGCTCCCATTCACCGCAGCCGCCGTTGAGGCCGGTGATCTCCGTGAGGCTGTGTCCGGCGCCGGCGAAGTAGCCGTCGGACCCCCTGCCTCCTCCGGTTCCTCCGGCTCCCCGCACGCGTCCCTCGACCCTGCCATCGCCGACCGCGCCATGCTGCTCCAGCACGCTTTGCGCGAACAGGACGTCGAGCTCCTCGCCAGGATTCCAGATCCGGAAAGGTCCGGCCCCCCACTTGCGATAGAGGACGACGGCGAACATCTCCTGGACCTGTTCGTTCGGGCTGTAGAACCAGACCTCCAGGGGCCAGAGGAGGAGGGGGCAGCCGGACTCGACCCGCTCGTCGGGGGCTCCGTTGAGCAGGAGCGTCCGGGAGCGGCAGTCCTTCAGATCGTCGCCGAAGAGGGAGCGCGCCTGCTGGGTGTTGGCCTCGAAGCGCTCGCGGAACTCGTTGCGCGCCGTGCGCGGCAGCTTGTCCCGCACCTCCCAGAAGCGTTTGATGAAGGCGTCGCGCTGATAGTCCTTTTCCAGCGCCAGAAACAGCGCCCGCTCCTCCTCGGTGATGAGGACGTCGACCTCCTCGATCCAGGCCCGGTACTTCTCCGGCAGCCGCTCCATGGCGGCCCGCTCCTCGGCGGAGACCTTGCGGTCGAGAAAGGCGCTGGAGGTGGGCGAGGTGGCGGCGAGGGATGGGAAGGGGAGGAGGAGAGCGAGGAGAACGAGGAGGGCGGGGCGGTGTGCCCGCGAAGCCCTCACCACCCCCACTCCTCCTCTCCCAGGGGGAGAGGAGGAGGAAAAAAAGAAGCCCTCTGCAACCTCAGGTTTTTCTCCCCTCTCTCCCTCGGGGAGAGAGGGGCCGGGGGAGTGAGGGGGCCTCACGGGTAGTATCCCCGGATCGTCTTCACCTCCAAGCCGGGGCGCCCGACCTTCAGCTCCACGGTCCGGAAGTCGGTGCCGCCGCTGATGTTGCCCGACTGGTAGGCGATCAGGTACTGCGAGCGCAGCTCCTTCTCGACCGCGGCGTAGATGCCCGCCAGCTCGTCGACGCTCTTCAGGAAGAAAGCGCGCCCGCCCGTTTCCTCGGAGAGGCGCGTGAGCTTGCGCTTGTCCACGTCCTCGCCGAGGCCGACGGAGTAGATCGTCACGCCCGCCCGGCGGGCGTAATCCAGCGCGTCCTCATAGGTGAAGCGGCTCCCCTCGTCCTTGCCGTCGGAGAGCAACAGCAGGGCCCGCTGCCCCTTGATGCCGGTGAAGTAGTACAGGGTGAAGATGATGCTGTCGTAGAGGGAGGTGCCGCGCTCGGCCTTGAGTCCGGCCAGGCCTCCCGCCAACGCCGGCACGTCGTTGGTGAACTTCACGGACAGGTTCGGGTGGTCGTTGAAGGTGATGACGGACGCCCGGTCCTTCGGGCGGATCGTCCGCTGGAAGAACTCCAGGGCGGCCTGCTTCGCCTTGTCGAGGCTCTCCTCCATGGAGGCCGAGACGTCCAGGGCCACCGCGGCGTGGATGGGCAGGTCCGTGACCCGCTCGAAACGGGCGATCTCCTGTTTCGTGCCGTCCTCGGTGACCGAGAAGTCCTTGGCCTCCAGACCCTCCACCGGCCGTTTCTGCTTGTCGAGCACCGTGGTGAACAGCTCGACGAAGTTGACGTTCACCTCGGCGAGGTTCTCGGGCGCATTGACGAAGACCAGGTGCTCCGTGGAGTTGCCGTCGGTCAGGTAGGCCACCGCGCGCACGTAGGCGATCTCCTCGCTCTTGGGCAGGACCACCGGCTGCTGATACGGCGGCTGATAGACGGTCGCCACGCGCGTCTCGTTGAGGAAGAACTCCACCCGCTCCACCACCTGCCCCTCCGGCGCCTGGACGTCGGCCCGCGCCAGCAGACTGTGCTCGTAGTGCTTGCCTTTCCGCGGCTCGGCCAGGCGCACCTGGAAGCGGTTCGCGGCCGAGTTGATCACCAGCTCGTCTGCGGCCACCTGGGAGCCGGCGGCGTCGAAGGCGGTGGCGGCCAGCGTGCGCGGGCGCGGTAGGTTTCCGAGATCGAGCTCGACGCTGAAGGGCGGGCGCTTCTTGGTGAGCACCGCCTTGCCGTCCAGCGCGAAGGTCACCTGCGCGATATTGTTGCCGGTGGTCAGGGTGTCGAAGCGCTGCATGCCGGTCTGCAGCTCGCCGAACGGCCGCACCAGCTTCAGGGTCGTCTCGCCGTTCGAGATGGCGGCGTTGGCCTCCGTCAGCAGACGCGCCGACTCCTCGTTGATCTCGTTGGGCGGCGCCGGCGCCACACGGTCGGAGGCCGGCACCGCGAGCTTGCGCTCCTCGCGGAAGATCTTGTGGGAGTTGAGGTCCTCCAGCTTGACGATCAGCATGTAGTCGCCCGGCCGCAGGAAGCGCTGGAAGATGATCGGCAGGCTCTCTCCCGGGCCGGCCGCCGTCGGCGGGAAGTCGAACTTGTAGCGGAAGTTGTCGAACAGCTTGCCCCCTTGCAGCACCTCGCCGTTGAGCATCAGGTTGAAGGTGTTGGCGCCGCCGAGCGCCGCCTTGCCGGCTCCTTCGGAGGGCACACTGAGCAGGCCCTGCACCACGGTACGGTTCTGATACCGGCCTGGATATTCCAGGGTCAACGTGGCCGGCAGCGGGGGCGCTCCGGCCGGCAGGTCGGTCGAATAGGAGTTGAACGAGGAGACCCATTCGCCGGACTGGCCCTCCGGCTTCGCCATCATCCGCTGCTGCAGGATCTCGTATCCCATCCCCTGGCGCAGCACCCAGCCGATGCCGCCGGCGAGCTTGTCGCCGTCCCGGCAGCCGTTCGCGATCGCCTGCAAGGTGGCCTCGCCGGAGGAGCCGGCGGTGTTGGAGAAGAGGGCGCCGAGGCCGTCGAGCGAGGTCCACACCCGGAACGGGCCGGCCCCCCATTTGCGGTACAAGACCACGATCATCTCGGACTGCACCCGGTCGCTGCGGACGTAGAACCAGATCTCGGTAGGCCAAATGACGTTCGAGCACTGCGAGATGATGCGGGCCGAGGGCGGGCCGTTGAGCAGCAGGATGCGGGCGCGGTCGTCCTCCAGGTTGCCGAACTCCTGCCGCGCCAGCTCGACGTTCGCTTCCCAGCGGTCGCGGAACTCGTTGCGGGCGGTCGACCGGTAGGTGTCGCGGGCCTCCCAGAAGTGCTCCATGAAGGCGTCCCGCTGATAGTCCTTCTCCAGCGCCAGGAACGTCTCGAGCTCCTTGTCGGTCATCAGGAGCTCCACGACCTTCAGCCAATCCTGATATTTCTCGGGGAGCTTCTCGATCGCCTCCTTCTGCGCCTTGCGCTCCGCCCGCGTCGGCTTGGCGGCCATGGCGGGCGAGATGAAGGAAATCAGGAAGAGGGGGAGGAGGATCGAGAGGAGGATCAATCGGTGGGATCGACGCATTCGTTCACCTTCTGAGAGCGAAGACACGGAACCAGAACGGTCCAAGCAATTCAATAAGCGTGCCGGAGGTGAGGCCCGGGAAGCCCCCGCCGGCTCACCGCGTTACAATAACCGCCTTTGCTGAGACCGGAAACCATGGACCCCGTCTACCTCGACCACAACGCCACGACGCCCCTTCACCCGCGGGCGCGCGAAGCCATGCTGCCGTGGCTCGGGGAGAGGTACGGCAATCCTTCGTCGCTCCACCGCTTCGGACAGGCGGCGCGCAACGCCGTCGAAGAGGCGCGGGAGAAGGTGGCGGCGCTGATCGGCGGCCGGCCGCCGGAGGTGGTCTTCACCGCTTCGGGGACGGAGGCCAACAACGCCGTGCTGGCTCACGCCGCCCGCTTGAGCGGCGGCCGCGGCCACCTGGTGATCTCGGCCATCGAGCACCCCTCCGTGCGCGAGGGCGCGGCGCGGCTCGCAAAGAAGGGCTTCGAGGTGACGCGGGTGTCCCCCGGCGCGGACGGAATCGTGCCCGCGGCCGAGGTCCTCGGCGCCCTGCGGCACGACACCCGGCTCGTCTCCCTGATGCTCGCCAACAACGAGCTCGGCACCCTGCAGCCGGTGGCCGAAGTGGCCGCCGCTGGCCGCGAGCGCGGCGTGCCCGTGCTCTGCGACGCGGTGCAGGCGGTCGGCAAGGTGCCGGTTGATGCGCCGGCGCTGGGCGTGGACTACCTCGTGCTCGGCGCGCACAAGTTCAACGGACCTCTGGGAGCCGCGGCCGTCTGGATGCGCAAGGGCGCCGAGCTCACGTCGCTGCTGGTCGGGGGCAGCCAGGAGCGGCGGCGCCGCGCCAGCACCGAGAACGTGCCGGCCCTCGTCGGCTTCGGCGAGGCGGCGGCTGCGGCGCGAGAGGAGATGGCGGACCGCACCGCCTTTCTCGCCTCGCTGCGCGACCGTTTCGAGGCGGAGCTCGCGCGGCGCCTGCCGAGCACGGTGTTCCACTGCCAGAGCTCGCCGCGGCTGCCGAACACCTCGCACGTGGCCTTCCCCGGCGTCGAGGGGGAGGCGCTGCTCATCCGGCTCGACCTCGCGGGCTTCGCCGTGTCCACCGGCTCCGCCTGCTCTTCGGGATCCGTCGAGCCGAGCAAGACCTTGCTGGCGGCCGGCATCCCGCCGGCGGAGGCGCTCTCCTCCCTCCGTGTCAGCTTCGGCATCACCAACACCCCGGACGAGGTGGACGCGTTCCTGGAGGCCCTCGAGCGCGAGACCACCGAGCTGCGCCGGCTCGCCCAGCGGGAGGCGGTGGCGTGATGGATCGCGGTCTCACCGCCGTGGCCATGAGCGGCGGCCTCGACTCCTCGGTCACTGCCTGGCTGCTGGCGCGCCAGGGCGTGCCGGTGGTCGGGCTCTCCATGCTGCTGTGGGACCACTCGGGAATCGAGGCGCACGGCCGTTGCTGCGGCGCCCTCGATCTCGGCGACGCGCGCCGCGTGGCGCAGCAGGCGGGCATTCCGCATTACACGCTGCGCATGGACCAGGAGTTCCGCCAGAAGGTCGTGGAGCCCTTCGTCGACGACTACCTCGCGGGCCGGACGCCCAGCCCGTGTGTGCGGTGCAACACCTGGATCAAGTTCGACCTCTTGCTCGAGCGGGCGCGGCGCTTCGGCGCCGAGCGGGTGGCCACCGGCCACTACGCGCGCATCCTCTCCGGAGCGGACGGCCCCGAGCTGCACACCGCCGTGGACGCCGCGAAGGACCAGAGCTACTATCTCTTCGAGCTCACCCGGGAGCAGCTCGCCGCCTCCCTTTTTCCGCTCGGCGAGAAGACCAAGCCCGAGGTGCGGGAAATCGCCCGCGAGGCCGGCCTGGTGGTGGCCGAAAAGGGCGAGAGCATGGAGGTGTGCTTTGTCTCCGGCGGCGTCCGCGAGTTCGTCGAGACGCAGGTGGCGGCCGATCCGGGGCGCTTCGCCGGAGCCGCGCTCGCCGAGCCGGCGGTCCTCGTCGACGCGCGGGGAGAGGAGCTCGGTTCCGGTCAGCCTTACTACCGCTACACCGTGGGGCAGCGCCGCGGCCTCGGCCTCGCCGCATCCAGCCCGCTCTATGTCCTCCGGATCGAGCCGGACCGCAACCGTGTGATCGTGGGTCCTGAGGAGAACCTGCTGGCACCCGGTCTCTTCGGCGAGCGCCTCCACTGGATCGGTCCTGACCCGCAGGGAGAGGTCGAGGCCACGGTCAAGATCCGCTCCCGCCATGCCGGCGTGACCGCGCGCATCCGCCCGCTGCCAGAGGGCCGCGTGCAGATCGAGTTCGCCGAGCCGCAGCGCGGCGTCACCCCCGGCCAGGCCGCCGTGTTCTATCAGGGAACTCGGGTGCTCGGTGGGTGCTGGATCGCCACCCCTATTTCCAAGCCTCACCGCTAGCAGCATGAGCAAAGCCAGAAGTATGCGTCATCCTAGCCCGGCTGCTCGCGCGATCAGCAACAACCCTGCCCCGACGACGACGATCCCGATGGCTCGCGCGACGCGCTCACCAGCCGGTGCGAGACGTTCGGCGGTGATGGCTGCCGCCACGACAGCCATCGCGCGAAGCTCCATGACCCCGACGACTAGCAGGATCGCCATCAAACCGACACAACAGCGGCTGCAGTGGAGGCCGAGGAGCAGGCCGTGTCGCCAAGCCCTGCCAACATCAGCAGGTAAGGTATAGCCACGTCCGGGTA
>DASYTJ010000001.1:0-27704 GCA_036002325.1 Thermoanaerobaculia bacterium | reverse complement strand
TAGTAGACGTCGCTCGCCACGACGGCTCCGCTGGCGATGGTCACGCGGTTGCCTTGGACATCCCAGCCCGCCGCCGTGGTCGCACCACCGGCGATGCTCAATTCAGTCGAGTTGAGGAACGGCGCGCTGCCCGCCGCGTTGGCGATGACGTCGCCCGAGAGCACGTCCGCGCCGGTCTGGATCCAGACGCTGTGGGTGCCGAGCACCGCGACGTTGCCGATGACGTCCTTGATTTGGATGGTGACCGTCGCACTGTCCGTCGCCGAGCCGTCGCTGATCGTGTAGGTGAAGCTGTCGGAGCCGCTGTACGTCGACGCCGGCGAATAGGTGACCGTGCCGTTGCCGTTGATCGTGGCCGTGCCGTGAGCCGGCGTCGAGACCGCGATCACGGTGAGAGCATCACCCTCGATATCGGTGTCGTTCGCGATCGCCGTGATCGTTACGCTGCTGCCCTCGTCGGTCGTGGCGCTGTCGTTGATCGCGTCCGGCGGATCATTGACCGGTATCACGTTGACGGTGACGGTCGCGGAGTCGGTCAGGCCGGCGGCGTCGCGCGCGGTGTAGGAGAAGGCGTCGGCGCCGAAGGTGTTCGGGTTCGGCGTATAGGTGACGGTCCCGTTCGCGTTCTGGACCACGGAACCGCGGGTTCCCTGGGTCACACAGAGGAGAATAACGACCTCGCCGTCCACGTCACTGTCATTGGCGAGAATAGAGATGGTGACCACCGTATCCTCGTTCGTCGCCGCGGTGTCATTCACCGCGTCAGGAGCGTCGTTGGCGGCATTGATGGTGATCGAAACCGTGGCGGTCGCGGTCCCACCGTTGCCGTCGGAAATGGTGTAGGTGAACGAGTCGGAGCCGTTGAAGTTGGCCGCCGGCGTGTAGGTGACGGAACCGGCGGTGAACGTTATGGAGCCGTTAACGCCCTGAGTGACCGCGGTGACGGAGAGCGAGTCACCCTCAAGGTCGCTGTCGTTGGTCAGGACGCTGATGGCGATGGCCGAATCCTCCGCAGTCGTGCCGGAGTCGTTCGCAGCGGTCGGAGCGTCGTTGGTGGCATTGATGGTGATCGAAACCGTGGCGGTCGCGGTCCCACCGTTGCCGTCGCCGATCGTATAGGTGAACGCATCGGAGCCATTGAAGTTGGACGCTGGCGTGTAGGTGACGGAGTTGGCGTCGAAGGTGACCGAGCCGTTGGCGCCCTGGGTGACCGCGGTGACAGAGAGTGAGTCGCCGTCGAGATCGCTATCGTTAGTCAGAACGCTGATGGTAACGGGCGAGTCCTCCGCGGTCGTACCGGAGTCGTTCGCGGCGGCCGGAGCATCGTTGGTCGCGGAAACGATGATCGAGACGCTGCCCGTCGCGGTCCCACCGTTGCCGTCGCTGATCGTATAGGTGAACGCATCGGAGCCATTGAAGTTGGACGCCGGCGTGTAAGTGACGGAGCCGACGGTGAACGTCACCGAGCCGTTGGTGCCCTGGGTGACCGCGGTTATGGAAAGGTTATCTCCATCCAGATCGCTGTCGTTCGCCAAGACGCTCGCCGTGACCGCCGTGTCTTCATTGGTGGTTGCGGAGTCGTCAGCGGCAACGGGCGCGTCGTTTCTGGGATTCACCGTCACGGTGACGCTCGCCGTGTCGGTGTCGATCCCGTCGGATACTGTGTAGGTGAAGGAGTCGGGACCGTTGTAGTTCGCCTGCGGCGCATAGGTGACCGTGCTGTCGGGATTGATCGCCACGGTGCCATGAACGCCTTGGGTGACGGCGATCACCGAGCGGGTGACGGGGCCGCCGTCGACGTCGCTGTCGTTGTTGAGGACGGCGATGGCAACGTAGGTATCCTCATCGAGATTCGCGCTGTCGTCGGCCGCCACCGGCGGATCGTTGACCGCCGCAACGATGACGTCGACGCGGGCGCTCGAGCTACCGCCGTTGCCGTCGGAAATGGTGTAGGTGAAGGTATCGGACCCGTTGTAGTTGGCCGCCGGAGCATAGGTGACGGTGCCGCCGGCATTGATCGACACGGAGCCGAAGGAGGGCTGAGTGACAGAGCTGATGGAAAGCGTATCGCCGTCCCCGTCGCGATCGTTGGCGAGAATAGAGATCGCGACCGCCGTATCTTCGTTCGTGGTCGCCGCGTCGCCCGCCGCCTCCGGTGGATCGGCGACGGGATTTATAGTCACGGTTACTTGCGCCGTGCTGGAGAGACCGGTGGAATCGGTCACCTGGTAGGAGAACTGATCAGCGCCGTGGAAGTCGGCGTTGGGGGTGTAGCGAATGTACAAGCCGGTATCGATCACAGCGGTCCCGTTCGCGGGCTGGGTCACCTCGCTGACTTCGAGCGAATCGCCGTCGGGATCGCTGTCGTTGAGCGTTGCAAAGATAAGGGCCGACACGTCCTCGTCCGTGGCGACCGCATCGGCAACGGCGACGGGCGCGTCGTCCGCGGGTGTGACGGTCACGATGACCGTGGCCGTCGCCGTGCCACCGTTGCCGTCTGACACCGTGTAAGCGAACGAATCGGAGCCGTTGAAGTCTGCCGCTGGCGTATAGGTGACGGAGCCAGCGGTGAACGTCACCGAGCCGTTGGCACCCTGGGTCACGGCGGTGATGGAGAGCGAATCACCCTCGAGGTCGTTATCGTTGATCAGAACGCCGACGGTGACGGCTGAGTCCTCCGCGGTCGTGCCGGAGTCCTCTACGGCGATTGGGTTGTCGTTGATGCCGGTCACCGTGACCGTCACCGTCGCTGTGGCGGTGAGGCCATTGCCGTCGTTGATCGTGTAAGTGAACGAGTCGGTGCCGTTGAAGTTGGCCGCCGGCTGATAACTGACCTTCATCGAGTCGTGGCTCACACTGCCGTTGGCGCCCTGGGTCACATTCGAGATCAGGATAGCGTCGCCGTCGGGGTCGCTATCGTTGTCCCGTACATAGATCAGGACCGCGGTGTCTTCCGCGACGGTGGCGGCGTCGTCCACCGCCACAGGCAGATCCGCCAGCGGCCGAATCGTCAGCCTGACGGTGGCCGACGCGGTCGCGCCTTGGGGATCGGCAATGGTGTAGGTGAAAGAATCGCTGCCGTTGGCGTTGGGTTGCGGCGTGTAGCTGACGAAGTCGTACCCGATCGCCACCGTTCCCTTGCTCCCTTGGGTGACCGCAATGACCGTGAGTCTCTGGTTCTCCGGATCGCGATCGTTGAATTCCGGTACGAAAGTGGCCGTCCGGTCCTCATACAGGCTGTAGGCGTCGTCATTCGCGACCGGAGGATCATTGACGAATTCGATGGTGACGGTGACCATCGCGGAATCCTCTTCGCCGAGCTCGTCCCGTATCTGGTACGTGAACGTGTCCGTGCCGGTGAAATAGGGTGGCGGCGTATAGGTCAGCACGCCGCCGCCGCTGTCCGACACCGCGCCGCGCTGGGCACCCTGAGTGAAGCTGACGACCCCGATGGCGTGCCCGTCCGGATCGCTGTCGTTGGACAGGACGTTGATCGCCACCGGAGTATCGTCGGGCGTAGTGGCCGCATCATCCACGGCGTTGGGCGGATCGCCGTTGGGGATGCCGTCACCCACGACGACGAGGTCGACGGCGGCTCCGAAGAAGTGATTGTTGCTCGCTTGAATCGTCTCGCCGTCCTGGACCTCGATCTGTCCGTTGCCGGGAACGGGCGATGCCGCGATCACGGTCGAGATCGAGCCCTCGAAGAACGAGGTATTGGGCCCGGTCTCCTCGACGTTGACGTACTCCTCATCGCCGGTGGTCAGAGAGCGGACCTGAACCTGGAACGAATCAGGATAGAGCGGATCGTCGTTGACGTCGTCGGCCTCCACGCGCAGATAGACCGTACCGCCCTCGGGGACGAGGGTCACGTCGGTGCCGGACGCGTCGACGATCCGCAAGATGGCCGAGATCAGCGGCGCGGTTACCGTGGTGGATTCCAGCTCCACCTCTACAGTGTCGCTCTGGCCGTCAGTGACCCAGACCTGCAGCACGCCGTCATAAACCTGGACCCAATAGTGTGCGGAGCTCGGCATGGCGCCGGTGAACACGGCGGTATTGGCTCCGGTCTCGACGAGTTGGAGCGATTCAGTGTCGCGCACGATGCCGTTGAACTGCCGGGACCGTACGGTGGCGGTCACCGTGTCGGCGGCGCTGGGGTTGGCGTTACCGGGAGGATAGGCGGCGCGCACGCGGATAGGACCGTCGACCAGCACGTAGTCGACCGGGTTTCCCGACCGGTCGAGGAATTCAAGCTGCCCTGTCGCAACGGTCGCGGTGTCGGTCGACGAAGAGTAGCCCAGGGGATCCGGGTGCCTCGCGGTGATGGTATCCGCCTCCTGTACCTGCAGCACTCCATCGCCCTGGACGGCGAGGCCGACCTCGACGGCGATGCTGCCACCGAAGGCGCCCGACACAGAGGTCGTCTCGAGGGAGACGACCTCGAAGTCGCCGGCCTGACTCTCGACGGAAGCCGTCGTCGGGGAGGTGGCAGCGACCGAGTGGTCGATCACTTCGATGAGGATAGGAACCCCCGGAGCGACGAGATCGACATCCCTGAAGCTGCTGTCGGTCAGGCGGGTCCTGGAGCCGATGACCTCGACCGCGTCCGAAGGACAGGGCGGAGCCGAGCAGCCTTCATGGAACGCGCGAATCGTGTCGCGCTGGAGGGGAGGTCCCGCGATTTCGGTGACCTCCAGCTCGCCGTCCTGCGTGGGAGGAGGAGAGCTCGCGGGTGTGGCAGGCAGACGGACCGAGCCGATGAAGACGCCCGCGTTGTAAGGGGCGGCGTTCCTCAGCTCGACCCACTCTTCATCGCCACGCAGATCCGAGGTGACCCGGACGTAGATAGACCCGAGCCCCGCCAAGCCGACGTCCGTGACACGGAGTCGGGCACTCGAGAACTCGAAGGCCTGCGAGAGCGGCTGGAGCGAGAGCGGCTGCTGGCCCGGGTCGTCGACCCATTCGATCGCCAAGGGAAGGTCCAACAGGCCCTTGGCCGTATCAGAGGACGAGGTCTCACCGTTGGCGTCATCGTGACGAGCCAGGGCTCTGTCTCCCGGCTCGAGCTCCAGGAGGCCATCGGTCGGGATGTAACTGCTCCGCCGCGTCGTAGGGATCGATCCTTCGAAGACGGAGGTGTCGGGGCCGGTCTCGGTCAGTGTGACAACCTCGAGCTCTTGGTAATCGACCGCGGTCGGATACACGGTCACGGAGATCTGGTCCACCATGGTTGTGGATTGGTTTCTGAGCACGTCTACCACCCGGAAGCGAATCGTGTCCCCCAGGAAGAAGGTTTCGACCGGGTTCCCCGCAGTATCGAGGATTTCGACGGTGGAGCCGATCATGTCGGCGGTGTCGCTTGGGGCGCCGTAGGTGGCCGTCAGGGTATCGAACCGGACGGGAACTTGGCTCACGTCCCGCGAGGTCTGCAGCCGGCCGTCCGGCACGGGAGCGGCGATCGAGAGCTCGATCGAGCCCTCGAATACACCCGTGCCGGCGCCGGTCTCGGCGAGGGTGAGCGTCTCGGCGTCGCCGGACAGAGAGGCCGAGATCGACACCGTGACGCTTGTCGAGACGACCGGATCCACGACCCTTAGGAACGCTCTGGAGCCTTCGAAGTACGGATCGGAAAGCGAGTTGCCTTGAGCATCGAGAAATTCGATCGTTTGCCCAAATGAAGGGCTAGCGAAAGCGCACAAGATAGCCAACAGCAACCACCGTCGCTGCAACATGGAAACCTCCCAAATTGAATACAGCTAAATTACTTCTCCCAGTTCAATAGCGAAGAACCAGGGACGAATCTGGCCACAGGAAAGCTTGTGCCAAGTAGTGGAAAGATTATGTGGCGAATCCTACGAGGTGTCAAACCGGTCTTTCTCCATCGTCGGACCACAGCGGCGTCTTGCCACGAGCCTTCTTCTCCTCCTGAATCGACAGATGCGAATCGTGGAGTGCAACGCCGGTGCCGATCCCTCGGAACCTCGGGCCGCTGCGATTTGGGACTCCCACAGGTGAACGTAAGTGAAAGATCCTTCAGAGTTACTGGCTCCAAGACAGGGAGCTGCAGCGGCGGCAGATGAGCGCGCAAGGAGCGCGCAATTCGTTGGCGGTCTGCTCACGAACTGCGCGCCCAAGGTTGTGCGCTAGGCGGGCCGGGGCGGGGTGCGGTCGGGTCGGGGGACGTTTTCCCCCACGCGGACGAGTTTTTCCCCCGCGCGGGGATGTTTCTCCTCCCGATGGATGAGCTTCCCCCCACGCGGGGGAGATCCGCCCCTCAGAGGGGGAGAGTCTCTCCCCGCCGGGGGACGTTCATCTCCGGGCGGGGCAAAATCGTGCCTCCGTGTTTCGATTTTGCTCACCTACCAGGCGCTGCGGAGACTCACCTGGCCATCGATGCCGATCTGCACGTCGCGGCCGAGGAATGAACCCGTGGCCTGGACCCGGTCTTTCAACCAGAGCGTGCCGTTGGGAGCGTAAATATTGGCCGAAACGGTGTTGTCCGTGCCGATCTCGACCGCTTTCGGGGTTTCGCTCAAACCGCCGCCCGTACCGTTGATTCCCGCGACGTAGAAGACGATGGAGGCCGCGGTGATCGAGGCGCCGGAGGCCGGCCCGATGGTGGTCAGGGTGTTGGTGCTCACCTTCTGCTGGACTCGCACTTCACTGCCGCTGGAGAAGAACAACCTGGCTTCGCGGTCGACGCGGATCGAACGGAAGTGGTAGACGCCGCCCGTAAAGGTCACCGTCCCTTTCCGTCCGACGATGAGATCGCGATAGCTGCCCGCCGCCAGAGTGCGGCTGCCGTTGTTGGCGACGTTGATATCAGAGCTGCCCGGCGAAGCGGCGGGGAACGCCGGCAGCGTGCTGAAGACCGGCAGCGAGAGCGGAGTGTACTGGGCGCCGCTCACGCTGCCGCTGTTGGTGAGCTGGTTGTAGTAGACGTCGCTCGCCACGACGGCTCCGCTGGCGATGGTCACGCGGTTGCCTTGGACATCCCAGCCCGCCGCCGTGGTCGCACCACCGGCGATGCTCAATTCAGTCGAGTTGAGGAACGGCGCGCTGCCCGCCGCATTGACGATGACATCACCCGAGAGAACGTCCGCACCGCTCTGGAGCCAGACGCTGTGCGTGCCGAGCACCGCGACGTTGCCGATGACGTCTTTGATCTGAACGGCGACCGTCGCGCTGTCCGTAGCGGAGCCGTCACTGATCGTATAGGTGAAGCTGTCGGAGCCGCTGTACGTCGACACCGGCGAATAGGTGATCGTGCCGTTGCCGTTGCTCGTTGCCGTGCCGTGAGACGGCGTCGAGACCGTGATGACGGTGAGGGCATCGCCTTCGAGATCGGTGTCGTTCGCCAGGACTGGGATCGCTACGCCGTTGCCCTCGTTGGTCGTGGCGCTGTCGTTGATCGCATCCGGCGGGTCGTTGACCGCCGCGACGTTGACGTTGACGGTCGCGGTGTCGGTCAGGCCGGCGGCGTCGCGCACGGTGTAGGTGAAGGCGTCGGCGCCGAAGGTGTTCGGGTTGGGCGTGTAGGTAACGGTGCCGTTGCCGTTCTGAACGACGGAGCCGCGGGTCCCCTGGGTCACGCCGGTGAGGATGATCGCCTCGCCGTCCACGTCCACGTCGTTGGCGAGAACGGAGATGATCACTGCCACGTCTTCGTTGGTTCCCGCGGCATCATTCACCGCGTCGGGAGCGTCGTTGACCGCGTTGATGCTGATCGCGACCGTCGCCGTTGCGCTGCCGCCGTTGCCGTCGCCGATCGTATAGGTGAACGAATCCGCGCCGTTGAAGTTGGCGGCCGGCGTATAAGTGACCGAGCCGGCGGTGAAGGTCACTGAGCCGTTGCTGCCTTGGGTGACCGCGGTGATCGAAAGCGTATCGCCGTCGGGATCGCTGTCGTTGGCAAGGACGTCGACATTGGCGGCCGAATCCTCGCTCGTGCTCGCCGTATCGGCAACCGCTACGGGCTCGTCGTTCTCGGGCGAGACTGTGATCGAGACCGTGGCCGTCGCGGAGCCGCCGTTGCCGTCGCTCACCGTGTAGGTGAAGGAATCCGTGCCATTGAAGTTGGCGGCCGGGGTGTAGGTGACCGATCCCGCGGTGAAGGTCACCGAACCGTTAGCGCCTTGCGTGACCGCGGTGACGGAGAGCGTATCGCTTTCGGGATCGCTGTCGTTGGCAAGGACGCTGATCGTCGTAGCGGTGTCTTCCGCGGTCGGCTTGGAATCGTTCCCCGCGACGGGCGCGTCGTTGACGGCGGTGACGCTGACCGCGACCGTCGCCGTCGCGCTGCCGCCGTTGCCGTCGCCGATCGAATACGAGAACGAATCCGAACCGTTGAAATTGGCGTTCGGCGTGTAGGTGACGGAGCTGGCTGTGAAGGTCACCGCTCCGTTGCTGCCTTGGGTGACGGCGGTGATCGAAAGCGTATCGCCGTCGATGTCGCTGTCATTGGCAAGGACGTTGACGTTGGTGGCCGAGTCCTCGCTCGTGCTCGCCGTATCGCCCACCGCGACCGGCGAATCCTGCTGTGGGTTGATGGTGACACTGACCGTAGCCGTGCCTGTGGCGCCCTGGGGGTCCTGGATGGTGTAGGTGAACGAATCGCTGCCGTTGGCGTTTGGCTGCGGCGTGTAGCTGACGTAGCCGAGATCGGCGTCATAGATGGCCACAGCGCCCTTGCTCCCCGGTGTGACCGCGATAATCCTGAGCGCCTGATTTTCCGGGTCGTGGTCGTTGAGACTTGTCTCGAACAGGGTCGGCAAGTCTTCATCCGTCGTGAAGGCGTCGTCGTTCGCGCTCGGGGGATCGTTGACGAATTGGACGGTGACGGTGACGGTTGCGAAATCGTAATCGCCGATCGCGTCCGTCAAACGGTAGGTGAAGGTGTCCGTGCCGGTGAAGTAGGGGGGCGGCGCGTAGGTCAGCACGCCGCCGCCGCTGAAGTACACCGCGCCACCCTGGGTGCCCTGGGTGAAGCTGGTAATCGCGATGTCGTGGCCGTCCGCATCGCTGTCGTTGGCCAGGACGTTGATGGACACCGCCACGTCGTCGGGCGTGGTGGCTGTGTCGTCCACGGCGTTCGGCGGATTGCTGGAGGGACTGCCATCGCCCACCACGGCGAGATCCACGGCGTTTCCGAAGATGGTCTCGTGACTCGCACGGATGGTCTCGCCGAGCGAGACCTCCAGCCGGCCGTTGCCGGGAATGGGCGAGACCGTGGATGAGGTCGGCAGCGAGCCCTCGAAGAACGAGGTGTCGAGCCCGGTTTCCTGCAGGTTGACGTACTCCTGATCGCCGGTAGTCAGGGAGATGACCCGGACCTGCAAGGAGTCTTGATATATCGGGTAGTTGTTGTAGTCGGACTCTACGCGCATATAGATGGTGCCGCCTTCGGGAAGGTTGGTCACGTCGGCCCCGGAGGCGTCGACGATGCGGAGAATCGACGGGATCAGCGTCGCAGTTGCGGTGGTGGATTCCACCGCGACCTCCACCGTGTCGTTCTGGCCATCGGTGTACCAGACCTGGAGCACGCTGTCGCCAGGCACGATCCAATAGCTTGCGAAGCTTGGTAATTCACCGTTGAAGACGGCGGTGTCGGGTCCGGTCTCGAAGAGCTGGAGCGACTCGGTGTCCCGCACGCTGCCGGTGTACTGCCGTGACCGTACGGTGACGGTCACGGTGTCGGCCGTGCTGGGGTTCGCGTTGCCGCTGGGGTAGAGCGCCCGCACGCGGACATCGCCGCTGGCCAGGACGTAATCGACCGGATTTCCCGACCGGTTCAGGAATTCAATCTGTGTCGCAGCGACGGCGGCGCTGTCGGTCGAGAAGGAGAAGCCCAAGGGGTCCCGATGGCTCGCGGTGATGGTGTCCGGCTCCTGCACCTGGAGCACTCCGTCGCCCGGAACGGCGGGACCGATCTCGACGTCGATGCTGCCGCGGAAGGCGCCGTACCGAGGCTGGTACGGATCGTCGTGGGCCGAATCGAGGGATACGACTTCGGAATCGCCGGCCTGGCTCGCGATCGTGGCCGTCGTCGGGTAGTAGTAATGGCTCGCGTAATCGATGACCTCGATGAAGATCGGAGAGCCGGGCATGGCCATCTCGACGTCGGACAATTGACTGTCGGTCAGCCGGGTGGTGGTGCCGATCATCGGCGCGGCGTCGGTGGGACAGGGCGGGGTCGAGCAGCTCTCGAAGAACGCGCGGACGGTGTCGCGCTGGAGGGGTGGCCCCGGATTCTCGGTGACCTCGAGCCAACTGTTCTGCGCAGGCGGATTGTCCGGATACGTAGCGGGAACCCAGATTCCGCCGGAGAAAACTCCGGGATTGCCCGGGTCTTCCCACAGGGTGAGCCACTCCTCGTCACCACGCAGATCGGAGGTGAGCCGCACGGAGAGCGAGCCCAGGCCGGCCAGGGCGCCGTCCGTGGCACGAACGCTCGGCGAAGAGGACTCATAGACCTTCGAGAGCGGCTGACCGGATTCGTCCACCCACTCGATCGACACCGGCAGACTCGACAGGGCCCCGGCCTGGTCAAAGGAGTACGTCTGACCATTGGCGTCGTCGTGCTGGATCTCGGCCAGGTCTCCCGGCGCGAGTTCAACGATGCCGTCGTACGTCAACGGATCGATCCCCAGCACCGTCTGGATCGATCCCTCGAAGATGGAAGTATCCGCACCGGTCTCGGTCAGAGTCGGGACCTCGTACTCCACCGAGCTTCCCACGGTCGCGGTGACCATGACGTAGGTCGTCTCCGCTGCCCATGGGGAGGAGTTCGCCAACGCGTCCACCACCCGGAAATAAAGCCTGTCACCCACGAGGAAGGTTGCGGCCGGATTGCCCGCGGCATCCGTGATCTCGACGATGGAGCCGACCATATTGGCGGTATCGCTCGCGGCGCCGTAGGTCGCCGTCACGGAGTCGAATGTAAAGGGGTATTGGCCTGCGTCGCGAGCGGTCTGCAGCCGGCCGTCCCCCGCGGGAATGGAGATCGACAGCTCGATCGAGCCCTCGAAGACGCCCGTGCCCACGCCCGTCTCGCCGAGCCAGACCGTCTCGACGTCGCCGGACATGGAGGCCGCGACCGGCACGGTGACGCTGTCCGAGACGGCCGGATCGACCACCCGCAGGTAGGCCGTGGAGCCTTCGAAGTAGGGACCTGAAAGCGAATTGCCTTGCGCGTCGAGAAATTCGATCGTCTGCCCGAAGGCCGGACCGGCATAGGTGCAAAGAACCATCAACAGCAGCAACCACCATCGCTGTGACATGAATCCTCCCAAATAGATAAGCTAAAGTGCTCTTCCCGGCTGAAAGTCACCGGGCCAGAATGCAGAGCCCGGACCAGCCTGAGAAGAACCGCAACGGATTCAAAACAAAGGACCGCTTACTGAACGTGTCTTTTGAGGTTCCATTTCTGCAACCTGGCGCGCTCAAGGCGGTTCCAGATCTGGACCTGTAATCTCTCCCTCCGGCCGGAGCAGCAGGCGTCAGCCAAAGAGGACCTGCACCGGGCTGTCAACCAACCCCCGTGCTACCATTCGGTCAGCGACGTCGCCGGTTCAGGAGAACGTTATGATCGCCGAGGGAGCCCACGTCCTGGAGGAGGCGCCGGATCCGGCCGCGGTGGAGCAGGCGGTGCCGGAGAGCGTTCCCGAATGGGGGCTCGCGAAACGGATCCTCTTCCGCTTCATCTGTGCATATTTCTTCCTCTACATCTTTCCCTTTCCGCTGGAGTACATCCCGTACGTCGGCATTGCGGCGGGGGCATACCAGAAGGTGTGGAACGCGCTGGTGCCCTGGGTAGGCAGGCACGTCTTCCATGTCGAGATCACCGTTCTGCCGAACGGCAGCGGCGACACGACCTACAACTACGTGCAGGTGTTCTGCTATCTCGTGCTGGCCGCGGCGGCCACGCTGGTATGGACCCTCCTCGACCGGAAACGGTCCTGCTATGCGCGGCTCCACGAATGGCTGAGGGTCTACGTCCGCTTCTTCCTCGGCGCATCCATGATCTCTTACGGCGCCTTCAAGATCATCCCGTCGCAGTTCCCTCCGCCGACGCTCGATCGTCTGCTGCAACCTTTCGGCGACGCGTCGCCGATGGGGCTGCTGTGGACCTTCGTCGGAGCGTCCAGGAGCTACGAGTCCTTCACCGGCGCCGCCGAGTTGCTCGGCGGTCTGCTGCTCATCGCCCGCCGCACCACTCTGCTGGGAGCGCTCATCTGCGTCGGCGTGGCCAGCAACATCGTCATGCTCAACTTCAGCTACGACGTGCCGGTGAAGCTCTACTCGTCCCATCTGCTTCTGATGGCCATCTTCCTGGTACTGCCGGACGCGCGACGGCTCGTCAACCTGTTCCTCTTCAACCGTGCTGCCGAGCCCGCCGAGATCCGGCCGCTGTTCAAGAGGCGGTGGCTCAACTGGGCCGGGCTGGCGCTGCGCACGCTGCTCATCCTGGGCGTAGCCGCCCTCACGCTGTTCAGCTCCTATCAGGGATACCGGACCGCCCGGGCCCCCAAAGGGCCGTTCTATGGGATCTGGAACGTCGAAGAGCTCGTGGTCGACGGACAGGCCCGGCCGCCGCTGGTCTCGGACGAGAGCCGCTGGCGGCGGGTGGTCTTCGAGTATCCCGGCAGCGGGCGGTCTACGTTCGCCATCCAGCGTATGGATCAATCCCGCCAGCGGTTCGACGTGAAGGCGGACCTTGTGAAGGGATTGTTCGAGCTGGCGAAGCGCGATGATCCGAGCTGGAAATCCTCCCTCTCCTTCAAGCGGCTCGGCCCCGACCTCCTCGCGCTCGAGGGAACGTTGGACGGCCAGAAGGTCCGCGCCAGCCTCCGCAGGGAGAACAAACCCAGCTTCAGGTTGCTCGATCGCGGCTTCCACTGGATCAACGAATATCCGTTCAACAAGTGACGGACCCGTGTACGAGCACGTCAGCGAGCCGCTCCTCTCGCGCGCCGCCTTCATCCGGCGGTTCCTCCGTCACGGAACGGTGGCCGTCGCCCTCGTCGGCTTTTCGCTACTGCTGGGAATGGCGGGTTATCGCCTGTTGGAAGGCATCTCCTGGCTGGACGCCTTTCTCAACGCCGCCATGCTGCTCGGTGGCATGGGGCCGGTTCACGAGCTGGTGACGCCCGCGGGCAAGCTGTTCGCCGGCTGCTACGCGCTCTACGCGGGACTGGTTTTCATCACCGTCGCGGGAATACTTTCCTCGCCCGTGGTTCACCGCCTGTTGCACCGCTTGCATTGGCAGGAGTCGGATCGCGGCGGGAAAGACGAATCTGAATAGCGACCGCGGCGCTCTTCAGGGACGTCTTCCAGCCTCTTTCTCAGCCGTCACGGCCTTCGCCGGAACGGAGTCAGAATAATAGATTTCCCTCGCCCAAGGTGAAGTTGAGGCCGGTGCCCAGCCTCGCCTTGGCCGCGTTGAGATCTCTGAGCGCTCTCTGAATCAGGCCTTGGCGGGCCCTCGACGATCTCGCGGCGATGGCTCCGCTGTTCTTGGCGATCGCATTCTGGAGCAGCTTGATCGAAGGCGTATTCAGCTTCCGCTGGCTGAGCACTTCGATGGCGTCCATGGCTTCGCTGTTGGAGAGGGCGAGCAGCATGTTAACCGTCCCGCGTGTATCTTCGCCGTTGCTCTTCTCGAGGGTCAGAGCGGCGCTGTTGCGCTGGATCGCGATCGCGGAGTTGAACGCCGCGTTGAGCACCCGCAGGAAGGCGCCGATGTTGAGAATGTCCTTCTTGGACAATGGAAGAGGAAATCCGAACGCTTCGGTGGAGTAGTGCGTCACCGCATCCTCTATCGTGGCGGCGCTGTTGTTGTGAAAGAACGGTGCAGTGTCGGCCGCCTCGATCAGCGGGGGTAGGTTGAAGGTGCCGTTGCCGAAGCAGTCGGGCGTCCGGTCGCCGTCGCAGTCCAAGTTGGGGTTAGCGGCCGTGCCGAAGCCGCCGTCGTGGGGATGGGGCTCGGTCGCCTGGCTGGGATCGGGGGCTCGTTCGACGCCGGTGAAGAAGTTGGGGTTGAAGTTGCCGGGAAACCTAGCCCCGGCGTTGAAATGGCAGCCGTTGCAGCCGACGTTCAGAAAGCGGAGCTTGCCCGCCTGGGCGGTGGCGTTGGTGAGGGTGACACCTCCAAGGGGGAGGTCGTTGAGGCGGCCGCCGGCCAGCATGAAGGCTTCCATCGCGTCGAGCTCCGCGTCCGTCGGCGGGACGAAATCCGTGCCGGCCACCCGGTTGAGCGTCTTGGTGAAGTGCTGTTTCACGGCCGCGTCCGAGAGCAGGCGGAGCGACGTGCTGGCGTCGCCGGCCCAGCCGGTGAACTGGGGCTGTCCGACCGTCGTGGCGAGGGAGAGCGCGTGCGGGGCCGCGCGCATGACGAATTTGCTCGTAGGGTTCTCGAAGCCGTCGACGTTCATGAGGATCTGGCCGTGGCGGCGCATCAGCGACGGCCGCTCGAGGCCGGGCACGCCGCCCTGCTCCGGCGGGAGCTCGTCGATGAACAGCTTGTCATCGCGAGGCAACGTCGCGATGAAGTCCGGATTGAGTCCCAGGTTGTTGGCCGCCCGGTGGCAGGTGGCACAGGTCCGTCCGTTGCCGCCGAAGGTGCCGCGGAAGAAGAGGTCCGCGCCGTCGGCGACCGCCTGGCCCACCAGTCCGTTGGCGACGAGGATCTCGGTCCCCGCTTCCGCCGCACGGGGTCCCAGCCAGGCCAGCATGGAAGCCGGCCCGAACAGACGGGCGTTCCTCTCGAGCGTCGTTTCCCTGGCCACGCGGGTCCGGGTGTAGAGACGCTCGAAAAAGGGCCGCGTGCCGACCAGGATGCTGCTCTCGGCCGGCGTCCGACCGGGCCGCGAAACCACCACCAGGTCGAGCTCGAAGCCGCGGAAGAAACCCGGCGCGAGGGCGGCCGATGCCGTGGCAACGCCATCCTTCGTCCGCAGAGAGCCGACCTTGACCATCCGGTCGCCCGGCTGCGGCTGCACCGTCATGCCGGGTCCCTCCTGGTTGTCGATCAGCCACAGGTCGGCCAGTTGGCCCTTCAGACCTTGGACCTCGGCGCGGACGGCGCCGTCGATCAGGTCGATACGGACCCGGCCGCGAGCCTCGCTGGGCTCGGTGGAGAGAGAGCGCGTCCAGCCGATGGGGATGTCTACCTTGCGATCCCCGCCGTGAGCGAGATACCTCCTCTGCCAGCCGAGGTAGAAGCGCTCCAGGTTCGACTGCCGGGCGATGAGCGCCCGTAGCGGGTCTTTCGAGGGGCCGGCAAGGTCGTCCTGGGATGAAGGGACCGCCGTCAGGATCAGGGCCGGGGGGATCCCCAGCGACAGCAAGATTCCGAGCACGAGGGGGACCAACTTCGTCCGCGTCCGCATGGCTGAACCTCCAAGCCCTCTGGAGTGACCAGGAACACTCGAAACCTTCAATGTATAGGCACGAAGATATTATATATCAAGAGAAGAGGACACGGCCAGGGAGCGTTTGAGAACGCTCCCTGGTATGGAGACGATGCGCTTTCGGCTACCGTTGCTCTGTCGAAGCCGGCGCTACGTCCGAGGTGAACGTCAGCTCTGCGCAGATGCCTCCCGTCATCCTCGGTTCGAACTCCGCGAAGACCTTGCGCGTCGCCGGATCTTCGAGAACGATCTGGCCCGTCGCTACGAAGCAGTGCCCTGTGGAGGTGTTCAGGACAGGCCGCCCGCTATCATCTCTCTGAGCTGCCACGACGTTCGGAAAACCGGAGCCGTCGAATCCGTCCATGGCCATCGGCGTATTGGCGAAGACCGGCCCGTAATCCGTCGCGCCGAAGTACTGGAAGCCCCAGACCTGTGCGCCCTCCGCGGCGCAGGGAATCTGGATTTGCGTTGCAGTGGTGGATGAGGGCGGATCGTAGACCGTGAAACCGCCACCGTCGCGGCCGCGCAAGATTGAGCTGATGACGACGAAGTCAGTGGGGATGAAACCTGGAGGTGGATCGAGGTGTACGGACCCTCCCGCCGGGATGGTCACTTCTTGCGGGAGCAGTCACACATCGGGTTTGCCAGGATAGTGGCCGCTCCAAGAGTAGGTCACGATGATCTTGGCGAAGTTGAAGTTGTGATAGCCGATTCCACCCTGCAGGCTGGCCGCCGTGGCTGACGAGGCGGCCAGGGCGAAGAGCACGCAGAAGAGGATCGGCCACCCGAAGACAGTGAGCCATTTCTTTCGCATCGTAGTTTCCTCCTGCAAAGAATGGTGCCCGTGAGCCGAGATGGGTGACAGGTTCCCGCGGCTCGGCTGCTCAAATTTCGCTGCGGTGCCGGTCCACCCACCACCCCCAGGAAACGACGATCCAGAGGGAAAGCGCGGACCAGGCCAGCACCCGCTCGCTGGGCGGCGGAGGACCGTAACTACCCGAGAGCCAGATGAGGGGCAGCAGCGCGAGCAGGGACCAGAGCCCCCAGCGGCCGATGGCGTCGCGCGCACGGGTGGCGCGCAGATAGAGGACAATGCCGATGGTGTAGAGGGCTGCCTCGAGCGGCAGGGCGACCGCCGGCACGTTCCACAGACCGAGACCGACGAAGGGACCGCGCGGCAGGAGGGGCAGGTCGGGCCGGTGTGCCAGCAGGTCGAGAATCCAGTGGCTGAAGACTCCGGCACCGAGGAGGAGCGCACCGCGGCGCCGTGCCGGCGGCTCGGTCTTGCCGAGGAACAGATAGCCGATCCCGAAGAGCACGGACCAGCCGAGAGCGCCGGCGAGGCTGTGGGTGATGGGGTAGTCGTAGAAATCGAGGGAGGAACTGGACCGAGAGCAGCCAGGTTCCCAGGGAGATCCGGGTCTTGGCCCTCCCAGCCAGTCCCACCCCATAATGTCCGACGAACATCGGATCTCTATCGTATCAAACGCTAGAATGGGCCGCCCGACGATCCTTAAAGGAGCCCTCCTGCCCTCTGCCTCTGCGGACCCCTGGCTTTGGCGAGGCCTACTGACCGCAGCCCTGCTCGTCGGCGCGCTGGTCCGTCTGCCGGCGGTGACTGCCGGCTATCCCTACCTCGAATACGTGGACGAGGGGCACATTCTCCATCCGGTCGCCCAGACGCTCGCGACCGGGCGCTGGGATCCAGCACAGAACAACTACCCGGCGCTGCCGGTCCTCGCCATCGCCGGCGCCAGCCGGCTGCTGTCGCCGCTGGCCGGGGTCTGGCGAGGGGCGCCGAACCTCGACGACGTTCGCTCCGGTTATCTCTACTATGACCAGGTCGAGCCGCCTCAGCTCATGATCGTCGGCCGCGGGCTCTCCCTTCTGGTGAGCCTCGCGAGCATCCTCCTCGCCGGCCTGCTGGGGCGGCGGTTCGCCGGGGATGCCGCCGGCGGGCTGGCGGCGCTGGCCGCCGCGCTGCTGCCGGCGTTGGTGTTCCGCGGAGCCCTCGTCATCGTGGACGTCTACGCCGCCTTCTTCGTGCTTGCCGCCCTGACCCTGCTCGCCGGCGTGGAGCGGCCGGACCAGCTCGCGCGTCTGGCGGCGGCGGGGGCCTGTTGCGGGCTCGCCGCCGTTTCGAAGTACCCGGCAGTGCTGGTCTCGCTGGTGGTGGTGGCGGCGGTGCTGCTGGCCCCCTGGCGGTGGCGCGAGAGGCTGCGCGGAGCCGCATTGGCAGGCGCGGCGGCCGTGCTGGCGGCGGCGATCGTGATGCCGGCGTTGTGGCGCGATCCTCTCGGCGTATGGACCCAACAGATCGCCCGGCAGAGCCGGATCTACTCGTCGCTGGAGACGCCCTCCTATGGCTCGCAGGCGTTCGGGCGTGTGGAGTGGGACCTGCCGCGGCTCCCCTATGCCGAGATGGGTTATACGTTCACGATCCTCGCCCTGGCGGGCCTGACGGTGCTGATCGCGCGGCCGGCATCACGGCGCTTCGGTATCGGCTGCGTTCTCTTCACCGCGGCGCTGATCTCGCTGCACGCCATGTACACCTTCCAGGCCTTCCGCAACCTCCTGCCGGTGGCTGCCCTCGCCTGTGTCACCACCGGCGTCGCGATCGCGACCGTGGGCGAGCGGCTGAGATGGCCACGCCTGACAGCGCTGATCGGGGCCGCCCTCCTGGTCGCGATCTTCGGTCCTGCGGCCCGCGATTACGCGCTCGAGCGCGCCCGGCTGGTCGACAGCCGGCGGCAGGCCATGGACTGGATCGCCGCCAAGGCGCCCGGCGGTGCTTCCGTGGTGATCGTGGAGGAGACCGCCGTGCCGAACGGTGAGCTCGCCCGGCTTCGGGGTCGTGTGCGAGCCTTGCCATGGCCGAACATCCGCAGGGCGGTACGACAAGGAAAACCGCGCTTCCTGCTCGCGCCCGACCTCGTGCGGCGCAACGGCCAGCCTCTGATCTCGGAGGTAGATCGCCGCTGGCTTCTCGACCGCTATGCCTTGCGGGCCACCTTCGGCAGCGAACCGGCCGGAGCCATCAACACGTTTTGGCGCGGCAACCACCTGCGGGTCTTCGTGCTGGAGCGCCGGCCTGACTGGAAGCGGCGGAACGGCTAGCGCCGGCGTTGTGAATTGACGCCCAGGGACCAGCCGGTATACCGTGTTAAAGAGTTTTCTGCCTGACCGAAGCCGCAAGCTGGAGACAACCGGGGATGAAGCGAGGTTTCGCGACACCGAGGGCAATCTTTCCGATCCTCCTGACGGCGGGGCTCCTGGCCGCGTGCCAGGGCAGGGTCGCGCCGCCCGTGACCAGCGCTTCCGACCAGGTGGCTCCGCCGGTGTCCGTCAAGAAAATTCTCGCGGTCTACGAGGGCGTCCTCCCCTGCGCCGATTGCCAGGGAGTCCGCACGGTGCTGACCCTCTTTGATGACGATTCCACCTACAAGCTTGTGGAGACCTACCTGGGGGCGCTGGACAATAAGCGCACCGTCGAGTCCGACGGCAGATGGACCCTGCGGCGCCCTCTCCGCAGGGATCCGGAGGCGACGGTCTATCAGTTGGATCCGGACCAGCCCGACAAGGTCCGCAGCTTCCTGGTTGTCGACGAAGAGCAGATCCGGCAACTCGACCGCGAGGGGCGTGAGTTGGAACCGCGGCTCAGCTATACGCTGAAACGGAAAAGCCCGCCCGTTTGACCCGCTCTCCCGCCTCTTCCTATGATGGCGCCGGTGACGTCCACCGACACCGCCTCCCTCGTCCTGTTCACGCTCGCGGTGGCCGCGGCCGCGACGATCCTGAACCTGGTCCCCGGGGTCGCCATGGCCTGGCTCCTGTCGAGACAGGGCTGGCGGGGCAAGGCCGTACTGGAGACCCTGGTCTCGCTTCCACTGGTGCTGCCGCCGACCGCGGTCGGACTCGCCCTGCTCCTGCTCTTCGGCCGCTCGGGCCCTCTGGGCCGGCCGCTTTACGAGCGCTTCGGCCTCGACGTCGCCTTCACCTGGCGGGGCGTGGTGCTCGCTTCGGCGGTGGTGGCGTTCCCTCTCCTCGTGCGCAGCGCCCGCTCGGCTTTTGAGGAGGTGGACCCGAACCTGTCGGCGGTGGCGCGGACGCTCGGCCGCACTCCCCTGCGCGCCTTCTTCGAGGTGGAGCTGCCGCTTGCCTGGCGCGGTGTGCTCTCCGGCACCGTGCTCGCCTTCGCCCGCGCTCTCGGCGAGTTCGGCGCCACCATCCTGGTGGCCGGCAACATCCCGGGCCGCACGCAGACGCTTGCGCTCGCTCTATTCCAGAAGGTGCAATTGGGCAAGGACCGCGAAGCGCTGATGCTCGCCGGCATCTCCGCGCTGCTCGCCGCCGGCGCCCTGATCGTCGCCGAAGCCGTGGTGCACCACCGGGAGAGGACGCTCGCGGAGTAATCCGCCCGCCGTGCCCGGTTCCTCGTTCATCGAGATCGACCTCGCCCTGCGCCAGGGCGGCTTCGGGCTGGCCGTGACGGTCCGCCTGGGCGAAGCAGCGGCGGTGCTCGGACCCTCGGGCGCGGGCAAGACCACGCTTCTCGAAGCGATCGCCGGCCTCAAGCGGGCGGCCGGCCGGGTGGCGATCGGCGGCGAGGTGTTGCAGGACACCGCGGCGGGAGTCTTCCTGCCGCCCGAGAAGCGCCGGCTGGGGTACGTGCCCCAGGACGGCGCCCTCTTTCCTCACCTCTCGGTGTTGAAGAACCTCGCGTTCGGCCGCCCGCGCCGGCGCGCCGGAGGCGGCTCGGATTTCGAGTCCCTGGTGGCCGCGCTCGATCTCCAGCCGCTGCTCGCCCGCTATCCGCGGCATCTCTCGGGGGGCGAACGCCGGCGCGTGGCGCTCGCTCGGGCCCTGCTGGCGGGGCCGCGCCTCCTCCTGCTCGACGAGCCCACCGTCGGCCTCGATCCCCTGCGGGCCCGCAAAGCCCTGGCCGGCATCCGCAAGGTGCGGGATGAACTGAAAGTGCCGTTGCTCGTGGTGACCCATGGCAAGCAGGAGGCATTGGCCCTGGCCTCCGAAGTCGTGCTTCTCGACGCCGGACGGGTGGAGGCGGCGGGGCCGGCGCGCCAGACGCTGCTGGCGCCCCGGGTCCTCGCCCTCGATGGCGAGCGGCGCTGGGAGAACGTGGCGGCGGCCCGCCTCGTCCGCCACGACGCCTCCGGCGGCTCCAGCGAAGTCCGCCTCGAAGGCGGCGGCGCGATCACGATCCCCTACACGCCCGACCTCGCCGTGGATTCGGATCTCGTCCTGGCGATCGACGCCGAAGACCTGCTGCTGGCCACGGCGCCGCCTTCAGGGCTCTCCGCGCGGAATGCCGTGGCCGGAAAGGTGGACGAGCTGATCGTCGTCGGCTCGTCGGTCTACGTTCGCGTGGGACCCTGGCTCGCGCACCTCACACCGGCCGCGGTCGCCGAGCTGCACCTCGAAACCGGCAAGCCCGTCTGGCTGGTCGCCAAAACGCACAGTTGGCGGGTGGTGGCAGGGTAAGAGGAAACCGCCCGGTGCGGAAGCTCCGGGCGCGTCCGAAGCTTACGGGCTTCACCGAAAATTACGGCGTTCCACCGAAGCTGCGGAGGGCCACCGAAGCTTCGGTGCCGCTCCGCAGATTCTATGAGGCGCCGTTTTTTCTACTTCTTCTCCTGGAACGTGATCACCGCCGAGGTCTCCTCACCGGAGGCGCCGATCATGATGGTCGCGGTCCGCTTCTGGTCGTCGCTGGTAGCCGTGATCGAGCCGCCGGTCTGGTTGTTGGCGGTATAGGTGCTCTTGTCGACCTTGAAGCCGGCTGCTTTGAACTGGGACTCGTAATAGTCGAGGACCTTGCTGGTCGAGTCCTTGGTGTTCATGGTAAACGCGGCCGAGCGGCCTTCGGCATTAGTGGTATCCATCGTGCCCTGGACAGTGCCTCCCGGATAGGACGGCAGCCACGAGGGGAGATTCGCGGCCGTCCCCGCGCCCCAGGTTGCCACCTCGCCTTTGTCGTTGGTCACCTTGAACGTGCCATCCTGGCTTGAGGCGTCGATGCTGGCGGTCCCGTCCTTGGTCTTGAACTCGATGTGGCCGTTCTTGGCGTCCTCGGCGTTGATGGTCACCACCTCACCGGTCTTCTTGTTCTTGACGGTAAGGGTGCCGTTCTTCTCGTCCGAGCTGACCACCTCCAGATCCGGGTTGAGCTGCACGACCAGCTTGGCGGCGGCCAGGGTGGGATTCTTGTCGAACTCCGCCAGCTTCTTCTTGGCGAACCAGCCGCCGGCCATCACCAGGCCGCCGAAGACGAGACCGCCGACGACGATCAGGCCGCCGCAGCCGATCAGGATCCAGCCGAGAGGGCCGAGCCCCTTCTTCGCGGGTGTGCCCGGAGGGGGAGGGACAGATGAGGACATGTCGGACATGGTGTTTCCTTTCGTGGCCTTATTGGAAGAAGGTTGCGGAGGAGGACGATACCACCGGTGGAGAGAGGAGGTACAGCGGCTCGTCTCCAGAGAACCCGATCCGTTGTAGCCTTAGGCCCAGCGATGACCGCGCCTGCCGCTGCGCCTGACGCCGGTGCTCTCCCGGAAGCCCGTTCCGGACTCGAGCCTTGGGTGCATGCGGATCTGCCCCCACCGCCTGTGCCGCGGGGGCTGGCCTGGATCGGCGTCGTCGGTCCTGGGGTCATCGTCCTCGGGCTCTCCATCGGCAGCGGCGAGTTCCTTCTCGGTCCGGCCGCCTTCGTGCGGCACGGGCTGTCGCTCCTCTGGGTCACCGGCGTCGCGGTGTTCCTGCAGACGGTGTTCAACATGGAGCTCATGCGCTACACGGTGGCCACCGGCGAGCCGGTCTTCACCGGCTTCATGCGCACGCCGCCGTCGGCGAAAGGCTGGGCCTGGTTCTACACGATTCTCTACGTGCTGCAGACCGGTTGGCCGGCGTGGGCGGCCAACGCCGCGGGCGCCGTTTTCTTTCTCACCGCCCGGCGCGTCGCGGGACCGGAGGATGCCGGCGCCGTGTATCTCATCGGCGTCGGGACCTTCCTCGCTTGCGTCGCGGTGCTCCTCGTAGGCCGGCGGATCGGCCGTACGCTCGAAGTGCTCAACTGGCTGCTGATCGCCGGTATCCTGGGGAGCTTTCTGGTGCTGGCGGTGCTCTTCGTACCCCTGCGGACCTGGCTTGCCGGAGCGGCGGGGTTCGCCGGCTTCGACCTCGACGCGGGAAGGTTCGACTTCCTCCCGCCGGGCACGGACTTCGTCCTGCTCGCGGCACTCGTAGCCTACGCCGGCTGCGGCGGCGTCAACAACATCACGCTCTCGAACTGGGCGCGGGACAAGGGTTACGGCATGGGGAAGCATGCGGGCTACATTCCCGCCGCCGTCGGCGGCCAGAAGGTGCACCTAGCGCACGACGGCTTCATCTTCAAGCCGGACGCCGAAGCCATGCGGCGCTGGCGGGGCTGGTGGCGCATCGTTCGCGCCGACCAGTGGGGCGTGTTTTTCACCGGCGCGCTGCTCGGCATGGCCTTGCCGGCGCTGCTCTACGTGACGTTTCTGCCGCACGGCACCGACATCCGCGGTCTGGGTATCGCCGCGGCGCTCGCCCACAGCATCGGTGCGCAGGCCGGGCCTTTGATGGCGGGAGGGATCGCCTTTCTCGGCGCCTGGATTCTCTTCAAGACCCAGTTGGACAGCCTGGAAGGGATGGCCCGCGCCATCACCGACATCCTCTGGACCGGCAGCCGCCGGGTACGCGATTGGCGCGGCGGCGACGTCCGCCGCGTCTACTACACTATGCTGGCCGCCATCGTGGTCTGGGGTCTCATCGCGCTTCGCCTCGCCCAGCCGATCGTCCTGCTGCAGTTGGGCGCCAACATCGCCGGCATCGTGTTCATCGTCGCCTCGCTGCACCTGCTCTACATCAACACGCGGCTGCTGCCGCCGGAGCTACGGCCGCCGCTGTGGCGCCGGGCGTCGCTGGTCGCCATGTCGTGCTTCTATGCATTTTTCGCGGCGCTGTCGTTGTGGAGCCTTCGATAACTACTCGTTGCGGATCGCCACCATGGGATCCACCCGCGAGGCCCGCCGGGCCGGCAGCCAGGTGGCGAACAGAGCCACCGCGGCAAGCAGCGCGGCGATCGAGGCGAAGGTCAAGGGATCGCGGGTGCTGACGCCGAAGAGCAAACTCGCGAGCACGCGCGTCAAACCGAGGGCGCCGAGCAGGCCGATGGCGATCCCCGTGGCCGTGAGCACCGCCCCTTGCCTAAGGACGAGCCGTTTCACGTCCCGCTTCTGGGCTCCGAGCGCGATGCGCACGCCGATCTCCCGCGTCCGCTGCGCCACGAGGTAGGAGATGACTCCGTAGAGCCCGGCGGCCGCCAGCACGAGTGCGATGGCCGCGAAGATGCCGAGCAGCCAGAGGTTGAGCCGGCGGCCAGCGAGCGATTCGGCGACGACGTCTTCCATGGTCATCACCCGAGAGACCGACGCGTCCGGAGCGAGGTTGCGGGCCGTCTGGCGCAGGGCGCCGGCGAGGCTCGCCGGCAGCACCGAGGTGCGGACGACGAGGACCGCGTCGCCGAGCCAGTTCTCGGCGCCGATCTGGACGTAGGGGAAATAGATCTCCGGCAGGGGCTCGCGGTCGAGCCCCGCCTGCCGGACGTCGCCGACGACTCCGATGATGGTATGCGGCGCCTCTTCGTCGATCCGCAGTTGGCGGCCGACGGCGTTCTCGCTGGGGAACTGCTGGCGCGCCAGGGCGTCGTTGACGATCACCAGGCGTGAGCCTGGGCCGCCGTCGGTCTCCTGGAAGTCGCGGCCGCGCAGCACGGGAATGCCGAGCGAGGCGAAGAGCTGCGGGCTCGCGATCCGATATTCGGCGATCGGCGCCTCTTCCGGTGCTGGGTCCGGCCGGCCTTCCACCTTGTAGCCGCCGTTTGTCCACGCGTCCTGGATCGGCAGCATGGAGATCAGGCCGGCCGAGCGCACGCCCGGGATGTGGCGCAGCTGCTCGAGCAGCGGCTGGAAGACGCGAGCGGTCGCCCCCTGGAGCCGCTCGTCCGGCAGGGCGAAGTGAGCGGTGAGCACGTTCTCGGTGGCGAGCCCCGGCGCTGTGTCGCGCAGGCGCCAGAAGCCCCGCATGAGCAGGCCGGCGCCGACCAGCAGGACGAGCGAGAGCGCGACTTCCAGCACCACCAGGGCATTGCGGAACTGCCGCTGACGTCCGCTCGACGTCGCCTTGGCGCTCGCGTCGCCCAGGGTGTCGCGCACGTCTTCGCGGGCGGACTGGAGCGCCGGCACAATGCCGAACGCCAGGCCGGAGAGCCCCGCGGTGAGGAGGAGGAAACCGAAGACCCGGCCGTCGAGCGGGATGCCGCCCGCGATCGGCAGGGCGCTCTTGGCGAGCGGCGTGAGGACGGCGAGGCCCCACCAGGCCAGCAGCGCGCCGAGCAGCGCCCCGGCGAGCGCCAGGACCAGGCTCTCGACGAGGAACTGGCGCACCAGGCGGGCGCGGCTGGCGCCGAGCGCCAGGCGGACCGCTACCTCGCGCCGGCGCACGGCGGCGCGCGCCAGCAGCAGGTTGGCGACGTTGGCGCAGGCGATGAGTAGCACCAAGGTGACGGCGCCGAACAGGATGAGCAGGGCCGGCCGCGACTGTCCCACCACGGTCTCCTGCAGCGGCGTGAGCAGAACGCTCCGCCCCGCCTGCTGATCGGGATAGGCCTTCTCGAGGCTGGCGGCCACGGCGCGGAGCTGCGCTGAAGCCTGAGGGAGCGAGACACCGCGCCGCAGGCGGCCGACCACACCGAGGTAGTGGCCGCCGCGTGCATTCGCCTGCGCCTCGGACGGCGCGAAGAGCGTCCAGACGTCCGTGCCGGCTCCGCCCGGAGGAAAGTCGAAGGCGGCCGGCATGACCCCCAAGACGGTGAACGGCCGATCATCGAGCTGAACCGTCCGGCCGATCAGTGCGGGATCGGCGCCGAAGCGGGTCCGCCACAGCGTCTCGCTCAACACGGCCATGTCACCGTTGCCGGGCTTGTCCTCGCCGGCGGCAAAAGCGCGTCCGCGCAAGGGGTTGGCGCCGAGAATGGAAAAGAGGTTGGCGCTCGCCACCACCGCCTGGATCCGCTCCGTTCCGCCGGCGGCGGCGAGGTTCAGGTTCGCCTCGTGCCAGGCCGCGAGCCCTTCAAAGCCGGTGGATTGTTCCTGCCAATCGCGGAAGTTGGGCACCGAGACGGAGCCGTGGCTGCGGTCGCCGAACGTCTCATAGATGCGCATCAGCCGCTCCGGCTCGGTATAAGGCAGCGGCCGCAGGAGCACCGCGTTGACGACGCTGAACACGGCCGCGTTGGCGCCGATGCCCAGCCCCAGGCAGAGGACGGCGACCGTGGTAAAGGCCGGCGAGCGGCGCAGCGATCGCAGCCCGAAACGGACGTCGCGCCGCACGTCGTCCAGCCAGGTGACGCCGCGCACGTCGCGAACCTCGTCCTTGAAGCGGTCGACGGCTCCGAATTCGCGTTCGGCGAGGGCTCGCGCCTCCTCCGGGCTCATGCCGCGCTCGGCGTTCTTCGCGGTCTGCATCTCGAGATGGAAGCGCATCTCGTCGTCGAGATCGCTCTCGAAGGAGGTGCGGTCGGCGACGACGTTCAAGCGATTGGCGATCTTGCGCACTGTAGCCATGGCGAGCTCCTCACGCGGATTGCAGGATCCAGCGCACCGCCTGGGCGTACTGCTCCCAGCTCTCGGACTCGCGATCGAGCTGGCGCTGCCCGGCGGCGGTGAGACGGTAGAACTTGGCGCGACGGTTGTTGTCGGAAACGCCCCATTCCGACTCGATCCACTCCTGCTCCTCGAGCCGGTGAAGCGCCGGGTACAGCGATCCCTGGTTGATCTGCAGGAGATCGCGGGACGTCTGCTGGATGCGCTGCGCCACGCCCCATCCGTGCTGGGGACCGAGGCTCAGCGTCTTCAGAATCAACAGATCGAGCGTTCCCTGGAGAAGATCGGTGGTGGTTGGCGGGCTCATGGCTCTCTCCTCGAATGTCTACAGGAGAGACATACGAGGCGGGAGGCTCAAGGTTTCAAGGGATCTTGGCGGGACTGATGAATCCGTTGGCAGCTCTTCTCCGGGACACATAGTGCAAACGGCTCCGGGCGGCTCTCTAGCGATTCGTTACATTGACCCCAGGCCCCGGCAGGCGTAGAATTTTCCATGTCCTATAGAATGAACGACATAGGTCCTTATGTGGGCCGGTCTAAGAGAGGCTGGTATGAGCACTTTCTCTGACGTACAGGAGCTCTATGGAAGCGTCAGAAGCACTTGGACCAAGAGCCAAGCCCACGTTGTCGTCCATATTGGACTCCTTGTTCTCCTCTTCGGATTCCTACACGCCACGCTACCTGCGCTCCAGATTCCGCAGGTTGACCCCAAGCGACTAGCGGACAATGAGTGGTTCACGCTGGCAAAGGATACCGGGCTGATATACGTCTCCTTTGTGGTGCCAGTTCTCATCGTTGCGATTTACCTGGCACTCCTACGCACTGTGGGCCAAATACTCGCGACGATTACACTGCTTTTCTTTCCTCCCCCAGAGAATCGGTCACGAAGTCGCCTCCTGAGCGTCACAGCCTTGGAGCCGCTTGCTGCCTCTCTAACCACAAAGGACTTCACTATTGGCGATCTCTTCCAAAGAGCGTCTGACGTTACTCTACATGCAACAACTAAGCGAGATGAGCTCTGGCAGTCATACCAAGAGTCAATCGGCAAAATTGCCCGCAATTCGCAGACCTATCTTGGAGATTGCTTGCTCTTTCTCCTGGCGTGGATGTCTCTATTTAGGCTCGCCCACTCATCGTCCTGGGTGATCGCCAACAAGCATACTTATTGGCCGGTAGTTCTCTCACTAACGTTCGCCAGTTGGCTCTCCTGGTTTCGAGTCTCGCGCGCGCTTGCAGCTCTTCCTGCGCTCCAAGTGCTCTTTGCATCTTCTATGGCCAGATTAGAACCCGAAGTAGAGAGAGTGTTGGACAATGCCGACCGAAGGGATCGCATTCGAGAACGGCTTTACGAGATCTTAGAGTCCGAGAGGCGCCAGGAGTCTAGCAGACCTTCGGTCCGTAAGTTCGTCGAGTTCCGGCTGGGCATACGGGGAGAACTGGAGGGCGACACCCCTCATTCAGACCGTCCATTGTTTTTCCCGACGATCTACTCAAGAGGCCAATCCTTCCGGGATCACAACGACAGGCAAGACCCATTCAAGAACCCTCAATGGGTTCAGGACTACCTGGCCTACCTCTATTTCTTGATCTA